>CAZDTG010000001.1:0-129365 GCA_964508005.1 uncultured Steroidobacteraceae bacterium
CCACGGCGATGTCGGCGCCATGTGGTGGGGTGTCAATCCGCACTGCTTCAACCACATCACCGGGGATTACGGATTTCTCTTTCAGGCCATGCCAATCGGGCCGCAGGAGACGCGCATCACGGGGAAATGGATCGTCCACAAGGACGCTGTCGCGGGCGTCGATTACGATCTCAAGCGCTTGACGGAGGTCTGGGAGGCGACCGACGACCAGGACCGGATGCTCGCTGAAAACAACCAGCGCGGCGTCAACTCGGTGGCCTATGTGCCGGGACCGTACTCGCAGCTCACGGAAGAGCTCGTTTTGCGCCTGATAGACTGGTATTGCGTCAAGGCGCGGGAATCTCTCCAGAGCCTTTGATCAGACGCTGTAATCGGGGAGCGAGCCAGTACATGAGGATCGCCGCACCGAGAGTCCACCAGAGGATTTTTAGAAAAAGCGCCGGGAGCGATTCCAGGTTGGCCGCATCATATTGGCGGGACAACTGTCCGGCCAGGTTGTTGCCGAGCGCGAGCGCCAGAAACCACACCCCCATGACCTGGCTGACGTAGCGGCGCGGAGCCAGCTTGGTCATGGATGACAAGCCCACCGGCGACAGGCACAGATCACCGCATTCCTGCAGCAGGTAGGTGAACAACAACCACGCGGGCGAGACCTTGTGGCCCGACACGACCAGCTGCGAGGCGACCACCATCACGAGTGTTCCCAGGCTCAACAAGGTGAGACCGGTGGCGAACTTGGCCGGCGGTGACAGATCCTTGCCGCGATTTCCCAGCGCAATCCACAGCGCAGCGAATACAGGCGCGAGCAGTATGGTGTACAGGGCGGTGGTTCCCTGCAGAATCCCCGCCGGAAAGGACCATCCCAGCAGGCGGCGATCAGTGTAGCGCTCGGCGAATAAATTCATCGACGCGCCGCCTTGTTCAAATCCGGCGTAAAAGACAGCGTACGCGGCGAAGAGCACCATCATCACGCAGATGCGCCTGCGCTCATCGGGCGCAAGCCCCGCAAAGACCAACAGGTAGAGGAAATAGCCGGCCGCCAGCAGCCCGAGCAACCAGGACGCGGCAGCGGAGACGGCGGCGGGATCGATCCGGATGCGACCGGTGACTGCAAGTCCGGCGGCGACTGCGACGGCCAGCAAAAGGACGATGACGGGCAACCACGCGCGGGCGCTCCTGCGCAGCGGGATATCGGGCTCCGCCAGGCAATTGCGAGTCAGCAGGAAATAGCCGAGTCCCGCGATCATGCCGATTGCGGGCAGGCTGAACCCGGCCCGCCAGCCATAATGCGCCGCGCACAGCGGCACGAGGAATGAGCCCAGCACCGCGCCTACGCTGATTCCCATGTAGAAAATCGAAAATCCGGCATCGCGGCGTGAGCCGCCCTCGGGGTACAGCTGTGCCACCATGGCGCTGATGTTGGGTTTGAGGAGGCCCACGCCCAATACGATGACGAGCAGTCCCATGAAGAACAGGTTGATTTGACCGAGGGTGAGCAATGCGTTGCCGGCGAATATGAGGACACTTCCGGCGATGACGGCCCGTTGCGGACCGATGAGCCGGTCGGCGATCCAGCCGCCCAGCAGGGAGAATATGTAGGTTGCGCAGATGTACAGCCCGTAAATGGAGCTCGCAGTCTGATCGTCGAAGCCCAGTCCACCACTGCTCACGGCGCCCACCAGGAACAGAATCAGGACCGAGCGCATCCCGTAGTAGGTGAACCGCTCCCACATCTCGGTAAAGAAAAGAGTCGCGAGGCCGGGCGGCTGCCCCAGGAATGTCGCTCGCGGGGCGCCCGCGGCGTAGTCGCTTGCCGGCAGAGGCGGAAGGAGACTCATGCTAGAGAAGTTTCCGCGGGATGCTGGTTTTCCACTCGCGCCGGCAGATGGATGCATCGGCCTCGAATGCCTCAACCCACGCGAATACCTCGAAGGTCGCAGGTGTCGAGGTCATTTCCGCGTAAGTCTGTATTCGCGTTTGCCAGCTGCCACGGCCAATCTCGCATGTCTGTGTCATGCTCGCATGAGCCGAGTTTGGATCGCCCGGGTGGATGCTGTAGTTACGCTCGGAAACATGACTGATTTCGACGCCGGGAGACTCCAAGCGTATTTTGCCGGTGGGACCGAAGGTTCCGCCATCCACGTACGTCCGGTGATTCACCCGGCCCGTGAGCTGATCGATGGTCACCGAGCGCTCGAGACGCCCGCTGCGTAACACGGTAGTCGGCGAGGGCGCGGAAGAGGCCGGCTCCGGCAGCGAATTCAGGTCATTGTCTTCCGATCGGGGGCGCCTGACCGGCAACACCAGCTGCGAAGCGCCAGTGAAGATGGTCATCCTCACCGGCTCGGGCGAGGGCCAGATGATCGGCCAATAAGCCGTGGACAACGCGATCCGCAACTTGTGTGCCGCCGGAAACGCATAGGCGGTTCCGGTGAGCTGGACCTGGACCCGGTAGCGCTGCCCGGGGACGACGGGTTGGGGATTCTCGCGGCTCTCGCGTTGGGTCAGATTGAGAAAACCCCGGGCGACGAGTGTTGCACGGCCATCGGGCGCAACATCGATCAGTCGGGCAGTAACGACCGCGACCGGCCGATCGGCGGCAAGCTCCAGATTCACGGTCGCATGGCCGAGTATCTCGACACGGCTGCCCAGGGGCTCGCTATCAAACTCCAGCGATCCGAAGGAGTCGAGCGTCTGGTCACCCGGCAGGTCGCCGGGCACTCCGAAGCTCGCCCAGTCGCCGGATGCCAAGCCGGTCGACTGCGGCGAGGCAATCTCGAGACCGGTCTCGGGGGCGGGCGCGCGCTCGAGGCGGCCCGGATTGAGCGCGAACGGAGTGAGCTCGACACCCGGACTGGGCCATGACTCCTCCGCAATCCAGCGGCCGGCACGGTGGTCCAGGTGGGGGACGGGCGGTACGCTTTCCATCATGTAGAACTGCAGCGGGGGCTCGGAAAGGATGGAGTCATCCTGTTTGCCTTTGAGCCAGCGATCCCACCAGCGAACCGCCTCCTGCAGATAACCGACGGCGGGTGCCGGGATTGCCTCGTACGGATACAGATGCGCCCACGGTCCGACAGTCACCTTGTGGGGGACCTCGAGATGCTGCGACAGCCGTAGCGGTGTGTCGCGATACAGATCGGCCCAGCCGCCCCAAAACCAGACAGGGCATTCGATCGCTGCGTAGTCAAAACAGAGGGAAGCATGCTTCCAATACGCATCGAGGTGTTGATGTCGAAGCCAGATGTTCGGCCAGAACTCCTCGGCCCGCAGCCGCTCGAGCCACAGGGAGCGCCAGCGATCGCCGACGATCTGCGGATCCGGGGGCCGGGCATTGAAGAGCTGCATGATGCAACCCCACCAGAAATTGTCGTTCAGCAAGGCGCCGCCCGAATAGTGTATGCATTCGGCGTAGCGATCGTCGGTGCCCATGACGGAAATGACCGCCTTGAGCTCGGGTGGCCGGCGCGCGGCAACTTGTAGCGAATTGTAGGCGCCCCAGGACTTGCCCATCATCCCGACCGCACCGGTGCACCACGGCTGGCGTGCAATCCAGGCAATGACTTCCAGCGCGTCGTCCTGTTCCTGAAGCAGATACTCATCGTGCATGATCCCGTCGGAATCGCCGGAGCCGCGCATATCCACGCGCACGCCTACATAACCATGCGCCGCGAAGTACGCGTGCATGCTCTCATCGCGGCGGCGAGTGAAATCGCGCTTTCGGTAGGGCAGGTATTCGAGAATCGCGGGGACCGGGTTGGTCTCGGCGTCCTCGGGCAGCCACAGACGCGCAGCCAGCCGGCAGCCGTCCGACAACGTGATCCAGACATTCTCGATTTCTTTCACCGGCTGCGGCGGCGAGGATTCATTGCGGGACATGGCGCGTGATCTCGATCGACAGGGGGGCGGGAGTTGCAGGACTATAGCGCAAGGGCTCCTCGAGGCCAGCAGCGAGACCCCGCAAAAGCCTTTGGTTGCTGCGGAGAATTCCTAGCAATTTCGCCATTTTGAGGGATGGTGCTGCCGGGTTTGCCGCCGCGAGCGAGGGTTCGGTATACAGTGATGCTTCGACAGCAGACTACCATGCCCATTCCGTCCGACACGGCTGACCTGGAAGCATACCGCCTGATGCGCGCCGGGAATTTCCGCGCGGCGCTCCCGTTTGCCGAGCGCGCTGTCAGCGGCAAGCGCACGTGTGTACCCGCGCACGCCATGCTTGCATCGATACTCTTGCAGCTCGGGCGGGCTGCAGACGCGGAAAGCCTGATCTGTGAGGCTGAGAAGCTCGAAACAGGCCCCGCGGATGCCTACGATGGGCTTGCCTTCGTGTCGCTGGCCTTGCGAGCACACGAACGCGCCAATCGCTTGTACCGGCGCGCCACGGAGCTGGCCTCTCAGACTCCGCGATTTTGGTACAACCTCGCGTGCAGCGAGCGCAGTCTCGGGCGGCTCGCGGAAGCCGAGGCGGCCTGTGACCGCGCCATCTCGCTGGACCCGGCGCAGTACCCGAGTTACCTCTTGCGCTCGGAGTTGCGAGTCCAGGCATGCGGCGCGAACCACGTGAGCGAGTTGCAGAGACTGCTAGCCAGTGCCAATCTCGAGTATCAGGGCAAGCTGTTCATCGGATACGCGCTGGCCAAGGAGCTCGATGATCTGAACAGGTTCGATGAGGCCTTTCGTTGGTTTGCGGAGGCGGCTCGTGCGCGCCGTTCGCGCTTGCAGTACGACGTCGCCGCCGACGAGCTGAAGCTGCGGCGCATAGAAGAGGTTTATTCCGCGGATCGCAGTAGCGCGGGAGGACGTTTGGCACCGCATCGCGGCGAGGGCGCGGAGGTCGTCGATTCGTCTCGATACATTTTTATCGTCGGCCTGCCGCGCTCCGGAACCACGCTGGTGGAGCGCATTCTGACCGGCTTGCCCGATGTCGCCTCCAACGGCGAGACTGAGAACTTCTCGAGAAGCCTTCTGGACGCCACTCCACCGGGATCGGCCGACCTGTTCGAGCGGGCGGCGAGTGCCGCGCCGGATGCCGTTGCAGCAGGCTACGCCCGCCGCGCCGACGGGCCGGTCTCGAGCGGCAAGATCGTCGAAAAATTGCCCATGAACTACCTCTACCTGGGCGCGATTCGACGCGCCCTGCCGCAAGCGAAGATATTGCTGCTGCGGCGCTCGCCGCTCGATAGTTGTTTCGCAATGTATCGCACGCTGTTCCGCGAGGCGTATCCGTTCACTTACGATTTTGAGGAACTGGCCCGTTACTACGCGGCATATGAGCGACTGATGGGACACTGGCGAGCGATCCTTGGAGAGCAGCTTCACGAGATCGCTTATGAAGAGCTCGTCCGAGAGCCGCAACGCCTGGGTGCGGACATGGCGCGCCATTGCGGCTCCAGATGGTCCGATGCGGCGGTCGAGATTCAGAAGAATGCCGCAGTGTCCCTGACCGCGAGCGCTTCACAGATACGCCGGCCGATTTACGGGACTTCTTCCGGCCGCTGGCGACACTACCAGTCGCATCTCAAAGGCCTGATCGATTCGCTTCGCCGTTACCATGTCGCGCTGCCAGCGGATGTTTGATGGCGGCGGGCGCAGCCCGTCGATGAAGCCACCGGCATGGATCTTTCGCACGGATTCGGTGCGCAGGCAGCATGCCACGCGCCACAACCGCGCGCGGCCGCGATTGCGGCCAATCTACTAACAAAATTCATTTGCCCGCGAAGGCTTCCGCCCAAGGCTGCGCGTATGTTCCGCATACGGACGCGGGTACGCGCCGTCGTGGCGCTGACGCAACGCGTCACGAAAAAGAAAGTTCCTGGGGTACGTTCATGAAGCAGCACAATACGACGAGCGTCAATCCGAGTGGAAAGGGCTGCACGCCGCTACGAATGACGGTCGGAGCTGCGGTGTTTCTGGCCATCTATTCCAATGCCATCCGTGCGCAGCAGGCACCGGCCGCAGCGCAATCGACCGCCTCCGTGTCCGCGCTCGAGGAAGTGACCGTCACGGCAAACCGTCGTGAGCAGGTTCTGGAATCGGTCCCTTATAACCTCTCCGTGGTGAGCGCCGATCAGCTGGCACAGTCGAATGTGACCGACCTGGCCTCTCTCTCGACCACTGTCCCGGGTCTCAGCATGTTCGACTACGGAGCCCGCTTCAGCGCGGCGGCCGCGCCCATCATTCGCGGCATCAATGCCACCGCGGAGGCGACGCGCGGCTTTCGAACGTTCGAACAGAATCCGGTGGGCACCTATATCGGCAACTCTCCGATCGACGGTTATTTCCAACTGGATGACCTCAAACAAGTGGAGGTATTGCGCGGACCCCAGGGCACTTTGTACGGCGCGGGTGCCCTGGGCGGCGCCTTGCGGCTCATTCCCAATGCCCCGGACACCAAAGCGTTCGCGGGCAACATCGAGGCCTCCGGCGATCGCCTCGCTCACTCCAACGGCACCGGCTATGCCGTCAAGGGCATGATCAACGTTCCGCTCGCCGATACCCTCGCATTCCGCGCCTCGGCCAAGTACGACTATCAGCCGGGCTTCATCGACGTCCACGGACTCCTGCAGCGGAGCAACAACAGCCTGAGCGGCCTGCCCCTTCTCGCCAATCCGGCCGATCCGGTCGCAAGCTCCGGCATCTACACCAGCCGCGCGGACTGGAACTTTCAGCGGACCTTCACCGGACGGGCGAGCCTGCTGTGGAAACCATTCGAGGCATTCAGTGCACAACTGGCCTTCCTGCACTCCAATGCCCGGGGCGATGGCGGCCCGGTGGTCAATCCCGACTATCCCGGCGGCACATCTCCCTTTGATCCAAAAGTCACGTTGCCGGCCGGAGGGCACTACCAGGAGTTCTCCCAGATCGATCAACCCTGGTCGCGGAACACGAACCTGACCAGCCTGGATGTCAGTTATGACGCCGGCTTCGCCACCCTGTCCTCGACGAGCTCGTACTACACGACCTCCGGCGGCACCCTGCAGGACAACACCTACGACCTGGCAGGGATAGATTCCGGGGCATTCCTGCCTTACTACGCCGGAACGCCGACCAATCCGCGCTTCATCTATGCCCAGCAGTTCAGCGACCACGCGCACACGTTCACCGAGGAGCTGCGACTGGTCTCCAATACCAACCCCGATCACGTCTTCGACTACGTGTTGGGCGTGTTCTACGAGAAGCAGACGCGTGTCGGTGCGTGGACCATCGCGATTCCGGGCTCTCCCGAGCGCGCGGCCGTGCTGCCGTGCGCGCCGGCGTGCGACATCCTCGCCGGCCCGGGGGATGTCAATTTCCAGCAGATCGACACCCAGAATTTCCAGGACAAATCGGTGTTCGGCGAGCTGACGTACCACTTTCTGCGGCACGGCCAGATCACACTCGGCATCCGGCACTTCTCGCAGCAGTTCACGGACGCCCAGTCCTATGTGGACTACACCTTTCCGACCGATATCCCGGCCACGCCTCACGGCTCGCCGGCCTCCAAGACCGTCGGCAAGGTCGACCCGTCCTACGAGTACGCTGCCGGCCATTTCGTCTATGCGCTGTGGTCGGAGGGGTTCCGCCGCGGCGGAGCCAACTCCGTACCCCTCTCGGGACCCTTCCAGGAGAGCCCGGCACTCTCCACGTATAAACCCGACCAGACGAACAACTACGAGGGCGGCTTCAAGGGCCGCTTTGCCAACGGGCTGAGTTACACGGTCGACGTGTTCTACATCGATTGGGACAAGCCCCAGATCAGCTCCAGCCTGCCCTCCGGAAATCTCGCCGTGTACAACGCGAACAAGGCGGCGTCGAAGGGGTTCGAGATCGAAAGCGGCGGACCGCTGCCGTTGCTGCACGGACTGTCCTATTCGGTCGGCTACTCGTACGTGGATGCAAAGCTGACCAGCGACTTCTCATTGCCGGCGAACGTGGGCGGCGTGATCACCCCCGGCGCTCTCAAAGGCACCAAGGGCGAGCAGATGCCGGGAAGCCCGAAGAACAGCCTGAGCGCCGCCCTCGTGTACGACACGATCGTCACGCCGGGCTATGACCTGTCACTTTCGTTCAACGGCGTGTATCGAAGCGCCGTCAAAATGCAGCTCGCTCCGACCCTTGGCTCCGCAACCGTGCTGCAGTCCTCGTCCTATGAGATCCTGAACGCGAGTGCCTCGGTGAGGCACCAGGCGTGGCGCGTGACGGCCTATGTCACGAACCTTTTGGACAAGCAGGAGATCCTCGTGCCCCCCAATCAGGGCACGCCTGCGAACGATCTGGGCGGGCTGGCCAACGATTACGTGGTCAATCCGCCGCGGGAGATTGGACTGCGCGTGGGGTACAGCTTCTGATTTCACCGGGGCCGCCGCTTGCTGCTAGGCTTGCGCATCATGGCAGCACCAGATCGAGAGGCCGACTCCAAGGTCGATGCCCGGGTTCGTAATGTCGGGTTGTTCCGGACGATTCTGGCCGGTTCGGGGCATACGCTCGTCGATGCGTTCGCAAAGCTCGAGCAGGCTCCGGAAGTAGAGCACATGACGCGGCATCCGAAGCGCGGGTTGCTCGGTGCCCGCGTGACCCTGCCGCCGGACGAAGGGGAGGGCTATTGGGATCTCACCCGGATCCGGGATGATATCTATGTCGTGGTCGCTAACTTCACCTACAAAGACCCACGCGTGGAGCTCGTCCCCGGCGATGGCCTGATACAATTTAATTTCAAGCTGTCCGGAGACATGTCGCTCGCGGTGAGCCGTACGGAGCCGCTGCGGTGGAACAGGCCTTCGCTGCTGGTGTGGGCCCAGCCAAGGGGAATAGACATCAGCGAATGGACTGCGCCGAGCGCCCGCGAGCGATTCATCATCATCAGCATCCGCCCGGAGTTCCTCGCAGAGCACTTCCTGGGCTCGGGAGAGGCTCCGCAGCAGTTGCAGGCATTTCTCTCGAACAAGCGTGAGCAGATCATCTATACCCAGCGGCCGCTGACCTCCCAGACCTTCGATGTAACGACCCGCCTCATCAACAATCCGTTCACCGGAACGCTCGCCCTGATCTACACGGAGGCATTGGCGCTGGAGCTGTTGTGTTGCGCCGTGAAGAGCTTCGGCGCCCTGTCGGGCGCACCAACGGAGGAGTACACCGAGCGTGAATTGAAGTGCCTGCACATGGCACGCAACATACTGATGAAGCAGCTGGCGCCGCCCCCGACGATCACGCAGCTTGCCCGCACGGTCGGCATGGCCAAATCCACGCTGACCAAGGGTTTCAAGGCCGTCTTCGGCGAAACCATTCTCGACTTCAGCTTGAGTTGCCGCATGCGGCACGCCATGACGCTCATGCGCGACCGCTGCTGGTCCGTGGCGAAGGCGAGTGAAGCGGCAGGCTATGCTCATCCCACCTCCTTCACGACTGCGTTCCGCCGCCATTTCGGCATGCGTCCCATCGAGGTGCGCCGGGTCAAGTCGCGAGATAACCCTTCCTGACCATAAACGGTGAAAATCCTAGCAATTGCATCTGCCGGCGCAGGTTTTAAGGCGCGCTCACGGGTAAGGTGAGCCCGTCCGGCATTTCGTTGCCGTTCGTCAAACGATCACGCGGCCCACCGACAGAGTAAGCAGCCCAACATGCGCACGGATCCGCTGCTCGAGCCGTATCGGCTCAAGCATCTCACCCTCAGGAATCGGATCATGACCACCTCGCATGAGCCCGCATACGCGGAGGAGGGGATGCCGAAGGAACGGTATCGCGCTTATCACGTCGAGCGCGCCAAGGGCGGCATTGCCCTCACCATGACGGCTGGATCGGCGGCGGTCTCCCTCGATAGCCCGCCCGTGTTCAACAACATCCTCGCGTTCAAGGACGAGGTGGTTCCCTGGATGCGGGATCTCGTGGATGCCTGCCATGAGCACGGCACGGCGGTGATGATCCAACTCACCCACCTCGGGCGGCGTACCCGGTGGGACAAGGACTACTGGCTGCCAAGCGTTTCGCCATCCCACAACAAGGAGGCCGCGCACCGCGCCTTCCCGAAGAAGATGGAGGACTGGGACATCGAGCGGATCATCAAGGACTACGCGGACGCCGCGGAGCGGATGCATGCGGCGGGGCTCGATGGCATCGAGCTGCAGGCCTACGGGCATCTGATGGATCAGTTCTGGTCACCGCTCACCAATACGTTGGACGGGCCGTACGGGGGCTCGTTGGACAATCGACTCAAGTTCACCTTCGACGTCCTGAAGGCCATCCGCCAGCGTGTCGGCCCGCAGCTCATCGTCGGCATCCGTTACACGGGCGATGAGCTCCTGGAGGGCGGCCTGACTCAGAGCGATGGCCTGTACATTTCCCGCCGGCTCAAGGAATCCGGCATGGTCGATTTCCTCAACGTCGTGCGAGGTCACATCGATACGGATGCCGGGCTGACCGATCTCATTCCGATCCAGGGCATGCCGAGCGCGCCGCATCTGGATTTTGCGGGTGAGATCCGGGCGGCGCTGGAATTTCCCGTGTTTCACGCTGCACGCATTGCGGATGTGGCGACCGCGCGATACGCCGTCACCGCCGGCAAGGTGGACATGATCGGCATGACTCGGGCACACATGACCGATCCGTACATCGTTCGCAAGATTGCGGCCGGTCTGGAGGCCCAGGTACGGCCGTGCGTAGGTGCCAACTACTGCCTGGATCGCATCTATCAGGGCGGCGCGGCGTACTGCATCCACAATGCCGCCACCGGCCGCGAACTGTTCATGCCGCATGAGGTGGCGCCCGCGGCGCGCAAGCGCAAAGTCGTCGTCGTGGGTGCAGGTCCCGCAGGCCTGGAAGCGGCGCGAGTCGCGGCAGAACGGGGCCATGACGTCGTGGTATTCGAGGCATTGGGCAAGCCGGGGGGGCAGGTTCGACTCATCGCGCGCAGTGCTCGACGTCAGGAAATGATCGGAATCATCGATTGGCGCATGGAGCAATGCACCTCGCGAGGGGTCGAGTTTCGGTTCGACACGTGGGCGGAAGAGGGGGAAGTGCTGGCAGAGCGCCCGGACGTCGTCATCGTGGCGACTGGCGGAATCCCTCACGCAGAGGTACTCGAAGCTGGGAATGAGCTCGTCGTTTCCAGCTGGGACGTCATCTCGGGGTCCACGACCCTGCGCGGCAAGGTGCTTCTATTCGATGATGCCGGCGATCACGTCGCGCTGCAGGCCGCCGAAGCCATCGCCGCATCCGGAGCGACGCTGGAAATCATGACTCCGGACCGGACCTTTGCGCCCGAGGTCATGGCCATGAATCTCGTGCCCTACATGCGCAGCCTGCAACATCTCGATGTCACCCTCACGGTGACTTTCCGCGTGCACACGGTGACGCGCGACGGCGACGGATTGTTGGCGACCCTCAGCAGCGACTATGGGAGGGTGCGCAAGGAGCGGCGGGTCGATCACGTCGTGGTGAACCATGGCACGCTGCCCAATGACAGCCTTTACTTCGCTCTGAAGCCGGATTCCAGCAATCTGGGCATTCTCGATCAGCGCCGCCTGATCGCCGGCTTGCCGCAGGAATCGCGGCCGAATCCCCGGGGGACGTATCAGCTGTTTCGAATCGGGGACGCCGTATCCTCACGTAACATCCATGCGGCGATTTATGACGCCCTGCGGTTGGTGAAGGACCTGTAGCTCAGCGATTCGGGCGGTAAATCAGGTCCCCGTAAAGCTCCCACTTGCCGCTGCCTGCCGGCGCGACGTACTGGAGCGCGCGTACACTGCCATCCGGCCGCTTTTCCCACTCCAACCTGAGGTCGCGGTTGCGCGAGGGAATGATGGTGGTGAGCACCATCGCCTTGCCTGCATCGGGCATCCCGCGCAGCACGATAGCTCCCCACTGGTCGTCGGCCCAGAGCTCCAGCCAACTCTCGCCATCAAAGCGGTTGACCCCAATGCCGGTCATGCGATAACTCACACCGGGGCGCCGGTACAGATCCGCTACCATGGTCAGGTTCTGTTGCACGATGCAGCCGTGCGAGTGCTTCTCGACGCGATCGAACGCAACCAGCCGGTTCGTCCTGGCATCGAACACCTGCCAGTCGCCCACCCAGAAGTCGAACTGATGGTGTTGCGGAGTGTCGCAAGGCGCACTCGCGGAATCGGCCGACCACGATGGCGCGGACGGCAAAGCAGCCAGGACAGCCAGTGCGATGATGACGATTGGCGTGCGCAGTAGGACGGCCAGAGTGTATTCGGGCGGGTGGGCCTGCATGGACTTTTCCTTGGGGCGACTGCTGCAGAGATAGCACAAAGAGCCGCCATGCACCTGCCGGCAAGCGTTTTTATCGCCGGCCGTAAATTGTGGAGACGAGCGGGATCGCCAGCAGCAGGGGTGTGCAGCTCAGGAAAATGATCAGACCAACCGGGCTCCACAAGTCCATCGCCAGTCCGCCCAGGGCGGGCCCGACGATGCCTCCGGTGCAATACACCACGATGAATACTGCATTCGCCGCAGCAAGGTATCCGACCGGATACGACTCGCCCACCAAGGCAATGCCTTGGGTGTAGAAGCCATACAGGGTTCCACCCCAGAGGAGCATCAGCGGCCATAGCAGCCAGGGAGTGCTCATCGACAGGCCGAGGAGTATCGGACCGATCGCGCTGATGACGGCGCATCCGGCCAGGATCTGCAGGCGGCCGAAACGGTCGGCGAGTCGGCCGATAGGCAGCTGCAACAGAACATTGCCTGCAAGAAAGACCGTGACCAGGGCGAGCGAGGAGGACTCATCGAGCCCGCGCCG
The DNA here is from genome assembly GCA_964508005.1 of uncultured Steroidobacteraceae bacterium. Lineage (GTDB taxonomy): Bacteria > Pseudomonadota > Gammaproteobacteria > Steroidobacterales > Steroidobacteraceae > 13-2-20CM-66-19. Next base: position 12,743 of record CAZDTG010000001.1, read on the forward strand.
CAGGCCAAATACGGGCAGCAACGACAGGTCCGTGGATTCCACCAGGCCCGCGATCAACGCGGCGAGCATTGCAACAGGGGCCGCGCGGATCAATTGGCCGAGGGGCCGCTTGCGTAGCGGCTGATGGTCCACTCGCGACGCATCACGCGAAAAAAACAGGGGCAGTGCCGTTGCGGCCAGACAGAACGCGCCGACATAGAACGGTCGGTTCCCCGTGCTGCCGGTGAACTGCAGGAGCAGGGGGCCAGCCATCACTCCCCCTGCGAACACTGTCGCATACACCCCCATCACGGTGCTGCGGGACTGGTCCCCGCTCAGGATGTTGAGCCAGACTTCACTCGCGATCCAGGCGAGACCCAACGCGCAGCCCGTCACCCAGCGCAGGACCATCCATGCCCGCAGGCCCGCCAGGAAGGGCATGAGGAGCAGGATGGTGACGGCAAGGCCGATCCCGACGATGATGGCCCGTCGTGGGCCGATCCGGGCGATGATCCCGGGATACAAGGGTGCGAGAGCGATGACCGCGATGGTGCTCATGCTGGTCACCGCCCCGATCGCAAAACTCGACGCCTGTTGGCGTATCAGAACGAACGCCAGCAGCGGAGGCTGAAATCCGAAGATCAACCCGACGCCGAGGGTAGCGCAAAAAACAGCTCCGAGAGTTGACCACTTCGAGTCAAAAAGCCGGGTTCGCTTGCTGATGGGGACGGTTGACATGTCCGCGGCAGATTACAGGCCCCTCGGCTCTCTCGACCCAGGCCCGGAAGGCGCGGTGTTCGTGCCCCGCGGCACGACCTCATAGCCGGGCGCCTCGGGCTCCTCGTCGACCATCTGCGCCGGGAATCCCTCGCCGAGAACCTGAATCCCGCAGGCATCCTCGAGCCGCTTGATGATGTTCGGCGACAGCTCGCGCCCCCCGTAGCGGCGCTGGCCGTCCTTGAATATGTCCAACACCAGCGGTGAGATCTCGACCGGGACCTGCAACTGAGTGGCGAGAGCCTGGAACAGCCCGACGTCCTTGACGACGAGCTCCATCGTGAAACTGATGTCCCGGCTGCCGTTCAGGATCACCTGCGACTCAGTCTCGTGGACGAACGAATTGCCGGAGGAAATGCGTATCGCTTCGTAGGCGGTGTTCATGTCCATGCCCGCGACCTTGGACACGGACAGCGCTTCGGCGAGCGCTGCGAGGTGCACGGTGCAAAGATAATTGGTGATCACTTTCAGGATCGAAGCCGACCCGAGCGGTCCGGTATGCAGAATGCGGCGGCCCAGGATCGAGAGGATGGGCAGCACCCGCTCGAAGGCCGCGCGGCTGCCTCCCGCAAAAACAGAGATATTGCCGCTCTCGGCGCGGTGGCAGCCCCCTGAGACCGGACAATCCATCGCAGTCGCGCCGCGCGCCTCGACGAGGGCCCCGAGGCGCTTGATCTCGGTGGAGTCGGTGGTGCTCATTTCCAGCCAGATCTTGCCGGGGCTCAAGCCGGCCAGGATGCCGTCGGCGCGCTCCATGACGTCCGCTGACGCCGCTGGGGATGGCAGGCAGGTGACCACCACATCTGTGCTTTCGGCCATCTCACGAGGAGAGGAGGCTCTCGAAGCCCCTCTTTTCACGAAGCCGTCCTCGACATCGGCGTTCAGGTCGCGCACCGTCACAGGGATTCCGTGACGGAGAAGGCTTCCCGCGAGCTTCCCTCCCACGTTGCCGAGGCCGATGAAGCCGATTTTGGTATTGTGCATAGAAAGAGGGGCTCCAAAATGACGGGCAGACGCTTGCTGGACAGCCAATCAACTCCCGGCGTGGCGATCAAGGCACAGCCAGTCGAGACCGGGAGCATACCAGCGCCCGAGGCCGCCTCGAACTCCGAGCCCATCTCAGCGGCTGCATTGGCGGAATCCTGGAGCTCCTCCGATGGGGTTGCCTCCGCTGTAGTGCGCTGGTACGTGCTCATCATGATGTGCCTCGTCTACACACTCAGCATCGCCGACCGGTACGTGGTCTCCACGGTTCTCGAGCCCATCCGCCTCGAGCTCCACTTGTCGGATTCCGGTATAGCCTTCCTCACCGGCGTTTCGCTGGCTCTGTTTTACGTCCTGTTCGGCTTCCCGATCTCGTGGCTCACCGACCGCAAGAGTCGCCGCAATATCATTGCGATCTCGCTCCTCGCCTGGTCGGTGATGACTACGTTTTGCGGGCTGGCGCGCAACTACTGGCAGTTGCTCGGCGCGCGTATCGGCGTGGGTGTCGGTGAGGCTGGCGGTACGCCGGCGGCGAATTCGATCATCTCGGATTATTTTCCGGCGACGCGGCGCCCGATGGCGCTGACGATCTTCTCTCTCGGCGCACCGCTCGGCGCCTGGGTCGGCTATAACATCGCCGGCGCCATCGCCGATCGCTACGGCTGGCGCGCCGTCTTCCTGGCCCTCGGGGGACCGGGCATCATCGTAGCCATTGTCGTATTCCTGACGGTGCGGGAACCCAAACGCGGCTGCCTGGACGCCGAGAACCCCGAAACGGCACCTTCGTTCCTGGCGACCATGAAGTTCCTGTGGCAGCAACGATCCGCGGTGCACGTGATGGTCGCGAGCGCACTGTGCGCGCTCTGGGGATGGGGACTGACATACTGGACGCCGATGTTTCTGATGCGGACGTACGGCCTGAGCGCCGGAGAAGCCGGCGCAATCACGGGAAATGCTCACCTGGTGGGAGGCACCGCCGCCACGCTCTTCACCGGCTGGCTGATGGGGCAGCCGTTCATGGCGGATTCACGCCGGATCGTCAGATTGCTGGGCGTCGGCATCGGTGTCGCGACGATCGCCTCGGGCATCATCTTCTGGACCCATTCGCTGACCGTGGCGAAAGCGATGTTCTGGATCTTCGTCCCCGCGATCTACTTCTACATCGGCCCGTGCTTTGGCCTGCTCAACAATCTGGCCCAGTGCCGCATGCGGGCGCTGTTTTGCGCGATGACGCTGTTCGTGGCCAACGTCGGCAATCTCGTGATCGCACCCCAGGCGGTCGGCATGTTGAGCGACTGGTTCGCCCCGAGCTCCGGCCCCAACGCGGAGTCATTACGGCTGGCGCTCCTTTGTCTGGTACCCACCGGCCTGTGGGCCACCGTGCATTACTTCCTGGCGACCCGCGATCTCATCCGCGACCAGGAGCGCGCGATCGGCACCGCGATCTGACTTCGGCACCCGCTCCGCCATGAAGCTCACCGATATCGACACCTTCGTCGTTGGAAATCCACCGCCACACGACGGCGGCCGGTATTTCGTGTTCGTCAAGCTGACGACCGACGGCAATGTCACGGGTGTGGGAGAAGCATACTGCGTCCCGTTCGATCCGCACCTCGTGGCGAAGATGCTCGAAGATGTCTTCGAGCGTTACCTGCAGGGCGAGGATCCTCACGACATCGAGAAACTATGGCGGCGTGTCTACTCGGCCGGCTTCACCCAGCATCCGGATCTGACTCTCATGGGAGTCCTGAGCGCGCTGGAGATGGCTTGTTGGGACGTCATCGGCAAGGAGGCGGGGCAACCGGTTTACAAGCTGTTGGGCGGACGCGTGCACGAGCGCCTGCGCTCCTATACCTACATTTACGCGCGCCCCGCTGACCGGACGAACGTTTACCATGATCCGGACCTTGCCGCGCAGCGTGCGATCGAGTACCTGAAGCAGGGCTTCACGGCGCTCAAGTTCGATCCCGCGGGGCCCTACACGGCATTCGACGGCCGGCAGCTGGGTTTGACCGACCTGGATCGCTGTGAGCGCTTCGCGAAGCAGTTGCGCGAGGCCGTCGGGCTGAAGGCCGACCTGCTGTTTGGAACCCACGGCCAGATGACCGCGGCGGGCGCGATCCGACTGGCAAAGCGCCTCGAGCCCTACGATCCTCTATGGCTCGAAGAGCCGGTCCCGCCTGATGCGCCGGAGGAAATGGCCAAGGTGGCGCGCGCCACCTCGATTCCGATCGCGACCGGTGAGCGGCTCGCGACCAAGTACGATTTTGCACGCCTGTTGCAAGCGGGTGCGGCCGCCATCCTGCAAATGAACCTGGGACGGGTAGGCGGGCTCCTCGAGGCGAAGAAGATCGCCGGCATGGCCGAGGTCCATCATGTTCAGATCGCTCCCCATCTGTACTGCGGCCCGGTGGTGGGCGCGGCCAACATCCAGCTGGCCGCCTGCAGCCCCAACTTCCTGATCCTGGAGGGCATCGAGCGCTGGGACGGCTTCCACGCGGACATTCTGCAGAAGCCGATCCGCTGGGAGGCAGGCTACGTCATTCCTCCGACCGAGCCGGGACTCGGCGTCGAGTTGAACGAGGAGCTCATCGGGCGCCACCCCTACACGGGTGACCGGTTGCACCTGGAGATGGCGGCCGACCCGATCGACTGAGCGCGAGCCTCGGGCGCTTGCGCCGTCACGAGCCGGCCGCATCCTCGAGGATCATCGCGGCGGCTTTCTCGGCGACCATCATGGTTGGCGCGTTGATGTTCCCCGATGTGACATTCGGAAACACGGAGGCATCCGCGATGCGCAAGCCCTCGAGTCCGTGCGCCCGCAGGCGGCTCGAGACGACGGACGTGGCCGGCGAGGGCCCCATGGCGCAGGAGCCGCACAGGTGATAGATGGAGCCGGACTCGTCACGAAAATATTGCAGCATGTCCGCTTCGCTCACGACGCGCCTGCCGGGCCTGGTCTCCGCGACCGTGATCGCTGCCAGCGCCGGGGCGCTCATGAGCCTGCGAACCAGCACACTCCCCTGGATCGCATCGTCGATGTCCTGTTGGGTCGTCAGAAAGTTAGGTCTGATGAGCGGCGCATCGGCCACGCGGCTGGAGGCGATCTCGATGCTGCCGCGGCTGCTCGGCCGGCACGGCGAGATGGCGAGCAGAAATCCGGAGTAGGGCTCCGGCCGCAGCACCTTGCTGTCGCCTTTGGGAATCTCATACGAGAGCGGGTTGAAGTAAAGCTGGATGTTGGGGTGGGCCCGAGCGGGGCTCGAGCGGAAGAAGCCCCCCGCCTGGTTGACGCTCAGCGACAGCGGCCCCTTGCGTGACAGCATGAATTGCAGTCCGGCTCTGAGCTTGCCGAGCCAGCTGCGGTAATCATCGTTCAGCGTCCTCTGGTTGGCCTCGTAGAAATAGCTGACGCAGACGTGGTCCTGGAGGTTGCGCCCGACGGCGGGCGCGTGGTGGAGCACGGGAATGCCGTGCCGTTCCAGCAGCGCCCGGTCGCCGACCCCGGAGAGCTGCAGCAGCTTGGGCGTACCCACCGCGCCGGCGGCCAGGATGACTTCCCGGGCCGCGAGGCATTCCCTCACGGCCCCGTTGTGCCGAAAGATGACTCCGCGCGCGCGCTTGCCGTCGAACAGGATCTTCTCGACGAGGCAATCGCGCTCGAGCCGCAGCTGAGGCCGTTTCAAGGCGGGCTTCAGGTAGGCGCGGCTGCTGGAGTCCCGAAAGCCGTCGCGCGCATTGATGTCATAGACACCCGCCCCCTCGAGCGTGGCGCCGTTGAAGTCGTCGTTGCGCGGATAGCCGAAGCCCGCGCAGGCATCGAGGAATGCCGTGCAAACGGGGTGGGCCTGGTCTTTCATCCGTGTGATGCGGATCGGGCCGTGCGCGCCGTGGTATTGCGTGTCGCCGAGCGGGTGGGATTCGAGCTTCTTGAAATGAGGCAACACCTCTTCGAAGGACCAGCCCGCATTGCCGTTTGCCGCCCAATCGTCGAAATCGGACTTCTGGCCCCGGATATAGATGAGCGCATTGATCGAGCCGCTGCCGCCCTGGACTTTTCCTCGAGGTACGTAGACAGCACGGCCGCCGAGCTCCTTTTCGGGCTGCGAGTAGTACATCCAGTTGCAGCTCTCGTCGTAGTACGTGAAGACGTACCCGACCGGAACCTTGAAGCGCAGCGAATCGTCCCTGCCGCCCGCTTCCAACAACAACACGGAATGTCTGCCCGACTCGGTGAGCCGGTTCGCGAGGATGCAGCCGGCGGAGCCGGCTCCGACGATGATGTAGTCGTAAGTCATGCGATGGTTGAATGCGGGCGCTCTGGCGCCTGAGCTCCTCTTGAAGGGCACGGAAACGGGTCGCTGGGGGGCTGACAGGCCGCGGCGGCGCTCAGGGATCGGCGTAGCGCATCGGGGAGCTGCCGCGCGTATCCCGCAGGACCTCGCGGGCCGCGTTGTATCCGGGTATACCTGATACGCCGCCGCCCGGGTGTACGGACCCGCCGCACAGGTACAGGCCCTTTACAGGGGTCCGGTAGTCCGCCCAGTGAGGGGCGGGGCGCTGGAAGAAGAGCTGATCGAGCGACAGCTCGCCCTGGAAGATATGCCCCTGGGGCAGGCCGACGATGGCCTCGATGTCGGGCGGGATGAGGAATTGCTTCGCGATGATGTCGCCGGAGAAGCCGGGCGCAACCCGGTCGACGGTGTCGAGCACTATCTTCTCGAAGCGGGACTTCTCGCTGCTCCAGTCGCCATTTCTCAATTCGTACGGCGCATGGCCGCCAAACAGATTCACCACGTGCTTGCCCTCCGGAGCGAGGGTCTTGTCGACGATCGTCGGGCAGACGGGGGTGATGAATGGATGCCTCGAGTAAGAGCCGTACTTGGCATCGTCGTAGGCGCGCTCCAGATAGTCGATGTCAGGACCTATGTGAACGTACGTGGGATATGCCCAACCTGCGAGAGCATCGTCCTGAATGGCACGTTGCAGGCACGTGTATTGAGGAGGACGCTCGCAGGCGATGTTCATCTTGAATGCGGTGCTGAAGGTGCGGTAGGTGTTGATGTCGCGCACCAGCTCAGCGGGCAGATGCTGCTGCCCGACCATCTTGAGGTAAAGCGTCTTGGCGTTGACGTTCGATATGACACAGTTCGAGGCATACGAGCGGCCGTCGGCGGTCATCACCCCGGTGACCCGGCCGTTGCTCGAGCGGACTTCGGCAATGGGGCTGTCGGTCTGAATGTCGGCGCCAAGCTCGCGCGCGGCGGAGGCGATGGATTCGCTGATCGAGCCCATGCCGCCCTTGACGAATCCCCAGCCGCCCGCCCCGGCGTTCTCCCCCATGATGTGGTGCATGATCACGTATGCGGATCCGGGCGTTTTGGGCCCGGCGAACGTCCCTATCGATGCGTAGTACGCGAGGACGGCCTTGATGCGGTCGTCGGCGAACCATTCGGACAGGAAGTCGTAGGCGCTCATCGAAAGCATGTCGAGTACGCGAAATGCCTTGCTGCCCATGCGCCAGTTGCGATTGAGGAAGCCGGCCGCCTGCTTGAAGGTTTTCCAGTTGCGGGCCGTGGGGTCGAACGGGGTTTCCCACAGCAACTTGCGGAAGAGGCGGGCGTTCTCGTTCAGGAACCGGTCGAATTCGGGGTAGATCGCGGCATCCGCCGCGTTGAAGCGGGCGAAGCTCGCCTGAGTCCGTGCGACATTGTCCGAGAACACGATGTAGTCGCCACCGTCCAGCGGCGAGAGCATGTCGCTGCAGGGCATGATCTCGAGCCCATGGCGCTTCAAGTCGAGATCCGCCTGAATCCGCGGATGCAGGAGGCTCATCAGATAGGAGAATGTCGAGGCGCGGAATCCGGGCGCGATCTCCTGTGTGACCGCTGCGCCTCCCACGACGGGTCTGCGTTCCAGTACGAGCGGCTTCATGCCGTGCTTCGCCAGATAGGCCGCACATACCAGGCCGTTGTGGCCGCCGCCTATGATGATGGCGTCTGCTTGTTTTGGTATCGAGACTCCCATCGCTTCAAGCGTACCACCGGGGCGCGCCGGCCGCATTCAGTGCTGGCGCGGCTTGCTGCCTGCCGTTCTGGGATCCTCGTGCTCATGCAGCAGCCGTGTCCACATGCACTTGAGATGCGCGGGTGACAGGCCGGCCTCGGGCAGAGAGAGTCGTACCGTTGCATCATCTATGACGGCATTGGTGTGCAGCACTGCCAGCGCGCCCGCGCAACGGGCGAAGCGCAGCGAGCGGCCGAGCGGGGTAGCCGGCTCGGATACCGCCATCTGCTCCTCGAGCGCCGCCAGCAGCGGCTCCGAAAGCTCCCAGCCGGCGCCGATCCGCCACGCGAAAGTCGCTGACTGCGAGTCGAGAAGCGAGGCGATCACCATGGGGTCAGGTTGACCGTGCGGCGACGCAGTCGCGCAGTGGTCCAGGGCTGCGCGGAACAAGATGATTTCCGCCAGCCCGCTGATGAGGCCGAGCAGCTCAGCCGCGAACGCGTCCGCCCTCTCGACCAGGGCGGCATGGGGAATGGCCGCATGGGCCGAACGCAGGGCGTGGTCCCAGACGATTTCCGGAAAGCGCGGAAATCCCCCCGTGCTGGAGACCTGGAAGATCGGCTGCATCAGAGCGGCGGCGATCAGCGAGCGAAGGCCCTCGCTCCCCAGTATGACGACCGCCCGTTCAACGGTTTCGACCGGCTGGAACGTGACTCGATAGAAAGGGCTGTTTGCCATTTTCAACAAGCTGCCGACCAGCGCCGGATCGCGCGCGACCAAAGCGGCCAACTCACGCCGTGAGACGTCTTCCCCATGGATCGCGTGCATCAGTTGCGGCAGCAGGTTCGGGCGCCTGGGGGAGTAGCGCCGTTGTATGGCCGGGTCGCCGATTGCGGCGAGCGCGGCTGTCACGATTGGATCATGCTCCGGCAGCGGCCGTCCGAGCTCCGCAACCCCTAACTCGAGCTCGCGTAGTCTCCTGAAGATTTCCGCGCGATCGAGAATCTGTACCGCAGCCGCCGGCAATACCGGGGGCTCCAGGTGCTGCAGATCCGCAGGCAGCTGGAGCACAACTTCAGCCGGCCGTCCGGCGACTGCCGCACGGAAACCAAAAGCCCTGCGCAAAACGGGCCGCAGGGCGATGGCGCTGGCCGCAACCAGCAGCAATGATAAGCAGATCACCATATTGCCGACCGAACCCCGGATCGAGCGATGGCTCCGGAACATCCTGGGTTGTCGGCAGGCGGGCGCAAAAGCGCGTACCGGCTTGCCGGTTTTGTGACCCGCTACGCGCTTCCCGAGGCGATGGCCGCCGGGTCATCCTCCCGGATCCCTGACATAGCGGCTCTACCGGGACGGGCGGCGGTCACCCACCCGCGCCGGCGGCTCGGGCTGCAGGCACTTTGACCTGGACCTTCTCGCCGAGTATTCCAGCCCCGAAGTTCGGCATTCGCTCTATGAATCGCTCCGTGACCTCGAAGCCTCGCGGCACGAGCAGTGTGCCGAGATAGGTGCGCACGTCCTGAAGAATCGTCATTCCCGGACGTACCTGTCGCAAGGGCATTTCCACGACCTCCATCTCGCCGCTGCCCGCTCCCAAGTGAGTGGCAAACTCCTGTATGAGCTTGCCGCCATATCTGTTTTCACGGCCGCGGAGCATCTGTATCGCCGTATCGGGGGAGTTCCCCTGGGACGTCAGGGCATCGAAGTCCGTCACGAGCCGCAGAATCCGCGCCGCACGACCCACGGGCCCGTCCCCGAGCTGCTCGAGCTGCCCGCTCGAAGAGTTGAGCGAGCTGAGTATCTGCACGATCGGCTCGAGCCGTGGAACGCGGTCGAGAAGCTTGCTCGCGACCTCGGCCACTCCCTGGTTCAGGATCTCCTCCTCCGGCGTGAGACGCTCGCCGTAGTAGATTTTTTCCACCAACTCGGCCGGCAGGGAAAGGTAGCCGATCTGCGAGAGCATCGCCGAGGCCTCGAGCTGCCAGAAACCCTGCGCCCACCCGAGATGTGCGGCAAACGCCATGGCCTGCCTGCGGAGTCGGCTGGCGCGCCCGAATGCCACGGGATTGGTCAAAGCGAGGACGTCCACGAGCGAATGGATGCAGCCGATGAGCGTCTCCTGAAGCAGGATGCGCTCCGCAGTGACGAGCCGATGCTGCTCGACAGCGGCCTGCACGGAGGCGATGAGCTCGTCGGGCGGACAGGGCTTGGTCAGAAAGCGGAAGATCTGCCCCGTGTTGACGGCCGATACGACCGTGTCGCGTCCCGGTTCGCCGGTGAGCAGGATCCGGGTGGCATCCGGATACGTGGCCCGCACCTTCGACAACAACACCGCCCCATTCATGCCGGGCATGCGCATGTCCGACACAACGACCGCGGCTCCTCCGGCAGCATGCAGTCTTTCGAGCGCCTGCTCACCGCTCTGGGCCAACATCAACCGATAGCGTCTGCGCAGATGCAAGGCCAGCCCCTCCAAAACCCGGGGCTCATCATCCACGCACAGCACGCTTGGCAGGTGCTCATCACTCATGGGAGTGCTCCAGCTCGCGAATCTCCGCGATGCGTTTTTCCGCCTCGCTCCAATCGAATGGCGCCCGCAGCGCCGACAAATAGTTTGCGTCCACGCCCGGGGCGTGGTCGGGGAAATCTTCGGGGTCGGCCGGTGCAGCCGAATCGCAAATTGCGTGTGCAACGGACAGTGCCGCCAGCACCTCGAATTCGGACTGCTGCACGCTCAGAGGGTTGTGGTGAAATGCGACGGCCTCGACGATCGGGTACGGGAAGGCCCACAGGCCCAGCAGATAGGCTCCAACCTGCGCGTGCGAGGTGCCGAGCACTTTGATTTCCGCCTCGTTGAGCGGGAGTCCCTCGGTGCGCGCCATGTCCAACACCTGCGACATCTCGTTCGGGCACTGTTGCAGCAGTATCCAATAGCCGATGTCGTGCAGCAGTCCCGCAAGGAGCGCGTCGTCCGCCCATGGCGAGCGCCCGGCGAGTGTGTACGCTGCCGTTGCGATGGTCTGGGCGTGAGCCTGCAGCCGCTCAGGATCGAGGCCATAGGGCAAGCCGCGCGCCGGCCAACTGGAGAAGATCTCGGCCGACAGGGCGAGGCTGCGAATCGCACTGAACCCAAGATGAGAAACGGCCTGTTCGATCCTGGTGATCCGCCTCGGCAAGCGGAAGAATGCCGAATTGACCACCTGCAGCACCTTCGCAGCCACCCCGCTGTCGCTTGCCACGACCTCCGCGACGTCCGCAACGGTCGCCTCTTCGCGAGACATGACCGTGCTCAGGCGGGCATGTACGCGCGGAATCGCAGGCAACTGCCGGATTCGTCCTACGACGGCGCGCAGCCGTGCGTCATCCAGCACTTCGTGCAGCTGAGTGCAGCGCTGGATGACCTGCTCCAGCTTTTCAGCCTCGCAGGGCTTGGTCAGGTATTGGTGGGCAACCGGCACCAGGCGCATGATGTGCGCCTGCTCGGAGTAGCCCGACAGGACGATGCGGATCGTCTGCGGCCATCTCTCGCTGACGATCGTCAGCAATTGCGCGCCGTCCATCTGCGGCATGCGCATGTCCGAGACGATCACATCGTAGGGCTCCCGTTCGAGCTCCGCGAGCGCCAGCGCTCCGCTGTTCACGAATTGCATCTGCCACTTGGTGCGTGCGCGATAGAGCCGTTGCCGCAGCCCGTCCAGGAGCGCAGGCTCGTCATCCACGAAGAGTACCCGCTTCATTTGCCGGGACTGCCTTTGCGGCCCGCGGTCGGCAGACGCAGCCTCATCTGTGTTCCCCTGCCGACCTGGCTGTCGACGGCGATCGTACCGGCATGCTTCTCCACGATGATCGAGCGGGCGATGGCAAGCCCCTGGCCGGTGCCCTTGCCGATCTCCTTGGTGGTGAAGAAGGGGTCGAAAATGCGCTCGAGATTCTCCTTGGGAATCCCGCAGCCGTTGTCCTCGATGACAATTTCGACGTTGTCGGCCTCGGCGCTGGTGCGAATCCCGATCACACCGGTGCTCGCGTCGCGGCCGGCAGCCTCGATCGCGTGCGCCGCGTTGACGATGAGGTTGAGGAATACCTGGTTGAGCTCGTTGACGTTGCAGACGACCGCCGGCAATTCGCCCAGCTGCGTCGCCACGCACGCGTGGTATTTGTATTCGTTGCGGGCAACGAGCAGCGTCGTCTCGATTGCGTGATTGATATCCGCCGGACTTTGCTCCTGTGCGTCCGGATGCGCGAATTCCTTCATGGCGCGCACGATGCTCGTAACGCGCTCCACGCCCTCCAGCGTGCGGACGAAGGCCTGGGGAATCTCGACATCGATGAACTGCTTGTCGACGAGGGTCTCGATCTGTGTCAGATTGGCGCGTACGAGCTCGGGCGACTCGCCGCGAAAGAGCGCCTCCACCGCCCCGCGATACACCTCGGCGAGCTGCTGCAGATCGGCGACGGCGGACTTCAGGAAGTGCGCGCTGTCGCCCACATACTGGATCGGGGTGTTGATCTCGTGAGCAATGCCGGCGGCGAGCCGGCCCACGGATTCCAACTTCTGCGCGAGGCGCAGCTCGATCGCGATGCGCTCGCGTTCGCGCATTTCCGCGTACAGCTTTTCCTGCAGCTCCCGCTTGTCGCGCTGCTCCTCGATGATTGCCGTGATGTTGCGTGCCGAGCAGACGACGTGCGTAATCGATCCGTGCTCGTTCTTGACCGGAGCGAAAACCATACCTGACATGAAGGTCGAGCCATCGCGGCGCACGGCCTGAAACTCCGCGCGCGCTTCACGTCCCGCGTTGAGCCCTTGGCGGATACGCTCGATCTCGTCCTGTCTGTCCGTGACGGGCGCTGCGACCTCCAGGAAAGGACGCCCGATCAGCTCGGCCACTTCGTAACCGTAATCGCGGGCCATCGCGACGTTGGCAAATACGATGGGAACACCCGGGACGCGTCTGTCGAGAATCGCGAAGTGACCGGGCAACGCGTGCAGCGTCCGGTGCAGCAGATCCAGAATCTCCTGCGTCGATGCGCCCTCGTGCGCACGTAGTGAATCCAGGCTGGGTACCTCGACCGCTACGCCGCTGACATCCGCGGACACGCGCGTAATGGCTGACTTCATGTCGCTCACGTTCGATTCGAAATGGCGGTCAGGCGTGACCCCCGGTCGGCACCACCGTGCGACCCGCCGGTCATTGCCGCTAGTGGAACGCGGCCAGGCCTGCAGGCTCAATGAACCAGTACACAGTTGTAGTAAAAAAGGTACGCCGGCGTACGCAGGCTGTGAGCTGAGTCCCGGGCGAAATGAAGATTTCTTAATGGCACTTGCGGTCGGCGGAGAATCGAAAGGCTCAATCCCTCCAGACGGGCTCCCGGGCGGACTGCGGCCACAGGTCCCGGATCTCGGTCGGCAACATCTGCTTCACGTTGTCGATTTCACCCTCGCTCACCCGATTCGACAGGACCATGAATACCGCGCGGGCGGTGCGCCGTCACCCGGTCGCGCAGCGCGTGGAGGGTCGAGCGGAGCGCCAGATGAGCCGCGTGCCGGCTCTCCGAGCCCGGCACGCGCATCAGCTCCTTCAACCAACTGTTGGTCCGGTGAATCGTGGTATCGAACACTTCGAGGCCGGCGAGACTCATGATTCCTGCCCAATGCTGCGGCTTTGGCCGATCGCGCACGCCAGCTCGTGAGCGTAATGCATCGGCCCGACGCAGCCTTGATGGAGGTCAACTCGCCGGCGAAATGCCCAGCCGCCGCTGAAGTCAGATGCCCGTGGACAACCTCGGGATGGTACTGTCATAGTGACCGGCGTGTGGGTTGCCCAATCGAGCTCTCCGGTCGAAGCAGCGTATGCGCGCCTCGCGGCTTGCACTGACGAGAGGGGCCGCATCGCGGCGACAGCACAGCTGATCCTGGCGATCTTAGACGAGTTCTACGGTCAACTGTGCGAATACCCGTACCGGGCGCAGCGCGCCTTCGAAAACAGGGATCCGCGCGCCTCGATCGAGATCAGCAAGGAGCGCCTCGGGCTGTACAGCCGCTACATCGCGGAGCACGGACCGAGGATAGTGGCCGCCTTCCCGGCTCTGTCCAACAACGCGGTGTACTGGGAGGCGCTCGATCCGCTGTTCATGTCGATGATCGTGGATCGCTATGAGGCCGACATCGCGTTCAGCTTCCTTCATTCGATCCGCAGGAACATCGACCACGGCATCTGGCGGCCCGTGGCCTATTCCTTCCCGCCTCCGAGCAAGCGCCGGGTGGATTCCATGGCGGCGGTCCACCGCCGACTGCCGGTGCGGGGTCGTATCGATACCCGCTTGCTGATCGAGGTGTTGCAGATTCCCGGCTTTTCGGTGCCCTTCCGGGATCTCGAAGGCGATGCCGCACGGATCCTGCAGCGCGTGGAGCAGCTGTTCCAAGCCGGGAGCTCGGGTCCCGCGCTTCCGGCGGCGCTGGACGTGGTCGAAGCCGGTTTTTTCCGCGACCGGACCGCGTTCGTCGTCGCCCGCTGGGTGATGGATGACGGCAGCATCGTGCCGTTCGTGGTGGCTTTGCTCAACGGTCCGGAGGGCATCCATGCCGATGCCGTTCTGCACCGGGTGTCCGACATCCACGATCTGTTCAGCTCGGCGCTGGCGAATTTCCACGTGACGACGCGTCTGTATTATCAGACCTGCGTCTTCCTGTTCAGCCTGATGCCGCTGCGTCCCTTCGGACATCATTACTCGACGATCGGCTTCAACCATGTCGGCAAGGTTGCCATCCTGAACGAGATCACGGATCAGGTGCGCATCACCGGCGAGCGGCTGCGCCGTTCTCCGGGCGTCGCGGGCACGGTCGCGCTGGGATTCACGTTCGATGCCTGCTCCTATCACCTGAAGGTCATTCGTGACCGCCCGACGAGCGCCTACAAGTGGGGTGAGTTTCCGGGCATCGCCGCCGTGTTGGACAAATACCGCATCGTGCATGAGATCAACCGCGCGGGCAGCATGATGGACAATGTCATGTACTACAATCTGAAGCTCGATCGGGATCTGTTCGAGCCCGCGCTGCTGGCCGAGCTCCTCCAACAGGCCGCCCGCAGCGTCCAGGTGGAAGGCGACGCCGTCTTCATCCGCTCGCTGATCGTGCAGATGAAGATCGTGCCGCTGCCGGTCTACCTGGAGAACGCCAGCGAGAGCGCCACGGAGGCCGTCATCCGCAGTCTCGGCCACTGCATCCGCAACAATGCGGCGACCAACATATTCAACAAGGATCTGGACTCCCGCAACTATGGCGTCGGCCGGTATGGGCGCGTGTTCCTGTTCGACTACGACGCCGTCGAAAAGCTGACGGACGTGAAGATCCGCACCAATCTCGACCGGGAGCCGGGCGAGGAAACGCTGCCGGAATGGTTTCTCGAGGATGGCGTGATCTTCCTGCCGGAAGAGATCGAGTACGGGCTGCAGTTGAAGAGCGATTTCGCGCGCCGCTCCTTCCGCCGACAGAACGCCGATCTGATGAGCGTCGATTACTGGCAGGACATCCAACAGAAGCTGCTGCGCGGCGAAGTGCCGGAGCTGCGCATGTACCCGCGCGCCAGCAAGCTGGGCGCCGAGGCTGCGGAGAATGCCTAGGACGTTCCTATCGACTTGGACTCCTTACGACTGCCGCGACGAGCCATGCCGAGTATCTCAACTCGTGGCTGGCCGACGCCGCTCTCGAGCTCACGGCTGAAGAAGACGCCGACCGGTCATAGGCTCCCGTGCGAGGGCTTCGTCCGTGCGGATCGTCGCGCCACTTGCCCACAGGTGCCACGCCGCCCAGAAGCCCGATGGCGCCAGGATCAACAGCGCCCAGCGCAACGATTCGACTCCCGCGTGAAATCCGGAAGCGAACCAATCGCTGAGAATCCCGACCAGCTGCGGCGCGATGACGAGGTTCGCCACGTTTGCGGTAAATAACAGCAGCGCGCACGTGGTTGCGCGCATGTGCGGAGGAACCACGTTCTGCAGAAGGCCGAGTATGGGCCCGATGTAGAAGTAGACGGACGGCACGAAAATCCACAGCAGCGCCGTTGCCGCGGCCGTGGAGCCGACCCAGTAAAGAAGGATCGACGGAATCGTCGTCAGCGCGGTGACCCAGGCGAGCAAGTTGGCTATGTACCGTGGGTCGGCGGCAGCGCGGCGGCCCATCAGATAGCTCGCGATGATCGTCCCTGCAGTGCCGGCAACCAGGTGCATGGGACCGAGCAGCTCGCCCGCCTGGCCGACCGTCATGTGGTGCTCGCGAACCAGGAACGTCGGTGTCCACCACATCAAGCCCCAGCTCCAGAACGTGGCTGCAGCGCCGCCCATGAGCAGATGGAATGCCGAACGGTGCCGAAGGACATACCGGACGGTGGCCGTTAGTGTGGTTGGGTGCCGGTGTTCTTGCGGAGCATCGAACTGTCCGCGTGCCGGCTCGCGTATGGTGAGCTGGACCAGCAGTGCGCAAAGCAGTCCCGGAATGCCGAGCACCACAAACGCCGTGCGCCATCCATGACGTTCTGCCACTCCGCCCGCGACGGCAGAACCCAACCACGCACCGAGACATGCCCCGAGGGAGAATATCGTCAAGGCCAGCGGCCGGCGGGCATGGGGAAACTTGTCTGCCAGAATGGATGTTGAGGGCGGGGTGCCGCCGGCCTCGCCGATTCCGACTCCGAACCGCGCCAACAGCAACTGCCAGTAGCTCTGGGCGAGGCCGCACAGGGCCGTCATGCCGGACCATAGCGCGAGCGAGAAGGCGAGGATGTTACGGCGGTTGGCCCGATCCGCGAACACGGCGAGCGGGATTCCAACCGTCACATAAAAAAGCGCCAGGGCGACGCCGGTCAGAAAGGCAACGCCGCTGTCGGAGAGGTGCAGCTCGAGGCGGATCGGCTCGATCACAGTCGAAATCGAGAACCGATCGGCGATATTCAAGGCATACACGAACGTCAGAAGCGCCAGCACGTACCACCGATCGGTGGCGTAAGGGGTTTGCTGCACTGCGATACTTCCCTTCACCCTCGGATGTGTATTATTGTGGGTACATTGTAACGTGGAATTCGTGCGCCGCCGTAGGTCCAAAAACAACAGGCAAGGTTTGCTCGAGCTCGCAAGCTTCGGAGGGGGGTCGCCATGGGGAGCATTCGATCGAGGTTCAGCACCAGCGTGGCGTTTTGCGTTTCAGCCGTCGGCTTGGGCACCGTGCCCGTCCTGGCGGACGAGGCGCCCGGGGCGTTGGAGGAAGTCATCGTCACGGCGCAAAAGCGCACCGCCAACCTGCAGGACGTGCCGTTTTCGGTTTCCGCGACCAGCGAGGCGCAGATCCGCGATTCGGGCAGCGAAAATATCGTCGATCTCGCACGCAACATCGCGGGCTTTACGGTTGCCGACCTGGGGCCCGGCCAAAGCCAGATAGCGATTCGCGGCATCAGCTCAGGTCAGGTTATCCGCGACCAGCCCGGGGTCAAGGAGCAGGTGGGGGTTTATCTGGATGAATCCCCGATCTCCGTGGCGCTCTTCACTCCGGATCTGGAGCTGTTCGACCTCGATCGCTTCGAGGTCCTGCGCGGCCCGCAAGGCACCCTGTTCGGCGCAGGATCCGAAGCGGGCACCGTCCGCTACATCACCAGGCAGCCGCAGATGGGCAAGTTCGAGGCCGTGACGGATGCCTCCTTCGAAGAAGTCATGCATGGCGATCAGGGCGGGTCCGTCAGAGGAGCGCTGAATATCCCAATAAGCGACAGCGCCGCGGCCCGTTTCGTTGTTTATTGGCGACATTTGCCGGGATTCATCGATGCCATTCAGCCGGGCGGCGGCGTCAACAAGGCCGTGAATGACGGCGATCGCGCGGGAATGAGGCTCGCGTTCCTGGTCAAGCCCAGCGACGAGCTGTCCATCACCCCGCGTGTGATGTACCAGAACCTGAGCACGAACGGATTCCCGCGGGTGGACCTGTACAACATCCTGGCAAATCCGTACACGACCGTGGCACCGGTGTCCATCGGCAGTCTCTCGCAGTACACCCAGCAGCGCGAGGGCCTCAGCGACCAGTTTCTGCTCACGGATCTGAAGGTCGATTACAGCTTCGGCGCCGCCACCCTCACCTCGGTCACTTCCTACACCCACCGCGAGGTCCGCGTGCTGCGCGACGCGACTCAACTCACGGGCAGCGTGACCGTCGATATTCTCGGAAAGGGGCTCAACAATGGGCCCGCCATCGAAGCGGCTGCGCGCGTCAACTCGCCGCTGTACGACCGCACCGGCCTGAATGTCCTGTCGGAAGAGATACGGCTCGCATCCAATGGCAACGAGCAGGTGGACTGGCTGGTGGGCGCATTCTTTCAACATGTGAACCGTCACTACGGCCAGGATCTGCCGACCCCGGGGTATGACGCGCTCATCAGCACCCCCGGTTCGGCTACCAACGCCCCGGTCGACACGCCTTTCTTTTCGGACCTGACCTACAGGCTGAAGCAGTACGCCGGCTTCGGCGAAGCCACCTGGCACGTGACCCCTCAGTTGGGGCTCACCGCCGGCCTGCGCTACTACAAGTTCACCGAGGACAAGGACGTGCTGTTCGCTGGTGCGTTCTCCGGCGAGACGTTCGTGCCGAATACCAACCCGCCGGTCCCGGGAGTCGTCCCCGCTTCGACCAATTCCAGCGGCACCTCCCCGCGCGGCATCGTGAGCTACAAAGTCACCGACGACGTGCAGCTCAATGCCCAGGCCTCGCGCGGATTTCGCCTGGGTGGCATCAACGATCCGATCAATTTACCGCTGTGCTCTCCGACCGACCGGGCGGTGTTCGGTAACCAGCCGAACTGGAAAGACGAGAAGACCTGGGACTATGAGATCGGAGCCAAGACACAGTGGCTCGAGCGGCGCGTGACGTTCAATGTCTCTGCGTTCTATGCGGACATCAAGAATCTGCAGGCCACTACGACGGCCGGGACCTGCTCGTCGCGCGTCGTCTTCAATGTGCCGACCGCCCGCAGCGAGGGCATCGAAGCGGAGCTGTTCGCCAGGCCGAATATCAACTGGGATTTCGGGCTTTCCGCGACGTTCATCGACGCCAAGCTCACTTCTTCCGTCACCTCGACGGATCTGAAAGGTAACGTCGTGGTGGTGGGGGGTCTGGCCGACGGCAACCGCCTGCCGACGGCGCCGCGGGCCCAGGCGGCAGCGAGCGTGGGTTATACCCTGCCGGCGGTGATTGAAAACAAAGACTTCTTCGCGAACCTCACCGTGCAGTACGTCGGCTCGTCGTTCTCCCAGTTCGAAAACGAGGAGCCGGGATTCGGCACCATTTGCGCGGGGTGCCCTTCGGCCGCGAACCCGAATGCGGCGCGCCTGATCGTCCTCGGCGGCCCGCTGTCGACGTCGTCGATCACGTTCAATCCGGAGCTGCCGAGCTATACGCTCGCCAACCTGCGGTTTGGCCTGAAGAGCGACCGGTGGCAGGCAGCGGTTTACGTCAACAATATAACGGACAAGAACGCGAGGCTGGCACTCGATTATGAGCGCGGCCGCAGTGCGCGCGTGGGCTACCTGACAAACCAGCCGCGGACTTACGGGCTTTACGGACGTTACGACTTCTGACGGATCGGCATCGTTGCGTGGAGCGCAACGCTCAGGCGAAGGTGTTGACGACCGGCGACAGGATGCGATCGAGCCCGGGAACCGATGCGAGCCGCAGCACGCTGTTACGCACAGCGAGCGCCGTATGCGTTTCGGGTACCAGCCAGGTGGCGGCCCGCCGCACCGCCGCGCGCCGGTGCATCATCTCGCCCATCAGGCGGCTCTGATATCTTGCGAAAGCCACGTCCACGGACGGCGCGCGCAGGATCTCCTCACCCAGCCAGAATGCGGCAGCCATGGCCACCGAGGAGCCCTGTCCCGGCAACATCGAGAAGGCATGGCACGCATCTCCCAGCAACGCGATACGCCCACGGTGCCAGGCCGGCATTTTTATTTGCGCCGCGTGTTCGCAATGCAGCTCGTCCGCCGCCCGGGCGTGCCGCAGAAGCTCCGGGACGCACCACTGTAGATCGCCAAAGACGACCTGGAGCTGTTCCACCGGCGAGCGCGGGCCCACCATGCTGCTCGTCCGATGAACGAAGCTTGCGGCGAGCTTGCCGCTGCGCAGCGGATACAAGGCGATATTGCGTCCGGGTACCGACAGAATCGTGAACCGGCCGTTCAAGCGCTCACGCAGGCCTGCATCTTCAAACACGAAGGCACTCGTGTCATAGCCCAGTACGCGACTCCACAATCCGCCGTCCCCGAACACCAGATCGCGTATATGCGAGTGAATACCGTCCGCCCCCACGAGCAGAGCGGCGCTCTCCCGTCCGCGCGGGCTCAGCACGAGATCAACACCCCCCAACGACGTGCGCACCTGGGCAACGTCATGACCGAATCGAACCTCGACGTTCGAGGGCAACTGCTCGAGAAGAGCCCGCTCCAGATCTCGGCGCAGCAGCTTGATGCAGTGGATCGAGCGGGGATCTCTTGCGCCAAGCTCGATGTGCGCGATGGACTTGCCGACGCCATCCACCCAGCGTATCTGCGACACCTGCTCGCCCAAGCGGCGCAGCCGCGGCATGAGGCCAAGACGAGCTGCTGCCGAGAGGCCCTCGTCAGCAATGTCGACGAGGTACTGCCCGGGTCTTGGGCCCGATGCGGGTTCGAGCAGTACCACGTCCCAACCGGACCGTCCAAGCTGTGATGCCAGCGTAAGTCCGGCAACGCCAGCGCCGCAAATCAGCGCACGCATGCAATGACGTCAACGAAACGGTGTCTGGCTACAGACAACATGCGAGTACCAAGCAACGTCCGTGCCCGGCTCGTCCGGGCTCCTGTTCGAATATCCCGGATGAGGGATATCGGCGGCTGCCCCGCGAATGTAAGAATTTCTATCAATGGAACCCAGGGGCCCACGGACGGCATGGACGGGAACTCCGCGGGCGCCCGCAAGGCCCCGCCGGTTGGCGCATTCGCATGCCCGGCAGGCCCGTCCTGCCTGGCTCGAGGATGGCATCGGCGTCGCTCCCGCCGATCGGATGTCGCTGATTCGAGTGCGGACGGTCTGGGCGCTGGCGGCGATTTCCCTGCTCGCGTACGTCGCTGCAGTCATTCGCAACTCGCCGCTGCCGCTGCAAGACTATCCGACTCATCTTGCGCGCGGCCTGATCCTGTCGGATCTCATATTCCACGCCGGACAGCACTTCGGCGCGGAGTTCCAGTACCGATTCCTCCCCATTCCGTACATCCTGGGCGATCTGCTGATGGCAGGCGCCACGGAGCTCTTCGGCGTCGACCGGGCCGCGGCGCTTTGGAGCGTGCTCACTTTCGTTTCACTGCCCTGTGCGCTCCTTTTCTATCTGCGCACGGTGCCAATCGCAGCCGACGCGAAAGGCCTGTTGTTCCTTCTGAGCCTGTATCTGTCGATCGACTGGTTCTTTCTGATGGGCTTTCTCGAGTTCCGGCTGGGGCTCGCCCTCCTGCTGGCGACGCTCGGCGTCGTCGAGCGGGTGCGCGGGGGTCCGTCCCTGGGACTATTCATCGCGTACATGGCTCTGGTGTCGGTCGGCTATCTCACACACCTCACCTACCTCATTTTCCTCACGGCCGTCCTGAGTGCGACTGCGCTCATGCGGGTGTATCGAGGGGTCAGCACAGTCTCGATCGAGGCTAAATTGCTCGCTCCGTGCGGGGTGCTGCTCGCCTGGCATTTCGGTGTCGCGTACGCCTTCCGCGAGCCCACGGATCTGGTCGAGAGCCCCTACGTCTGGGGACCGTTGCACACGAAAGTCGTGCACCTGAATTCGGAATTTGTCCGCTTCAGGTCGCACCTGGACGAAGTGCTCGCCACTCTCATGGTGGTGTCCGTCGCGCTGTACACAGGACCCCTGCGGTGGCGCGATCTCGCCGACGCCGCGGCTCTCGAGCTGGTGTCCCTGGCTGCGATGATGGTCGGGCTCTACTTCGTTCTTCCAAGGGGGTACGTGGAAGCCTTCTATGTTGATGTCCGCGCGCTACCTCTCGCTGCGCTGTTTGCACTCCTTGCGGTTGTGTCCCTGTCAGCCCGCGGCCCGGTCGATCGCGGCAGACCCATGCTCGCCATCGCTGTCGCCGCCGTACTCGTAACGTGGAATCTGGCGTACATTGTCAGACACTGGCAAACCCAGACTGCGTGGCTGGCCCAGTATCGCCGGATCATTGCCGCCATCCCGTCCGACGCCACGGTCTTGCCCATCTACACGCACCGCCCTGACGGAGCCGTCGCCCCGAATTTCTTCGCTTTCTCATTCGCGGCGATCGACAGGGGCGCCGTCATTCCGTACCTCCAGACGGGCGATACGGGAAATCCGCAAAAATACCTGCGCTACCGGCACCGGCCGGAAGCGCCGGATCCGTGGTGGTACGCCGGCGTCGTTGCAACGCCGCGGATCGACTGGGACCGCGTTGCTTGTGTGTATGACTACGTCCTGGTCACCCAACCTTTCGACGCCAGCCGCCTCAAGCTGCCGCTTCGAACGGTGACGGCGAATGAGAGCGCGGCGCTGCTGGCCGTCGGGCCTCAGGGGAGCTGCCGGAACACCGCGGCACGCGCGCCCTAGCCCTGGGCGGCGGGGGATGGAGCGCGGAGTCGGGCACGGGCTGACAGCGTCACCCCTGGGCCACCTGGGCTTTGACCCATTGGTGAAAGTCGCAAATCAGGTATTCCTCGGGCATGAGGACGCCGCGTTTGTGCGGCGTCGAACGCAGCCCGCGTTGATTGAGCTCGCAGGCGTCGGCATCCTCCCGCATCACGGTTTCCGTGAATTCCACGGCACCCGAGATGTCGTGGGCGGAGTCTTGCAGGGTCTGCGGTAGAAACAGGAACTCCACACTGAGCTCAGTCTGCTCGGGCGCAAGCGGCCGCACTCGCACGACGCGTACGTAGTCGACATGCGCGACAATGAATGCGGACGGGAGACAGGTCATGTAGACCTGCCCGGCAATCCGATCGTCGGCATTCAATCCGGGGAATGGAACTCCCGCGGGCTTGCCGTCCATCGTCCAGGATTCGGCGCCACGCCGCATTCCGCCCCGATACTTCGGATCGTCCTCATTGGCATGCTCCTGCCAGCGCGGGTCGTCCCGCTCAGTCTGCAATCCCCTGCCGAATATCGGAACCAGCTGCGACAGGCGTGGATGTACGCCCGGACAATGCAGGCACTCGTTGTAATTTTCCCAGTAGACCTTCCAATTACAGGCGACCGTCCTGCGAAACACATGACCGACCGCGAGCTCGCTCAAACGCCAGCGGTCGAATCGCTCCAGCGGCTGATCGAACACGGCGCCAAAGGGAGCTGGATCCTCGGTGAGTGCGACAAACACAAAGCCGTGCCACTCGGTGACGGCAATCCTGTAAAGGGGGAAGTCCTGGAGTCTGAAGCCTTCGGCGTGCATGTGCGAGGAGGTCTGCAGCAGCTCTCCGCGAAGTCCGTACCGCCAGTTGTGGTATGGGCATACGATGCCTGATGGCGGAAGCTTCCCGTCGGGGTTGCGGCAGAGTGCAGCCCCGCGATGGCGGCAGGTATTGTAGAAGCCGCGCAGCACGCCAACTTCGTCGCGAACGAGCAATACAGGCTGATCGCCCAGCTCGAAAGTGCGATAAGTCCGTGGAGCGGAGATCTCGCTGGAACGGCACACATAGATCCAGTTCTTGTGCCAGATCGTCCTCATCTCGCGCTGGTAGTGCGCGGCATCCAGGTAGCAGGCCGCCGGAAGGCCCTCCGTCAACCTCGTGAGCCCGGCGTAGCCGGCGTCGTGCTCGAGGGGAGAATTACTTGCACTCATGAGCTCGCTCCAGGCCGCAATCCCCGAGTGGAGAATTCTAACTGAATGCGCCTGAGGCCGGCACTGCGGACGTCATGTGCCCTGAATCGAGAGGGTCGCCTGCTGCACCGGGTCGTTGCCCGGACCCTCGTTCACCCGCTCGGGGCTCGGGGACACCGAGACTTCAAAACGGCCGGTCTTCTCATCGAAAGTGACCTCGCCCGCGGAGCCGGACTGCGCCGTAATCGCGGGACGCCGCATGGCGTAGCCGAACAACCTCACGACCTTTTCCTGGGGAGCAAAGGTTACGGTGACGATGAGCCGGTTCCCTTCCTCCGCGATGGAGGCGATGCGTTTCCGGCCGTCCGGGACGAACTTGCTGTCATCACCGAAGAGCGCGACTCCCGCGCGCGATACAGGAGCCAGCACAAAATAAGCCGTCCCGTTCGGAGCGAGATCGAAGGTGAACCGTTCCGACGCTCCCAACCGCCGCACCGTCCGGACTTGCGGGTCATACAGATAGGTGTCGTGCCGGACTCCTGCTTGCGCCGGCGTAAAAGCAGCTTTCGCATATTCGGACCCGCGGCTGTAGGCGAAGACATAGGCTGTTCGCAAAGCGCCGTGATCGGTGTGAGCCGAAGCAATCATGGGCAGGGGAGATCCGTGGGCTGTAAGCTTCTCCGATGCATCCAACGGATAGATGGCGTCAAGCGGAAGCAGCGGCGCGTCCGGCTTGACGATCACGCCGTCCAAACGCACGGCGCGCAGCAGATTTTCCCTGCTTTCGGCCCCGATCCTGTCGCCGTTTCCGACCATGCCCCCCGACAATGTTGCGATCAGCACGTTATCCGTTTCCGTGCTCATGAACACATCCGCCCACGGCCAGATGCCGAGCGCGGCAGCCAGACGTGATGCGTAAAGAAAAGCATCCCACTTGGATCGCGTGAAACGGTCGTCGCTCGCACGGGCCGTCGTGACATTCCCGTAGCGGGTGCTCTGAAGAAAATGGCGCGGCAGCGCCATGCAATACTGCAAGGACATTCCCTTGTCCTGTGCAGCGTGCGCCATGCCGTCGGTGAAAGCATCGCCTGCCCCAAGAGTCGTGCCGAGTGCCGGCGAGTAGTTATAGATCACATTGAGCCAGTCCTGCTCATACGTCACGACGTTGGCGGCGGATGTATATCCCATGATCTCCTGCCAGAACTTCGGGTCCACCGCCGCGACGCCGGAGATGTCGTAGTGCTCGTGGTAGGGACTTTCGGCATCGATCCAGCGATTGTGCGTGATCAGGGGCAAGCCGACTTTTTTCTGAAATGCCGCGAGACCGTCGGGGAAAACGCCCGGGTGCGCCTCATATTTGAGAAGACCGCCGTATCGATTCCATTCCTCGGCCGGCAGCGTCGAATCTTTCGGCTTCAGGGGTTCGCCACCCGGACCTCGCAGGGTTTTGGAGTACCACCAACTATCGAGCTGGAGATAGCGGAGGGGAATACCTTTGTCGCGGTAGCGCTTCACCAGCGCCTGCAGCGTGCCGGCGTAGCCGAGCCCTCGTTCGAAGTTGTACCAGTAAGCGGCGCCGTTGTCGGTCCAATAGCCCAGGTAGCGCAGCCCGGTGTCGGCGTCGTTTGACGGCCGCTCCTTCCCCTGCAGATCGGTCAAGGCGGTACCCCAGCTGTCCCAGGTAGCGTTCAGCCCGACGCCGAAGGCCATCATGGTCTGGTGCGTGAAGCCGGCCGGCAGACCGGCTATCCCTTCGTTCAGGCCGCTCGTGATCTCCGTGATGCCGTCCCCGCGCATTGCCGCGATCATGTAGTTCGCGGCGGGCGACAACACGACGGCACGAAGCCGATCGTCGAACAGGAGCCAGGGAGTTCCATTTTGCTCGAGCGCAAAACTCCGCGGAGCAAACACATCGTTCCTGTAGCTGAAATGATGCAGATCTTTCGGGAACCCGGTGAAGCGTGGAAAGCGGATGGCAGCGGCATCGGGGCTCGGACCTTTCGAGGTGATGCCGAACAGAACGACAGGACGGCTGAGATACGTCCGGATCGCTCCGTCGAGCGGAACCTGCCGGCCCCAGGTGAACCGCAGTTCCCGGTAAGCACCGATCCGGTCCTCCCCGTCCTTGATGCTCAGGTCCGAGGCGGAGTCGCCGAGCTGGCCGGTGAATGTCCAATTCAACTCGCGGCTTCGTACCTCATAACGCCCCGACGACTGGTCAATCGCAGCTACGATGCCGCGTGCGCCCTCGATGGCCTGATCCGCGGCATGGCACGGCTGTGCGCAAAGAGCAATTGCAATGACCAGTGCGGCGCGGCGAAGCAGCGCATCCGGCACATGGAGGCTCGGATTGAGCACCGTGTGTGGAGTCTAAAGTATGAAAGGGATCAGGCGCCTGACCCTTTGGCTGTAGCGTGCATACTCAGCCGAAAACTCCTGGCGCATCAGCTGCTCTTCAGCACCTGACTTCAGAAGGAAGGCGATGAACGCGAGTCCCAGGCCGATGAATGCGCGGACCTCTCCCAGTGCAATCGCGGTGCCCACGAGGGCCAGCAATATGCCCGAATAGATGGGATGTCGCACCAACGCGTACGGCCCACGCGAAATCAGCTCGTGGTTCTGCTTCACGGTGGCGATGGCGCTCCAGTTCGATCCGAGACAGGCTCTGGCCCAGACGGTGAATGTACACCCGCAAACTACCAGGGCAAATCCCAGCCATTGGATCCAACCCGCCGCCGGCGCCCAGCGACGACCCAGGAAGCCGATCGCCGTAGCGGGGTCCCACACGAGCAGGCCGGCCGCACACACCGTCACGACGTGCAGCGCCATGGAAAGAGTCGACTGCCTTCTTACCGTCCGCTTGGCGCGCAGAGCTCCCACGACCCAGTAAATGCCTACGAGAGTCCAAACGACATTGATGTAATGCTGAACATCCAGCTGCATGACAATGGTCCCCCTGTCAATCGAGGCACTTGAGCCTGATGGCAGTCCCTCCACCGGGTGCCATATCGATCAATATGCTGTCCTGCCGGGTCACGATCCGGTGCTCGATCGTGAGCGGCTGCGGATTGGTGCGATAGTCCGCTCCAGGTCCGTCGCGATAGATCTGTGCCTCGTAGTGCTTGTCGGATGCCAGAAACGACAGCGGCTGGGTCAGCTTGCGTGCGCTCTCGTTGGTCAATGCACCCAGGAACCAGTCTTTCCCGCCGCGCTGCAAGCGCGCGACAACGATAAATTGGCCGATATCGCCCTGCAACGTCCGCGAGGTTTCCCAATCGACAGGCACGTCGCGGATGAATTGGAATGCATCGAGCCTTGCCTCGTAATTCTCCGGCAGATCCGCAGCCATCCCGATCGGACTGTAAAGAACCACATATTCGGCAAGCTGGGTCGCCACGGTCGATTGTACGCGGCGCGAAACGTCCTGCTGACCATGAGCGACGTCGAAGATGCCCGGCGTAAAATCCATTGGCCCGCCCAGCATGCGGGTAAATGGAATAATCACTGTGTGCTCGGGCGGGTTGGTCGGAATGCCCCAGGCGTTATACTCCTGCCCTCGGGCGCCTTCCCGGCTTATCATGTTCGGCCAGGTTCGGCGCAGCCCGGTATCCTTGACGGGCTCGTGCGCATCGATCGCGATGTGATGGGCGGCTGCGACCTGCGCCACGCGAAGATTGTGGCGCACCATGTACTGGCCCGCGAACCATTCACGACCGCCGTGCTGGTCAATGATGTCGCCGCTATGGCGGACATACCCCGTCTTCACGACCGAGACGCCGTGATTTTCATACAGGCGCAGCGCATCCTCCAACTGCGCCTCGTAGTTGGGGACGGCACCCGCGGTCTCGTTGTGGCCGATCAACTTGACACCCAGTCCACGGCCATACGCGGCGACGGCATCCATGTCGAAATCCGGATAGGACTTCGTGAAGCTGAACTTGTCGCCGTGCGCGCTCCAATCGCCATCCCAGCCCTGGTTCCAGCCTTCCACCAGCACTGCGTCGAAGCCGTATTTTGCGGCGAAATCCATGTAGCGCTCGGCATTGCGCGTGGTAGCGCCGTGCCTGGGCCCGCTTTCCCAGGTGGATTTGTTGATGTGCATCTCCCACCAGACCCCCACGAATTTCCCGGGCTTGAACCAGGACACGTCGCCGAGCTTGTTCGGCTCATTCAGATTGAGCTCGATACGGCTGTCGGCCAGGGCGCCCGCGCTGTCAGTGATCAGCACCGTGCGCCACGGAGTCGTGAATGGGCCTGTCTTTCTCGCCAGAACTCCGTCCGGCCATGGCATCAGCCACGCTGAGAGCGTCCCCACGCCGTTTCCCCCGAGCAGCATGCTCGGGAAGTCGATCAAGGCCGCTTCATGAAAGGAAAGGTAGATCCCGTTCGCGCCCTTCAGTGTCAGGGGCGTCTCGGCCAGCGTGATGCGCCTGGCATCGGTGTGCGTGTAGAGATATTCGTCGCGCTCCTGGCCCAATGCCTGATACCACCATGCCTCGTAATCGCCCACTATATGAAACGAGGTCCGGTCTGCGCTGACCGCGACTTCGCGGCCGGCGGGTATCGCCGCGTAGCCGTAGCGGAATCCGATGCCATCGTCGAACAGCCGGAAAGTGACGTCGACGCTCCTGTTGATCGATGTATCGCCCTTCAGCCTGACAGTCATTTCAGTATGGTGGTCGCGGATGACCCGCTCCTCGCCCCACGGCTGCTCCCAGCTGCTGTCGGAGGACTTTCGAGCCACGCTCGTTATGGCGCTGTAATGCGCCTCGTGCTCACCGACGAAATCAACACCCAGACTCGATGGCGCCAGGATCGGCTTTCCCAGGCGAGTGACCTCGAACGTCGCGCGGCCGTCCTGGACCGAGACGCACAGCTCGATCACGCGGCCGGGTGACCTTGCGCATTCGGGAGAGCCCGCCCAAGCCGCGGCCGGGAGGCACAGCACCGGGAGGATTGCAGCAAACTTGAAGCTCATTCGCGTACTCTTCGAGGCTGAAGGAATGTCGGCGATCAGTCAGGGGTGACTGCAGGAGCAGCGGCCATCACGGCGTCTGGCTCCGACACAGGCTCTCGAGATACCCGTCGTGCATGGGTTGCTCGAGGACCTTGATTTTTATGAACTCGAGCGTCCGGTGGAATTCCTCCCGGAAGCGGTGCGGCGCAATCCGGTCGACCGCCGGCGGCCAGCTTTCGGGCACGGCGCCCAGGCCGGTGAAGATCGCCTGCCAGCTGTCCGGAAAGAAAGTCTCGTCTTCCATGGGCGCTATATCGCCGCGTGCGCGGAAGGTGGCGATCTTGTGCGCAAGGGGTTCGGGCACGGCCCGGTCACGAGCGTGTTGCCAGAATTCGCCATCGAAGGATGCAAGCGCATAAAAGGCGGATTGAAAATCACGGATGCGTTCGTAGTACGAGCGCATGACCCGGTTGTACTCCGCCCGCTCGGCCGCGTAGTCGCACGTCACCGGAAACAAGGACAGCAGGTGGACTATTCCAAGTTGCAGAGCATGAAGATCGACATCGTGAATCGGATCGAGGACACACGCCGCTGCGCCCACGGCGACACAATTGCCTTCCCATACGCTGGCTCGCACGCATGGATTCACTGAATGGAAGGTTATGTCAGCGAGCTTGGCACCCGACGCGGCCGTCGCTGACTCGACGGCCGCTTCATCGCTCAGAAGACTGGTCGAATAGGCGTGGACGATCCCCGTGGCGGCCCGGTTTGGATGCAGTGCTGTCCAACCAACGCGTGCGGTTCGTACTTCCGCAAAGGGGGGAGTTGACGTGAACGCGGGTGCCCGTGCGGAAAGAGCACGATCGACGGTGAAATATTGTCGCCAGGAGTCAGACGGGACGCCGAGCGAGCGGCCCATGAGGAGGGCGTCTTTGCCGGTTGCGTCGACGAAAAGTTGCCCGTCCACACGCCGCGACCCATCGATGTGGAGTGCTGCGATCGACCCGCTCTCGTCGCGCTCGACACTTACGTCGTGCGCCTCGTGTATTTCGATGCCCAGTCTCGCCGACAGCGACTTCAGGTACCCGACGTAGGCCATCGACTGCAGGTGGTATCCATAGTCCGTTCGGCCAAATGCCGCCGTGGCCTCGTCGGTGACCAGCATGCGTCCGTTTTGCGCCGCCACGGCCGTGAGGCAAAAATTCTGCAGGGGAATGTTCAGGCCATGCTGGCGCGCCTTGAGCCAGCAGGGAAAGAACGCACTCCCATCAACAGGCGCCCCATACGCTCCCCAGGCATGAAAGAAATTGCGCACCCGGCCGGAGCCGGCAACGATGTTCTGGCCGAACGAAAAGCTGCCTGCCGTGGCACGAATGAGCGAGGACTCCTGGATTTCGAGCTTGGCGTGAAAGGCCTCGAGCGGTGGCAGGGTTGCCATGACATCGGAGGGCTGCAATCGGGTCGGGAGCTCGATCGCAACCACGTGCACCCCTGCCGGGCCAAACGCCCGGCCAAGAGCGTTCACACAGAGCCACAAGTCGGCATCGTGTCCCAGCACCACCACGCGCGAAGGGTACCGACGGGCGTTCATGCCGCGGCCTCTGCGGCGGCCGGCACCTCTGCCTGGCAATAGTCAGCGATGAATGCGCCGTGTGATGACATGGCATCGACATTCGTCCGGATTCGATCGCGGAATTCGGTCATGCGCTCCTCGAGCGTGGGGAGCGTGAATGCGTCGGCGAGCCGATCATGACCCCCGGGCGTGATGCCCTGCCCAACGAGGACCGCCAGCCAGCTGTCGCGGGCAAACAGGCCGTATTGGTGGTTCGGGAGAGCCGCGCGCGAGCGAAACAGCTGCAGCTTGTGAACTAGGCTGTCCGGCAACGGCATCGATCGGACGTAGTCCCAGAGGGGTTCGCCGACCCGCCCATTCGCGGTGTAATGAAGAATGAGAAAATCGCGGATGCGCTCGTATTGCATGTCGTTGAGGCGGTTGAACTCGGCGACGAGCCGAGGGTCCGTGCCGGTCGATCCCGGCCGCGGCATGAGCCTCACGAGATCGGTGACCGCCGCCTGGATCAGGTAGATGCTCGTGGATTCAAGGGGCTCGAGAAAGCCGCTCGCGAGACCGATCCCTACGCAGTTGCCGGACCAGGCCCGTTCGCGCCGCCCGGGTGAAAACCGCAGCAGACGCGGCTCGCCCTGAGCGGCACCGTCCAGCACCGCCAGGAGACCCTCTTGAGCGTTGCCCTCATCGATGAAGTGGCTCGAAAAGACGTAGCCATTGCCCGTTCGATGCTGCAGCGGGATTCGCCAGGTCCATCCCGCCTGGCGAGCCGTCGCACGTGTGTAGGGTGTCAGCGCACCGACCCTTTTGCACGGAACAGCTAACGCCCGATCGCACGGGAGCCAGTGAGTCCAGTCCCGCCACGCAACGCCCATGATGTTTCCGAGCAGGAGAGATCGGAAGCCGGAACAGTCGATGAAGAGGTCGCCGGCTATACGCTCGCCCGACTCGAGCATCAGATCCGTCACGTCGCCGGTCGTCGGATTGCGGCCGATATCGCAGACTCGTCCTTCGATGCGGCGCACGCCCCGCTCGATTGCCCAGCAGCGCAGATAGGCCGCATAAAGGCCCGCATCGAAGTGATAGGCGTACGCGTAGGTCGAGCGGATCGATTTCGGGTCTTTGTCTGGAAACTCGAACGCGTTGTTGCGTGCTGCCGCCACCGCGTACGAATAGTCCTGGAGTGAGAAGTGCTCGCATCCAGCTTGCAGCGCCCTGAAGTAGTGATGCTGGAATTCCACGCCCCCCCAGGGCTCGCCGAATGCCCCGAAGGGGTGCATGTAGCGCTTGCCCGGCCGATCCCAGTCGCAAAACTGGATCCCGAGCTTGAACGTTGCCCGCGTAGCGCGCATGAACTGCGCTTCGTCGACCCCTAGCATGTCGTTGAACAGCTTGATATGCGGCAGCGTGGCCTCGCCGACGCCGACAGTTCCGATCTCATCGGATTCGATGAGGGTAACCGCGTAGTCTTCCGCGCGAAGCTGCCGCCGGATGCAGGCGGCGCTCATCCACCCGGCCGTGCCGCCGCCTACGACGACGACACGCAACGGCCGTGGTGGACTGTCGCCCA
This sequence comes from uncultured Steroidobacteraceae bacterium, assembly GCA_964508005.1. GTDB lineage: Bacteria > Pseudomonadota > Gammaproteobacteria > Steroidobacterales > Steroidobacteraceae > 13-2-20CM-66-19. Next base: position 44,423 of record CAZDTG010000001.1, read on the forward strand.
TGCGAATATCAGAACTTGGCGCGGACACCGAACTGGTAACGCCGATCCACCCGGGACCAGCCCGAGTCCCGGAAGACCGCGGCAGCTCCCGGCGTCAGCGAAGAATCGCCGAATATCTGCTGCTCGTAGGCCACCCGGGTATCCAGCAGGTTGGTGACATCGAGCGACAACTCGAGATGAGATCCCAGCGCGTAGCGCACCGAGCCGTCGAGGAATCCCGCAGCCTTCTGATATACCGGCAGGCCGATGCAGCAGTCCAGATTCTGTGTGAGGTAACGCGAGCGCCAGTTGTAGGCGAGACGAACTCCGATCGGCCCTTTCTCATAGAGACCGACGACGTTGAAGGTATGGTCGGAAACTCCCTGCAGGCGATGGGAGTCGATCACGACGCCCGTGACGGCCTGCTGGCCCGCACCGAACGCACCGACTCCGCCGCTGGAGGTCGCGGTGATCAGATTGGAGTTGTGTATCCCGGCCTGATGGACGTATGTGTAGTTAGCCTGCATGCCGAGGCCGCTGAGAAGTCCGGGCAGGAAGTCGAAAAAGGTCTGCGAGCCGAACTCGAGACCCTTGATATTACCGCCATTCTTCACATTGACCGGACCCAGAATGTCCGCGGTCTGAGTTGCGCCGTTATTGGTGAAGGTGCGCTGGAACTTCTCGTAGTCGAAGCTGTTCGACAGCTTCTTGTAGAACACGTCCAGGGTAACCGAGCTGCTCGGACCGACATACCGCTCGAAGGACAGATCGAACTGGTCGGCTGTTTCCGGCTGCAGGACTGCATTGCCCGCCGTCGAATTGAACACAAAATTGTAGCCAACGACATTCGCCGCGACGTGGGCTGCCGTTGGAGAGTTGTAAATCACAAACGGTGAGTCCGGTGTCGTATTGATCACCGGCTTGTTTATCTGGACATAGTTGCGTAGGTAGCCGATGTCCGGACGGGATAATGCGCGCGAGTAAGCGAAGCGAACGTAGTCCTTGTCATCCAGCCTGAAGCGCACGTTCAGACTCGGCAGAAAGTTGGTATGCACCCCGTCGTACGTATTCGGCGTGCCGCCGCCACCGGAGAATGCGATGATCGCGGGCGTCAGATAGCAACTGGGATTTACGACACTGTTCGGTGCCAATGGAGTAGCGCAAGGGGCCAGAGTCAGAAGATCTGACGCGCTCGGATACTGTACGGCGCCCAGGCTGATCTCCTCGGTCCGCACGACCCGCACACCCACGTTGCCCACGACGTTGACGTGCCCAAGAATCTGCGTATTGTCGCCGCCAAAGCTCAACATGGCATAGACAGCCTTGGTCCTTTCCTCGAGATGCTCCACCTCGGAAGGCGTGAAGCAACCCTCGGTGGCTTCCTGCCGGTTGCAGATCGGGGTATACCCATACACGGGAGGGCTCCCAAGCGGGGAGTTGGTGGTGGCGCCGCTCAATGCCTGAACCAGTTTTGGAAAATTCGTGACCGTTGCATTGTTGAGGAACACGAGCGGCCCGTTCGGGTAGACCTTGCCATCGTAGAAGGGGCTGAAATTCTGGGTGCCCCAGATACCGGCCCCATAGCCCTTGAAGTCGGGATGGCCCGCGGCGCAGCCCGGATAGGCTCCCGCAGAGGTATTGTCGGCATTGAAGCCGGGGCCATTGCAGTTCCAGTTGGCGGCGATCGGCGTCCAGTTGAACGTCGAATAGCGCACTGTCTGCGTCCGGTCCGCGTAGCGGACGCCGACTTTCAGGGAATCCAGCCAGCCACCGGCCCCGTTGATGTCGTATTTCACATCGGCGCGAAACGCCGACTCGATGCCCCCGTTGTCCTCCATGTGCCCTTGAATGAAGGGGATCCAGTAGTTATGGGGATTCGAGAGGCCGCCCGGCGCGTAGTTGACGTTGGAGCCGGGTAGAAACTTGACCTGCGGTGTGCCGTCACCGTTCACACTGTACTGGTAGTTGGCCATGGAGCCGCTGGCCACGAGGATGTCGTTGTTGTTGGTTCTCGCATCGATGTACTGGGCGTCCAAATTCGTGTGCAGCCACGAAGTAACATCCCACTTTACGTTTACCGAGGTGTCCTTCGTCTGCTCGATGTGGTTGAAGTCCCGCGATTCGTTCTGCAAATAGAGCCCGTCCCGCAAGGTGCTGCAGGCGAAGCCGGGGCCGCAGTCGTTGACGAACGGCACGCCCGGTACGGCCGAACCGGTGTTGATTGCATCCTGCAGGTTGGGCGAGAAACTTCCGTTCCAGCTGCCGTGAGCTTGCGTCAGGACTCCTGACTGCAGCATGCCGTCAGGACCGAAGACCAGCGGCCCTGTGCCATCCGCCGGACCCAGGACCGTCGAACCGCGCGGGTTGAAGGCGGGCGTGCCGTAATAGTTCCCCTCCAGAATCGCGTGGCTCGCGTCCTCGAGCCATGCGTTGTGGTATTTCGAGTCCGTGTATTGAGCCGTGACGAGCAAGGCGTTGGAGTTGCTTTCATATTGTCCCGCCACGGTGGTCCCGGTCCGCGTGCGGTCGTAATCGACCCGCGAGTAGCGGATACCATCTGGAGCGTACGCCCAGCCTGTACCGCCGAACGGGTTCGCGGTACAGGGAATACTGCCGTTGGCAGTGACGATTGGATGGTCCTTGGTGCCATATCCAGCCGAGCAATACGTGTCGATCTTGTCCATGATCACGCTTTCGGTTCGCGTGATGACATGGGAGTGCGCGTAATCTCCAAGAAGTCCAAACCGGCCGATGTCCGTTCTGATGGAGTCACTGCCCAGAACCGACCAGGCCGGTGTGGCCCGATGCGACCGGTCGCCATAATCCTCCTGGACGTTGGCAACGCCGACAAAACCGTCCTGCTCGAATGGCAGCCGCGTGCGCAGATCTATGGTGCCGGCGATCCCGCCCTCGACCATATCGGCTGTCTGGTTCTTGTAGGCATCGGCGCGACTCAACAGCTCCGGGGAAACGTCGTTGAAGTTCAGGCCGCGCCCCGAGTCGGCCGAGAAGGCGTCGCGCCCGTTGAGCTCGGTACGTACCTGCGTCAGGCCGCGAATGAGGATGTTCGTAGGCTCACCCGAGGGGTGCGTGCTGTCATCGTTGGACTGCAGGCGATTGACGGTGATGCCGGGCAGACGCTGGAGCGCATCGGAGGCGGACTTGTCCGGAAATGCGCCGATGTCGGTGGCCGTGATCGAATCGACGAACGTCGGGGCGTTCATCTTGATTTCCTGCGAGGTCTCCAGGGCCTGTTTCACCCCGACGACGACCACTTCCGCAACCGCGCCCGTGTCCGGGGCGCCGTTCGCGGGACCGCTTTCATCGGGCTGTGCGATCATCCTGGCCAGAGCGAGCCTGATGTATCCCGGATTCCTGTCCGGCGTGGAGGTCAAGGGAGGTGAGCTGGCCGGTCCCGGCTTGTCACCGGTTGCCGCTTTGGTGCCCGACGCGGCTTTTTCTCCGGCAGCAACAGGGCGAATGGTCGCGGTATTCTCGTTACTGTAAACCGCCTCCAGGCCCGTGCCGCGCAACAGTTGCTCGAGAGCGGCGTGCTTCTCGAGTTGCCCGCTCACCGAGCTCGCAGTCGCATGGCTGACTACGTCGTAGCGGTACAGCAGCTGCATTTTTGCCTGCGCGGCAAAGTTTTTGAGCGCGCTCGGCAGCGGCTGGGCCGCGATGTCGAAGTGCGCCGGATCGGCGCTCGCCTTGCCGGGTGTCGCCAAAAGCAGCCCCGACGCGCAGGCCAGAGCCTGCCATACCGCCACCCGGACCAAACTGTTGTTTGTCCTCATGAACTCCCCCTGTTGTTCTGAGCCGCGGCTTGCGTACGAGCCGTCTTGTATTACGACCCCCGAGGGGCAAAAAACCCCCGTTGGATTTTCGGCGAAGTCATCGCATGCGGATGCGGCGCCGGCCGGGAGCCGGATGACGGGCTGCGCGGCACTACCTGGCGGGTCCCTGGATATGGACGTGGCCCTGGTCATCGCGCCGGATGGTGGTGCCAAATCCGTCCTGCAACATGGTCAACAGCGCTTCCGCCCCTTCGGGGTTCGTCTGAAACGTGCCTCCGACGGGCAGCTGGCGCAGCGCATCATCATCGAACTCGATCTTCAGTGTGGTGTAGCGCATCAGCTCATTGACGACCTCACCCAACGGCTGGTCCTGGAAATAGAGGCTGCTCTTTCTCCAGGCCAGCAGGCGGGTGAGCTGCGCGGAATTGAGCTCATGGATAACCTCAGCCTGGGCTTGCACGTCGACCTGCTCACCCGCCGTCACGGAGGCTGCAGGGATGCTGACCGCGGCATCGGATGGAGGAGGCTCGCTCGATGTCGCGTTGACGACGCTGACCGTGCCCTCGCTCACGGTCACTTCCACGCCCGTCGGTCTCAGATAGACGTTGAATGCCGTGCCGACCGCGCGGACCCAGGAATTGCCGGCGCGCACCCAAAACGGCCGTTGCGTGTCATGCGCTACCTTGAAAAAGGCCTCGCCGCGCTCGAGACGAACGACACGAGTGCGCTGGCTGTAGTCGACCCATACCCGGCTATCGGTATTGAGATCGAACGAAGAGCCGTCGGGCAATGCCACCGCCGCCTGCTCACCGACCGCTGTTTGAAAACGGCTCTCCTGGTTCTTCTTGTATAGATTCCAGGCTACGCCGAGAGCCATCACCGCGATGCCGGCAGCGACGGCGTATCCCGCCCAGCGCCGGCGCGGCGCGGGCGGCGTCGACGCCGCGTTCATCACCTGGCCGAAATAGACGGCGCGAACGAGGGGACCGGATTTGACGAGCTCCTGCCACGTGCCGGCAAGCTCTTCGTAGGCCTTCGCGTTGCATGCGTGAGCGCTGCGCCAGGCTTCGAAGCGAGCGCGGTCGTCAGCCGAAACGTCATCGGCGTGCATGCGGGCGAACCATGCGCTCGCCTCGCGCTCCGCGTCGCCGGTGCCCGGCAGCCTGTGAACGTCACCCATGGTCCTGCCTCGTGGCCGTATAGCGTCTCTTCAAGTAGCTGTGGGTCTCCTGTAGGCCGCGCGCGATGTGCTTTTCGACGGTCTTGGCCGAGATGCCGAGGCGGTCCGCGACCTCCTTGTAGGAACACTCGTGGAATACCCGCAGCGCAAAAGCCGCACGGCATTGCGGCGGCAACCGATCGATCGCCTCCTGGATGAGCCGATTGCGTTCATCTCTGAGCAGTTCCGACTCCAGCGACTCACACTCAGATTTGACCCGCGAATCGTCAAAATCCCCCAGTTGGCCGCGCTCGACCGTGCGGCGATGGCGATATTCGTTCGCGGCGAGATTGCGGGCCGTCGAGAAAAGAAAAGCCCTGAGCGTCGTGACCGACTCGCGTTGCCGGTAGGTGCGCAGAAACGCTTCCTGGACGATTTCCTTCGCCGTCTCACTCGACCCGACGAAGCGCCGGATGTAGCGGTGCAATGCCACGCGGCTCTCGGCGAAGAGCTTCGTGAAAAGGTCGTTGCGGGGCTCGGAGGTCGTCGGCATTGCCGTATTGTCCGTTCGATCTACGCTACCCCGTCAGGGGGCGGCACGGCAACTTTCGCAACTCGAGTGGGGGATTTTGTCCTCTCGGGTGTCATAGGGCCAGGTGCACACGCAGCGCGACGCGATGTCGATCTCTTTTGACTTATGAAGGGCGTTCTCAGGCCGTCGTTCGCGGTATTGGCGGTCGCGCCGTGCTTTTGGAGTGTGGCCCTGAGCGACCCGCCTTCGGCCGCAACCGTCGCGGCCCTGCAGCCTGGCATCACTGCCGGTGTCGGCTCACCGCCCGATTTTGTGGAGTATGAGGCGGAGAACGCGGTCACCAACGGCCACATCGTCGGGCCGGACCGTACTTTTACAACACTCGCCGCGGAGGCGTCCGGCCGGCGGGCGGTCGTGCTGCAAGGTCAGGGGAGGTTCGTCGAGTTCACGCTCGCCGCGCCGGCCAATGCTCTTACTGTCCGTTATGCCGTGCCCGACGGCCCGGAGGGCAGGCCCGTCGATGCGAGCCTCGGTGTGTATGCAAGCGGCCGGCGGATAGCGGCTCTCCCGGTGACCTCCCGATACTGTTGTTATTACGGCCGCTACCCGTTCAGCAATCACCCCGCCGACGGCGACGGCCACCACTTCTTCGATCACTCGCGGATCCTGCTCGCAGAGGTGCTGCCGGCCGGCACGGTCGTGCGGCTCATGAGCGAGCCCGGGAGCCCGGTACCGTGGTACGCCATCGATCTGGTCGATTTCGAAATGGTGCCCGTGCCGCTCAGGCGGCCCGCGCACTCGTTATCGGTCGTGGACTTTGGCGCCGATCCCAACGGCGAGCGGGATTCCAGGGAGGCGTTCTCCAAAGCAGTCGCAGCCGCATCGAGCGGCAGGCGGCCGTTATGGGTTCCGCCTGGGCATTTTCGCCTGGATGGTCATGTTCAGGTCGACCGCGTGGAAATCGCCGGTGCCGGGCCGTGGTACTCGATACTGCATGGAGAAGGTGTGGGACTTTACGGGCACGAGGCGCCAAACCCCTCACGAGCGGTCGCGATCCACGACCTGGCGATCATCGGAGAAGTCACCGAACGGGACGATCACGCGCCCTTGGCCGGCGTCGGCGGCGCGCTGGGCGGCGGCAGCCGCATTCGTGACTTGTTCATTCAGCACGTGAAGGCGGGACTGTGGCTCGATGGCCCATTTGACGGTCTGACAATCAGCCACCTGCGTGTTCTGGACACCACCGCCGACGGACTCAACTTGCACCGCGGCATCGCGCACGTGATCGTCGAGGCGAGCTTCTTTCGCAACAATGGCGACGACGGAATTGCGTCGTGGGCCGAGAAGCTGGCCAATCATGACATCATCATTCGTCATAACACGGTCGTCGCGCCCATCCTGGCGAACGGTGTGGCCATCTACGGCGGCCATGACATCTCGGTCGCCGACAATCTGATCGCCGATACCCTGACGGAGGGGGGCGGACTGCATTTGGGAAACCGCTTCCAGGCGGTACCGCTCTCGGGGAGGATCTCTCTGCAGGGAAACATGGTGGTGCGCGGGGGCAGCTTCGATCCCCACTGGCACATCGGAGTCGGCGCCGTATGGCTCTATGCCTTGGACGCGCCGATCACGGCGCAGATCGAGCTGCAGCGGACCACCTTGTTGGACAGCACCTGGCAAGCGGTACTGCTGCTCGGCAAGCGGATCGACGGATTGGTCGTGCAGGGACTGCGGGTCGATCGGGCCGGGGGAAGCCTGCTCGAGCTGCGAGCCCCCGGCAGCGCCACCCTGTCCGGGATCGATGCAGCCGGTGTCGCGGACCCGGCGGTGCTGGCCTGTCGCGCCTTCCTGTTGGATTGGAAGGGATCGGCCGGAACACTCGACCGCTCGAGTGCGCACCGCTGCCGAGCCTGCGCTGCGCGATGCCCATGAGCGGAAAGTTTCATCCGTAACACGAATCCGCCGCCAGGCAACCGTCCGCCAACGTTGGCCGCGTGGAATCCGGACATGGTTGCAGGCTGCCGATGAAAGTCGCGGCGTGGCCGAACCAGGTGTCGCAGCAGGCACGACCATTGCGGTACGGCCGCTGCCGACTGTTCTGAATCGGTGTTTCCCCGATCGACAAGCGGAGCTCTTCCGAAGGTGTTGCGCTTCATGGCCGCGAATCGTGATCGCTGGCGGGCCGCGCTCCGCGCGGTTGAGCGCCGGCTCAAGACCCTGCTGATTGCAGCTCTCGGAAGCCTCATGCGCCCGCGCCGCTCACGCGCGCTGCCGAACTGGAGCACTGGCGCGCACCGCGTGCTGTACCTGCGGTATGACCGGATTGGCGACATGGTGCTGGCGACCGGCATCATCAAGGCGATGGTGGCTGCACAGCCGACAGTGACGGTCGATGTGCTCGCCTCGGTCGGTAATGCCGCCGTGCTGCGTGGAAATCCTTATGTCGGCGCGATTGTTGCGGTCGATAAGAAGCGGCCCTGGAGCTATCTGACTGCTCTATTGCGCATCCGGCGCGCTCGCTATGACGCTGTCGTCGATGCAATGGTGCTGGCCCCGTCGCTGACGTCCACTCTGCTCATGTGGGCCAGTGGCGCCCGTCATCGCATCGGTATCGGGGGGCGGGGACACGACTCGGCTCTGACCGTGCCGGTCAATCGCGTCCGGGACGCACTCCACTACGTCGATTGCTCGGCAGCGGTCCTTGCGGCATTCGGCGTCGATCCGCAGAGGAGCTCAGCCGAGCGTCGAGGTGCGTTCCCCAACACACGCTCGAGCCCGAGCACTGGCTGGGGCATCTGGCGACCCGAGATCTTTCTCACTGCTGCTGAACTGCGCGAAGGCGAGGCGCGCTGGCACTCGGCGGATGTTCTGGCACCCTGCCGTCTCGCAGTCAGGCAGCGGCTCGTCGTGAATGTCTCGGCGAGCTCCCGTGAGCGTTGCTGGGCGGAGGAGCACTTCATCGCTACGCTGATCCGCATTCGGATGTATCACCCGCATGTGTTGACGGTCGTGATCGGCTCCCCCGAGGACGCGGCGCGCATGGCACGCATTGCTCGTGGCGCGGGCGTGCTCGCCGCGTACACGCCTCACTATCGGCAGATGATGGCCATTGTCGCGAGGGGTGATCTCGTGTTCACCGCGGACACATCGGTGACACACGTCGCCTCCGCCTTCTGGAAGCCGGCCGTCGTCATGTTCGTTGGAGGAGGCGGGGCGTGCTGGGGACCCTATGGTAGCCCGAGCCATGTAATTTCCACGGACGCTGCGTCACTCGGATCCAATATCGTCGAGCCGGTGATAGGTGCTCTGGAAGCGCTGATCGCGGCCGGACGACCCGCGCTCGAGGACTCCAGCCGTCTGGCGTGACGAGCTCGGCCGCGTCCCTGTCGCCTGAACCCGCCTTGCGGATCACTAGCTTAGCTCACCAGAGGTGAGGCGGGCCCTGCGGCCGCGCCGGGAATGGATCTTGCTGAAGAATCTGTCTTTTGCCAAACAATTGAACGCGTAATGATCCGATTGACGATGGTCGGTCTACCGGCGAGTGCCACCGTCGCCGCGACTTCTCCCTATTTCCGGGTGACCGAAGGTGTCGTGTGGGTCCGGCCGGACGACGGGCCCATCGCCACCTACGAAGAACACGGCTGGCGGCACAACGGCCTTCTTTGGCCGGGCATGCGGTTCGAGGGTCAATGCAGGCTCGTATTGGGCCTGCCGCGCGACCCCACGAGTATCTCGGAAGTGCTGCAGTCGGTTTCGATCGCCGGCCGCGTGCTCCGCACGAATGGCATTCCGGTCGCCGTCTACGACGGCACGACGCAGACATGGCAGGGGGTCACCGCGGGCAGCTGGTGGCCGGCGTTTCGGATAGAGCTTGCGGACCTGAGGCAGCCGCTGTCCGACGGACGGGCCGATGGTGCCAGATCGCCCGACGGGTCCCAGGACCCGCAGGCGATCGCCGCTACAGAGCGCCCCGCACCCGGGGCGCGCGGCGCCGCATCGCGGCGCCATCCCTGAATTCCAACTTGCGGCGTTGGTGCGTGCGCGCCGCGCACGCCGCGCTGTCATTGGTGTTCGATGGCCTGCAGCCGATAGTGCAGCTCGGCCAACTCCCGGCGCACGCGCCGCCATTCCTCCGCGGTCAAAGCCGCATCCGGCAGCAGTTGTAGTATCTGATCGTACGTATTCCGCGCCGTCTCGATATTGCGACGCGCCGCATCCGGTGCGCCTCCCACGGCCTGATCGAGATGCCAGCGCGCGGCTGTCAGTTGCGTTAGTATTCGTTCTACACTGTCGTTGTTTGTGCCCAGGTTCGCTCTCCCACGGCCACAGTCAGCCGTGCACCACGCATAATGTGTGCCGGGAGAGCGCTGTAAAATCGACACGCCCGAATCGCTCGAACCGGCAGCGAACGGAAGCTTTTTCAGCCCGATCCTGCAACGCTTGCTCATGTCGCCGCGCGCACACGATTCCGTATTACATAAGGGTTCCAAACAATGAGCGGCGTCGCCGTCGTCACGGGAACGACCCACGGTATCGGCCGCGTCACGAGCCGTGAGCTCGCGCAATCCGGGTATACCGTCGTCATGTTGTGCCGCGACCGCGATGCGGGGCTGCGGGAGCGCCAGGTCATCCTTGCCGGCCTGCCCCACGCAAGCGTGCATGTCATCCGCTGCGATCTGTCATCCCTGGCTTGCGTACGCGAGAGCGCGCAGGAGGTCCGCCGCCGGTTCGACCGGATCGGCTTGCTCATCAACAACGCCGGCATGGTCTCAACGAGGCACAGGATGTCGGCCGACGGCTTCGAGCTCACCTTCGCGACGAACCATCTCGGTCCGTTTCTCCTGACCCGCCTGCTGTTGGATCGTCTCGCCGGCAACGGCCGGATCATCAATGTCGCCTCGCGGGCGCACTATCCCGGGAAGCTCGATCTCGCGCAGGTCGCGAACCCGCGAGCCCGGTACGACGCGCGGGCGGCCTACTCGCAATCCAAGCTCGCCAACGTACTGCACGCCTTCGCACTCGCGCGCCGACTCTCGGCAACCGGTATCACCGCGAACTGCCTGCACCCCGGGGTGGTTGCCACCAACTTGCTGCCGCGCTGGCTGCGGATCATCAAGCCGCTCATCACTCCCGTCACTTTCGATGCCGAGCGCGGCGCCCGCACGACCCTGTATCTGGCTTTGTCGAATGAGGTGGCAGGGGTGAGCGGCCGCTATTTCGACGAGCACCAGGCTGTGCAGCCGGCTGCCGAGGCTGCGAACGACGTTACCTTGCAGGATGCGCTCTGGGAGGCGAGCGAGCGTTGGGCCCCCGTCTGAGAGTGCATCACCCGGTCAGATGCAACAATTCCTCGCCCATGCGAATCCGCTGTCCCGCGGTCCGGCCGGCGCACATCGAGACTCCCGGCGGCGCGAGGACGATGATCGTGGAGCCATGCTGGAACCAGCCCATTTCCTCACCCTTGCGGTGTTGCGCATCGCAGGCGATGACATTGGGTCCGCGGTATTTGAGGTGCAGCAGGACGTCCAGGCAATGCAGGCGTATGCTCGCAACCAGGATCGCCGCCACCGGCACCAGGGTGAGCATCCGGCCCGAGGGAAGCAGCCTGCAGCGGATGATGGCGCGCTCGTTCTTGCAGAACAGCTCCTCGATGCGCCTGAGCGCAATGGGATTCACGTTCCACGTGTCGCCCGAAATGTAGGTGACCTGCTCGACGCGGCAATCGTATGGCGCATGGAAACGGTGATACATGCCCGACGTCAGGCGCAGCGTCACGTAAGACCCCCCGAGATATTCGTCCGCCAACTCCGGACGGTCCGTCCCCAGAAGGCTCGCCAGCGTGTAGGGAAAGCCTTTCGCCTGCAGGAGGGACCCGCCGGTAATGGCTCCGGAGGCGCCTATGATGGCGTCACAGGGGCTCACGAGCACCGCCGGGTCGGGATGCACCGGCCGGGCACCTTCCTCGAGCTCGCGCGTGAAGCAGTCGTGCAGGCTCCTGAAGCGGGTCCGCCGGGCATCGCTCAGATCCAGATCTGAGAACAAGCGCCACACGAGCAGGCTGAAGTCGCGTATGAAGGGCTGCTCCAGCTTGCTGAACCATCCCAGGAACAGCGTCAGCCAGCGCCGCGGAATGCGGTTGGTGAGCAGGAAATTGAGGTCCTCGTGCTGCACGATTGCGGCGATTACCGAGCGCAGCTTCACGACATTGTCATTCATTTGAAATACGGTTGCGGCCGGGGAATTTCATGAGCTACGTAATGATCCTGTATCTGTTGGCGGCCCTCGGCCTGATCGTCGCGCTGCGCAAGTTGCAACTGCGGATCCAACTGTCCCTCGCGAAGCACCGCTCGCTCACCGGGCACGCGCGCATGGCGCGCCGTCTGGCCGCGCTCGTTCCGTTTTACGAGTACGGGGAGGATCGCATCTTTTGCGCCGACGGCGCGCCGGAGGCCGTTGCGGACACCCGCCGCCGGGGATTCATGCGGCTCTCGGCCCTGTTCGCGCAGCGCTTCGCGGTCACGGCAGCGCGGACCCGCGAGCTGGCGAGCGACATTTCCGACCTGCAGTTCACTTCGCGCTACCGCGTGCCGTTCCAGTTCAGCCGTTTCGTACGGGAGCACTTCAAGACCGGCAGCCTGCTGGAGTCCTCCGCCGGACCCATGGTGACCGATCTCGATGGCAACCGTTTTTTCGACCTGACGGGCTCGTACGGCACCAATCTGTTCGGCTACGACTTCTACAAGGAGTGTATCCGCCGCGGCAGCGAGCGCGTTCGCGAGTTGGGTCCGGTGCTGGGCTCCTATCATCCGGTCATTGCCTACAACGTGCGGCGCCTGAAGGAGATCTCGGGGCTCGACGAAGTTTCCTTCCACATGTCGGGCACGGAGGCGGTAATGCAAGCCGTGCGCCTCTCGCAGTACCACACGCGGCGGCGACGCCTCGTGCGGTTTTGCGGGGCGTACCACGGCTGGTGGGGTGATGTGCAGCCGGGCGCCGGTAACCCGGTTCCGGCGCGCGACACCTACACCCTGAAGGAGATGGACCAGGCGACCCTGCGCGTGCTGCGCAGCCGCCGTGACATCGCGTGCGTGCTGGTCAATCCGCTGCAGGCGTTGCACCCGAATTCGGCCGCGCCCGGGGATTCCTCGCTGGTGGACAGCGCCCGCAGTGCCCACTTCGACCGTGCCGCATACGCGAAGTGGCTGCAGGAGCTGCGCGCCGTGTGCACGGAGCGCGGCATCGTTCTGATTTTCGATGAGGTATTCGTCGGCTTTCGACTCGCTCCCCGAGGGGCGCAGGAGTACTTCGGCGTGCGGGCCGACATGGTCACCTACGGCAAGACCCTCGGCGGAGGCCTTCCCGTCGGTGCGCTCTGTGGCCGCCAGGATCTCATGAAGCGCTTCCGGGAAGACCGGCCGGCGGACATCTGTTTCGCGCGCGGCACCTTCAATTCCCACCCCTACGTGATGGGAGCAATGTGCGAGTTTCTCGAGCGTCTCGACAGCGAGGAAATCCGGGCGCGCTACCAAGGGGGCGATGAGATCTGGAACCTGCGCGCAAGGCAGCTGAACGAGCGCTTGCGCGCGGAGAAGCTGCCCGTGCAGGTTGCCAACCTCGCCTCGATCTGGACGGTCAGCTACCTGCAGCCGTCGCGCTACAACTGGATGTTTCAATACTACCTGCGCGCTGCCGGGCTGGCGCTGAGCTGGGTGGGAACCGGGCGGCTCATTTTCAGCCTGGATTACAGCGACGCGGACTTCGCCGCCGTCGCCGATCGATTCGTGGCGGCTGCCCAGGCCATGGAGCGGGACGGCTGGTGGTGGTCCCGCGATGGCCTGACGAATAAAGCCCTGCGCCGCCAGGTGCTGAAGGAGCTGCTTCAGACTTCCTGGCGCACAGCCATGGGATCGATCAGCTCGCCGCGCAGCAGGTAAAACGGCGCCTTGTAGTACAGGAATACGTCGTGGAACGGGTCGGTGACGATCTTGGTCAGCCAGACGAGCCCGGTCTGCACGCCCTGCAGGAAGAACAGGTGGACCGTCCGGAAGAGCAGGCCGCCCAAGCCGATGGCCAGCCAGATGAGTCCCACGCGATGGATGAATTCCGTGCCGGTGGCGTGCGCGGGAAACAACCCCAGCAGGGTCGGGTCTACCCAGAGCACCGCGGGCGACAGGCCCCAGATCGACAGCAGCACGACCTTTCTCCTGAGGTTATAGCCTACCTTGATGTCTTCCTTGTGCTCGTGAGTCGCCTGGTTGACCGTATCGTAGCCCTTGGGCTCGAAGAAGAAGTGCCCGACCTGGCGGCTCAGCATGGCCGGCAGCCACGCGATCAGCGCCGCAGCCACGGGGTCGGTGAAGAGAGCCGCGTAGGCCGCGAGAAAACTCAGCGCGCTCACCAGGTGCAGCGCCTGATTGATGCGGCTGTGGTGATAATACCGATGGTCGTCCCAACGCTGTGTACGCAGAGCTTGTAGGAAACCTTGCATCTTTCGGGTCTCGCAGTTTCGCATCGCCGCTAGCCGGCATGTACGAGTTATATCAGAATCGTTACGGAATCATTACAAAGGGCGCGAAGTCGCAAATTTGGGAGCGGGTGCCGGGCGCCCCCGGGTAGTAACGGCCGCAGTCAGAAAGGCTTCGCAAATCATTCATCCAGTTGTCACGCGGCAACGCGATTCTCACATACTGGCAAAGCTTGGACGGTGACGGCATTGGCAAATCATGCGGTCGGCTGCAGTCGCTGAATGAAGATAATGATCGTCAGCGACGCGTGGTCGCCACAGACCAACGGCGTCGTCACCACGTTGTCGCAGACCGTGGCCTCGCTCGCACGGTTCGGCCACGAAGTGGAAATGGTTACCCCGAACCAATTCCGCACGATCCCGTGTCCGACCTACCCTGAGATCCGCATCGCGCTGTTTCCCTATCGGAAGGTGGCGCGACTCATCGCCGCGTTTCAGCCTCACGCGCTGCACATAGCGACCGAGGGCCCGCTCGGGTTCGCGGCGCGCCGCTACTGCGTGGCCCGCGGGTTGCGGTTCACGACCTCGTACCACACGCAGTTTCCGCAATATCTGCGCTCGCGCTGGCCCATTCCGACAGCCTGGTCATACCGCTTCCTGCGTTGGTTTCACGGGGCCGCGCACACCTGCATGGTGAGCACGCCGACGGTGCACGCGCAGCTCGAGGATCGGGGCTTCAACAACCTGTCCCGCTGGCGGCGGGGAGTGGACACGCGGCTGTTCCGCCCGCGGAGCAAGGAATTCCTGGCACTGCCCAGGCCCATCGCCGCCTATGTCGGGCGGGTGGCGATCGAGAAGAACGTCGATGACTTCCTGCGCATGCCGTGGGCCGGATCGAAGATCGTCATCGGCGACGGTCCTGAAAGACCGCGCTGTCAGTCGCAGTTTCCGCAAGCGACCTACGTCGGCTATCGATACGGAGAGGATCTGGCCGCGCACCTCGCGGCCGCCGACGTCCTGGTTTTCCCCAGCCTGACGGACACGTTCGGCCTCGTGAATCTCGAAGCGATGGCCTGCGGGGTGCCTGTCGCGGCTTACCCCGTGACTGGACCGATCGACGTCATCGAGGAGGGGCTGACAGGGGCTCTCGACACCGACCTGGCCGTGGCGGCGGTGCGCGCCCTGGGTATCGACCCAGGCGCCTGCCGCGCGCGCGCATTGCAATCGGGCTGGGACGTCTGTAGCCGCGAATTCGAAAGCAACCTCGTCGCGGTCGAAGCGAGCCCGGTGCCGCTCCGGGAGCGAGGCCGGGTCGTGGTGGGCGGCGTCGCGAATTGAGGGCCGTTGCGCGCCGCGGCGCACAGGAGCTTTGCCGCGGGATCCCGCCCGTCATTTCGCGCCGCTGTTGATTCGCATCAAGGCGCCGCTTGCCGCATCCTGTCGCTGGCCTGCCGGCACCTGAGCTACCCGCCATCATCGAACGCGTTTACCCTGGAGAGCAGCGCATGGCTCCACCAGGGGTGACGTATGGCCGAGGCTAAGATAACGATTGGCGGTCAGGAATTGACCGAAGAACAATCCGCCATCATCAGGGTGGCAATCGACAGGTGGTCCTACGACGAGAAGGTGGACGTGGGCTCCGAGGACCATGAGCGAGTTGGCGAAGTGAAGGCCATCATCGACAGAGCCTGTGGCCAGGAGAGGCGGCCCTCATCCGCGTGATCATCGACCACGGCCTGTGCGGCTCGAATTTTGAACGGTGAAGGGTTTACCCTGCGGCGATGAGTGAGGATTCCAGCCAGCCGAGCGGCCTGGAGCCGCCGGGCTCCCTGTCAGATCACATCAGTCAAAACATCGAGAGCGTGGTGGCGCTGCGCAGACGGGAATGGCAGACCACCACCCCGTCGCAGCGGCGCCTGGAGCGGATCGGCCGGTTGGTGGCTCGTCCGGTGTATCTGCTGAGCCTGCTCGCGTTCATCGCGGTGTGGATCATCGTCAACTCGGCCGCCGCATTCCTCCATTTCGCGCCCTTCGATCCTCCGCCCTTCGTCTGGCTCGAGGGAATACTGACGTTCGTGGCGTTGCTGACGACCACGGTGGTCCTGATCGTGCAGAATCGCCAGGCCAAGTTCGAGCAGCAGCGCGCCGACCTGGATTTACAGGTGAATCTGCTCACCGAGCAGAAGGTGACCAAGCTGATCCATCTGCTGGAGGAATTGAGACGGGACCTGCCCATGGTCAAGGACCGCCACGATCCGCAGGCGGCGGTCCTGCAGCAGGGCGCCAGCACCGAACAGGTGGTTTCCGCGCTCGCGGACCTGGCGTTGAAGAGCGAAGAAGAAAAGTCGGAGAAGTAGGGCGCGGGCGCTGCCGCGACCGATGCTGACCCTTTCAAGCTCCCGTCACGTCTCGTCGGCCCATCTACTGGGACATGGTTTACCTGCGGCGGCACATGTAGATGGCTCTGATCGGCTGGCCGCCGGCGTCAGATCGCGCACCTGCGCAGCGCTCGTGTCCTGCGATGGGGCAGCATGTGTCTGATTTGGTGCGCGTCTTCTGCGCAACGCTTGGGGAGACAGTACCCCGGCGGTCCGGGGCGGAGCGACTCCAGCCACGCGCGGCGCTTTCAGCGGCGGTCGGAACGAATAAAAAAACCAGCCAAATGAGTGGTCTACGCACGGCAATATGCACTGCACAAACGGCGCGTCCAGCCTCTGGATCGTGGCAACGCGCATGCTTCTTGCATTGTTCGGGCGTCGGAGGTCTACTCTTTGTATGACCTGAGCCACACAATGTGGCCGACGTGAACTCAAGGGGAGCAGAACAATGAAATGTCCAGGGGAAGTTCGTCACGCGTGGGTTGTTGCGATGCTGGCGGTCCTGCCATTGCGCGGTGTGCTGGCGGATGCGGCGGAAGAAACTGCCGGCGCTGACACCGGCACCCTGTCGGAAGTCGTCGTCACCGCGACGCACCGCGCGGAAAACGAGAAAGACGTGCCGGTGTCGATCTCGGTCGTGGACAACAACCTGCTGACCTCGCTGGCGAGTGCCGGCGACGACATCAAGCAGCTCGCCTTCAAGGTGCCGAGCCTCAATGTCGAATCCTCCAACGGCCGGGCATTTCCGCGCTTCTATATCCGCGGCTATGGCAATACCGACTTCCACGACTTCGCCTCGCAGCCGGTCGGGCTCTACTACGACGATATCGTGCAGGAGAATGCGGCTCTCAAGGGCTTCCCCGTTTTCGACCAGGCGGACGTCGAAATCCTGAGGGGACCGCAGGGGACGTTGTTCGGCCGCAATTCTCCGGCCGGCGTGGTGAAGCTCGAATCGGCGAAGCCGCAGCTCGGTGTGACATCCGGCTATTTCTCGATGTCGGACGGCACGTTCAATACGGCGGTCGTCGAGGGCATCGTCAATCTTCCCATCAACGACGTGCTGGCGTTCCGCGCCTCGACCCAGATCCAGCACCGGGACAACTGGGTCAACGATCCCATCAATCAGACCCGTCTCGGGGGCTATGACGATTGGGGCGCACGCGTGCAGCTGCTCTTCAAGCCGAGCGATACGTTCACCGCGCTGTTCAACGTTCACGGCCGCAGCCTGAACGGCTCATCGACCCTGTTCCGGGGCAACATCATCGAGTTGGGCAGCAACCACCTGGTCCCGGGCTTCAATCCCGGAATCATCTATACCGATGGACCGAACAGCTCGACGCTCGGCACCATCGGCGCCAACGCCCACCTCAGCTGGACACTGCCGGGCGTGACGCTCCAATCGATTTCCGGCTACGAGACGGTGCAGAAATATCTCGCGGAGGGCGATATCGACGGCGGTTACGGTCCGGGCAACGTCTTCTGCCAGCCTGCCTGCACGGTGCCGAGCGGCCCGGGCTACATTCCGTTTCCGGTGCAAACCTCCGCCGGTCTGCTGCATCACGAGCAGCTGACCCAGGAGTTCCGCGCCTTGACCAACTATGACGGTCCGCTGCAGGCGCAGGGCGGCGTCTTCCTCTTCTATGAGAATGTGGAGGCGGCCGACGACGACTACTGCACTCCGGGCTCCACCGTCAACAACTGTCCCAACGTGCAGCTCTGGTCCTTCCAGGACACCACGGTGTCGCGGCAGCGGAACGACGCCGAGGCGATTTTCGGGTCGGTCGATTACACCGTGATTCCGGAATTCAAGGCGACGGCCGGCGTGCGTCTCACCGAAGATCACAAGGAGTTCGTGACGCTCTACAGCAACACCGTGCCGCCGCCCACAGCGCCGCTCGCCGCCTCGGCGGGCGCCGCGAATGTGAGTTGGGATGTGAGCGGCACATATTCGGTGACCTCCGACGTGAACGTCTACGCGCGTATCGCGACCGGCTTCCGGGCTCCGAGCTTCGGCCCGCCCGCGGCCGGGTTGCCGGTGCAGGTGGCGCGCTCCGAGAAGGACATCTCGTATGAGGTCGGAATCAAGGCGGAGTTGTTCGAGCACAAGGCACGGCTGTCGTGGGATGCTTACTACTACAACGTCAAGGACCAGCAGCTCACCGCCGTTGGCGGATCGTCGAACGTCATCCAGCTCATCAACGCGCAGAAGACGGTCGGCAAGGGCTCCGAGCTCGAGCTCGATTTTCACCCCATCTCCAACGTGACATTCAACCTGAGCGGAAGCTACAACGATACGAGAATCGAGGATCCGAACCTTGCGGTGGCGCCGTGCTTCGACTGGAGCTTCATTATCCCGACGGACAAATGCACCGTGCTGAATCCGCGCAAACCCAACGCCCCGGGCCTCGTGCTCATCAACGGCAATCCCCTGCCCCAGGCGCCCAAGTGGATCGGCGACCTCGGCCTGAGATACGACTATCCGCTCGCTGACGGCAGCAGCGCATATGCCTACACGGATATGTCCACGCGCAGCGCCATGAATATCTTCCTCTATCAATCGAAGGAATTCACCGCGCCGCCGCTGACGCAGGTGGGACTGAGGCTGGGATATACGTGGGGGTACGATAAATACGACGTTGCGGCATTCTGCCGTAACTGTGCGAATCAGATCCGTGTCATCGGCGGCATCGACTTCGCCGATGCGCTCGGCTTCATCAACGACCCGAGGATCTTCGGAGCCCAGTTCCGGGCGAAATTCTAACAATGCGGAATGCTCACGCGTCGCGTGCGCGGCCCGGAATGAATCCTCAGTGCGCGGGCGAGGGTGCCATGAGCAGGTCGAGCGCCATGCGCTCGAACTTCGGCACATTCACGTCGAACACCACCTGCACGGGCCGCTCGCCGAGCCCGGGGGCCTCATCCGCCGCCCAGCTCAACGTGTCGCCGTAATTCGGGCCGAACACGGTACTGGCGTCGACCATCAGGGTCTTGCTCTGTGTCACGATGGACGGGTCCAGCCATACGGCCACGGCAAGCTCGTCCCACATCGGGAACGACTGTCCGAACTTGCCGAGATAGGCATCGAAAGGCGCCTTGCCGCCGGCGACCTCGCGGATGTACTCCGGCTTGAAGAAAGTCTTCGTGGTCGGGTCTATCGGGACTTCGGTGATTTTCCTCCACGGCTCGTGCAACACGATGTGCGAGGCTTCAGGGTCGAAGCGCATGTTGAACTCGCGGCGCGGCGTGTTGGCATACTCCGCCGCGAAAGCGTTGCCGGAGGCGGTCGGATTGAAGCTGCCCCCCATGAACACGAGCTCCTTGGCGAGGGCGGCAAACTGCGGATCGAGCCGCGCGGCCAATGCCAGGTTGGTCAGAGGGCCGGCGGCAATGATGGTGACCTGACCGGGAAACTCGTGCACCGTGCGGGACAGGAACTCCGCGGCGGTCCCTTGCGCCGGCTGCAACTTCGGCGTGCCCGCCGGCGAGGGGGGCACGAGGTAGGGGTCGGCGTGGTACGGGGTGCGGCGGACCGCGCCTTCGGCCGGCCACGTCTTCGTCCAGGCGCCGTCGTAAAACAGCTTGCCGTACAGGCTTTCCCAGCGTTCGACTTGCGCTTGCGTATTCACGAGCGGAAATACCGCGCCCGCGTAAACGGGCACCTCGGTGCGGTGCGCGATCTCGAGCAGGCGCAGCGTGTGGCTGACTTCCTCGTCGCGCCAGCCGTCGCCGGTCGGTATGGTGATGCCGAGCACCTCCACATCCGTTGCCTGCAGGAGCATCAGGATGGCCTGCATATTCGAGCCCGCGGGGCCAAATGCGTCCTGATCGATGATCACCTTGCGCCGTGCGCCCCCCTCGGCCCCGAACGACGCGCTGGCGCAGAATGCGAGGGCGGTCGCGAGGAGCGCCGGCAGGAGGGGGCGGCGGGGTCTCTTGTTCATTCGGCAACCACTCTTCGTTTGGGGTGCGGACTGTAGCCAAGGCGGCGGCCGTTCCGCAAATGCTCGATGGTCAGCCACTGCAGCGGCAACGCGCGCAGCGAAACAGTGCGACAGAGGGGTCCGCCCGCGCGGAGAGCACTGCCGGCGCGCCGGAGAAGCGCCTTCGGCGTACAGTGACGGCGGCCCTGTCGATCCCAAACGGAGTTCCGCGCATGTTGCCTTCAACACCCCGCGATCGAGCCTTTCTCGGCACGGCGCTGCACACCCCCGCCCGCGGGAAGCTGGAAGTCCTGCGCGAGGCGCTCATCGTGGCCGGCGCCGACGGGATCATCAAGGCGATCCATCGGCGCGGCTCGCCCGATGCGGACCGGGAGGCGCGGCGATTCGCGGCGACCGGCGGCCTGGTCACGTTCGGCGCCGATCAGTACCTCCTGCCGGGCCTGGTCGACCTTCATGTTCACGCGCCGCAGTGGCCGCAGCTCGGCAAGGCCCTCGACCTGCCCCTCGAGGAGTGGCTGCAGGCCTACACCTTTCCGCTCGAGTCGCGCTACGCGGACAGCGCCTTCGCGCAAGCCGCCTACGAGTCGTTGGTGGAGAGCCTGCTCGCGAATGGCACGACGACGGCGTTGTATTACGGCACGATCCATCTTGCGGCCACGCAGGTCCTCGCGGATGTCTGCTTGAAAAAATCGCAGCGTGCGCTGATCGGCCGGGTTGCGATGGACGATGCGCAGCAGTGTCCGGAGTATTACCGGGACGCGTCCGCAGCAAGCGCTGCAGCCCTGACCCGCGCCTTCATAGACTATGTGCATTCCATGCCGGGGAACTCGTCCGGACTCATCAGGCCGGTGATCACCCCGCGCTTCATTCCGGCCTGCTCGGACGACCTGTTGGTCAGGCTTGGGTCGTTGGCGCGCGAGACGGGCTGCCATGTTCAGACGCACTGTTCGGAGAGCGACTGGGAGCAGCGGTTCGTGCTGGATCGATGCGGCAGGACCGACAGCGCCGCGCTCGATGGATTCGGGTTGCTCTCCCGGCGGACCATACTCGCGCATGCCAACTTCATCGACGCCGCGGACATCGCGCTGATTCGCGAGCGCGGCTGCGGAATCGCCCATTGCCCGCTGTCGAATTTCTACTTCTCCGATGCCGTGTTTCCCCTGCGGAAGATCCTGGGTCAGGACGTTCATGTTGGTCTGGGAACGGATATCGCAGGAGGGGCCAGCCCTTCGATTCTCGATAATGCGCGTCACGCCCTGAGCGCCTCGCGCGCGCTCGAATCCGGGGTCGATCCGGCGCTGGATCGAAGCCAACGCCGGCGTCCCGACTCCCGCATCGACGCCGTCACGGCCTTCTGGCTCGCCACGGCCGGCGGCGGCATTGCGCTCGATTTGCCCATCGGAGTGTTCAGGGAGGGATTTCAGTTCGACGCTCTGTTGCTCGATGCGCGCGCGAGCGGCAGTAATCTGCACCTCGACAGTGGTGACACCCCGGAGGATATCCTGCAGAAGATCGTGTATCTGGCGGGCCGCGCCAATGTTCGCGAGGTCTGGGTGGCCAATCGGCAGGTGCACGCGGCCCTGTCCTGACCGATGACCTGTGTCGGCCGCGCCAAGGTGATCATTGGTCACACAGGCGCCGCGAACTCGCGAGCATACCTGTCGATCGCGGCCAGCCAGCGGCGTTTGGCGTGCGGCTCGAGAAAGGAGGCCTCGAAGGAGTTGCGGGCCAGCGACGTCAGCTCGGCCTGAGTCAGACCGAGTCCGCGCTCGACCGCCAGGAAGTTCTCCAACAGGTAGCCGCCGAAGTAGGCCGGATCGTCGGAATTGATGGTGACGCAGACTCCGCGCTCGAGCAGGCGCCTGAGATTATGGCGCTCGATACGGTCGAAAACCCTCAGTTTGACATTCGACAGGGGGCAGACTGTCAGCGGGATGCGTTCCCGCACGAGCCGATCCACCAGCTCCGGGGACTCCTCGCTGCGGACGCCGTGGTCGATGCGCCGGACTTTCAGGAGATCGAGCGCTTCATAGATATAGTCCGGGGGGCCCTCTTCGCCGGCGTGCGCTACGGCGAGCAGGCCCTCGCGGCGCGCGCGGTCAAACACCTCGGCGAACTTCGATGGCGGATGGCCCGCTTCGGACGAATCGAGTCCCACCCCCGCGATCGCTTCCTTGTAGGGGAGGGCCTGCAGCAGCGTCCGCATCGCATCCGCGGCGCTCAGGTGGCGCAAAAAGCACAGGATCAGGCGGTGCGTGATCCCGAGCTGCGCCTCCGCCTCGCGTAAAGCGGTGTTTATGCCTTCCAGCACCGTGGGGAAGGCGATGCCGCGCTCCGTGTGGGTCTGCGGATCGAAAAAAATCTCAACATGGACCACACCCTGCTCGTGAGCCTTGCGCAGGTACGCCGTGGTCAGGGCGTGGAAATCATCGGCGTCCCGCAGCACGCTGGCGCCGGCGTAGTAGATATCCAGGAACGACTGTAGATTCGAGAAGCTGTACGCGCGGCGCAATTCCTCGACGTTCGCGTACGGCAGCGCGACGCCGTGCTTCGACGCGAGCCGGAACGCGAGCTCGGGCTCCAGTGTGCCCTCGATGTGCAAATGCAATTCCGCTTTGGGTAGTCCCTCGAGGTAGCCTGCCGCAGAATTCATGAAGCCGGTGCCTCCGTACAGCTAGCCTATTCACCTGTATACCACTTAAGCGGCGGAGGTTTGCAACGGCCGTGCCATTGTCGTTAGCATCGGTGGCAATGGGTCAGCTGACCACTCATGTTCTCGATATCAGCGCGGGTTTGCCGGCCGCCGGCCTGCAGATCGAGGTGCACGAGTGGCTTTCAGACTCACCCGCGCTGCTTGCCACGATCACCACCGGTAAGGACGGCAGGGCACCGGCCCCCCTGGTTGCCGGCGCCGCGTTCCGGGCGGGCCGCTATACGCTGACCTTCCACCTCGCGAGGTATTTCCGCGCACGCGGTGTTGCCCTTCCGGAACCCGCGTTCATCGAGGAGGCGGTCATTCGGATCGGCATCGCCCATCCTGACCAGCACTACCACGTGCCCCTGTTGATCGCGCCGTGGAGCTACTCGGTGTACCGGGGAGGCTAGCGTGAACGGCATCCGCTTCCTGCTCGATGGGCGAATAGTGTGCGCCGAAAATGTGTCGCGCACCACCACGGTGCTCGAGTACCTGCGGGAAGTGCTCCACCGGACGGGGACCAAGGAGGGCTGCGCCGAGGGCGACTGCGGCGCCTGCGCCGTCGTGTTGGGGGAGCCTGCCGCGGACGGCAGCGGCGTCGAGTATCGGGCCGTCAATTCCTGTATTCGCTTTCTGCCGACGATTGACGGGCTGGAGCTCGTTACGGTCGAGAGCCTGTTGTCGCCGGACGGCAGCCTGCACCCGGTGCAAAGGGCCATGGTGGACGAACATGCCTCGCAGTGCGGATTCTGCACCCCGGGCTTCGTGATGTCGCTGTTCGCGCTTTATCTGCAGTCCCCCACGCCAACCCGCGAGCAGGTGATCGAAGCTGTGTCCGGCAATCTGTGCCGCTGCACGGGCTATCGGCCGATCATCGAAGCGGGACTGCGGATGGGCGGCTATCCACCGCCGCCGCACTGGAATCCGGATGCACCGGAGCTGGCCGCCCACCGTGATGGTTTGCGCGCTGTGCGGCGCGACCAGGCGCTGCGGATTCCCGGCTTTGTCGCGCCACGCACCCTCGATGAGCTCGCGGCGGAGCTGGAGAACAACCCCGCGGCGCTGGTGCTGGCGGGCGGCACGGACGTTGGCCTCTGGGTGACCAAACAGCTGCGCGATCTTCCCGCGATCGTTTATATCGGCGCGGTCGCAGACCTCAAACACATCCGTCACGGTCGCGAAGGGATCGAGATCGGGGCGGCCGTCTCATTGAGTGAGGGCTGGAGCGCCCTGGTAGCGGTGTGTCCAACACTCGCGGAGATGGCGCAGCGGTTCGGCTCGCCTCCGGTGCGCAACTCCGGTACGTTGTGCGGCAATCTCGCCAACGGGTCGCCGATCGGCGATTCCCTCCCGGTGCTGATCGCTTTGAACGCGGAGCTGGAGTTGCGGCGTGGCACCCGGACGCGGCGGCTGCCGCTCGAGCATTTCTACCTCGGCTACCAGCGCACGGCGCTGGAGCCCGGTGAATTCGTCGTGTCGGTGAAGGTACCGCTGCCGCCCGCTGCGTGTTGGGTGGCGAGTTACAAGGTGTCGAAGCGTTTCGAACAGGATATCTCCGGCGTCGCGGCCGCATTCGCCGTGCAGGTCGAAGGGGATCGTGTCGTCAGTGCGCGCATCGCATTCGGCGGCATGGCGGCGGTGGCGGCCCGCGCGCCGGCGGCCGAGCGAGCTTTGATTGGCGCGCCCTGGACCCAGGCGAGCATCGACACGGCTGCCCGGAAGCTTGCCGAGGAGTTCGAGCCCTTGACGGATATGCGTGCCAGCAACGTCTATCGGCTGCGGGCTGCGGGAAACCTGCTGCGGCGTTTCTATTTCGAGCACAGTGGAGCGCCCGACGTCACGCGAACCGCCGATGTGGTTTCGGCGCCCGCCTGAATATATGTCCACTCGTCACGAGAGCGCGCATTTACACGTCAGCGGACAGGCGCTGTACACCGATGACATTCCGCTGCCGTCCAACACTCTGCATGCGGCGTTTGGGCTGAGCGGTATCGCTCATGGCCGTATCCGCTCGATGGACCTTGCTCCTGTGCGCGCGGTTCCAGGCGTAGTCGCCGTCGTGACGGCTGACGACGTGCCTGGCGAGAACAACTACGGTAGCGCCGTGCACGACGATCCGATTTTTGCTCCCGGTTTGGTGGAATACGCCGGCGCACCCTTGTTCGCCGTTGCGGCGGATAGCTATACGACAGCCAGAAAGGCGGCGCGCTGCGCTCGAGTCGACTACGAGCCGCTCCCGGCGATCCTGGATATTCGCGCGGCGCTCGCGGCCCACGCCACAGTGTTGCCATCGCAGCGCCTCGTGCGAGGACGGCCGCACGAAGTGCTGCCGCAGGCACCGCACCGGCTGCAAGGTACTTCCCGGACAGGCGGTCAGGACCATTTCTATCTGGAGGGGCAGATTGCCATCGCCGTGCCGCAGGAGGACGGCGCGATGCTCATCCAGAGCTCGACGCAGCATCCTTCGGAAGTGCAGCAGATCGTCGCGCATGCGCTCGCAAAGCGCGCCAACCAGGTCACCGTCCAATGCCGGCGCATGGGGGGTGGTTTCGGCGGCAAGGAGACTCAGCCTGCTTTGATCGCTGCCGCGGCGGCGGTGCTGGCGCATGAGACAGGGCGGCCGGTCAAGCTGCGCCTCGACCGGGATACGGACATGCTCCTGACCGGAAAACGACATGATTTCCTCGCGGACTACGACGTTGGCTTCGACGCGAACGGCCGGATACTGGCCCTGACCGTGATGCTGGCCTCACGCTGCGGCTATTCGGCGGATCTGTCGGGACCGGTCAATGACCGGGCCATGATGCATATCGACAATGCGTATTTTCTGGAGAACGTGGAGATCGTCTCGCACCGGTGCAAGACGCATACGGTTTCCAATACCGCGTTCCGCGGCTTTGGCGGCCCGCAGGGCATGATGGTGATCGAGCAGGTCGTCGACTCGATCGCGCGGGCACTCGGAATGGACCCGCTGGAGGTGCGGCGCCGCAATTTTTACGGCGGCGCAGCTCGCAACATGACGCATTACGGCCAGCCGGTCGAAGACAACCTCACTCACTCCATCGTCGACAACCTCGCGCAGAGCAGTCAATACCACGAGCGCCGCAAGCGGATTGGCGAATGGAACGAGACCCAGCCTGTCGTCAAACGAGGTCTCGCGCTCACGCCCGTCAAATTCGGGATTTCCTTCACGGCCACGATGTTCAACCAGGCGGGTGCGCTGATCCACATCTACACCGACGGGACCGTGCTGCTCAATCACGGCGGCACGGAGATGGGACAGGGATTGTTCACCAAGGTCGCGCAGGTGGTGGCGAGCGAGCTGGGCCTGCCGCTCGCCGCCATCCGGGTGTCCACCACGGATACCTCCAAGGTGCCGAATACTTCCGCGAGCGCTGCCTCGGCGAGCGCGGATCTCAACGGGAAGGCGGCGCAGGCCGCGGCACAGACCCTTCGCGAGCGGCTCACCCAATTCGCCTGCGAGACATTCGGCGCCGCCGCGGCGGAGGTGAGCTTTCGGGACGGCATGGTTTTCGCGGGCGCCCGGCAACTCACTTTCGCGGAGTTGGTGCAGCAGGCCTACCGCGCCCGGATTTCCCTGTCGGCTGCGGGTTACTACCGGACGCCCAAGATCGAGTACGACAAGAACACGCTACGCGGACGACCTTTCTTCTATTTCGCCTATGGTGCGGCCGTGAGCGAGGTCGCTGTCGACACCCTGACGGGGGAAACCCAGCTGCTGCGCGTCGATATCCTGCACGATGCGGGACAGTCGTTGAACCCGGCGATCGATCTGGGCCAGATCGAGGGTGGATTCCTGCAGGGTGTCGGTTGGCTCACTTCCGAGGAGCTGTGGTGGAACGCGCAGGGTGAGCTGTGCACGCACGCGCCGTCGACTTACAAAATTCCCACCGCCCGCGATTGGCCACTGCACTCGCACGTGCGCCTGTTGGAGGGCCGGCCGAACAGCGAGGACACCATTTATCGCTCCAAGGCAGTCGGCGAGCCGCCCTTGATGTTGGCCCTATCGGCCTTTTTTGCGATTCGTGACGCCATCGCGAGCTGCGCTCCCGCGGGCACGCTGCCGGAGCTGGTTGCACCCGCGACACCGGAGGCGGTGTTGCGGTGCCTCGAAAGCGTTCGCGCCGGGACGAGCGCTCGTGCGGCGGAGATCACGCCCGGCGTGGAGACTGAGGCATGAACACGCCGTCGCGTGACTGGCTGCCTGCCGTTGTGGAGTTTCTCCAACGCGAGCGCGTGGTGGTGCGTATCGTCATAGCGGAAGTCCGGGGCTCAGCACCGCGGGATGCGGGAGCGTTCATGCTCGTCGGAGGCGACGGGGTGGCCGGCACTATCGGTGGCGGTAAGCTCGAATGGGAGTCCATTGCCGCTGCTCGTGAGTTGCTCGAGGATGGCGCCGTCGGTGCGCGATTCGACAGGGTGGTCCTCGGCGCCGATCTCGGGCAGTGTTGTGGGGGCGTCGTGGCTGTCTGGTTGGAGCGCTTCACACGCGACGATCTGGGCTTGCTGCGCGCGGCAAGGGATGCCGGAGCGCGCGGCCCGGCGGTGTTGAGTAGTACGATTCGAGGAGCTGGCGTCGAGCGTCGGTTGGTGTGCGGGGTGGGAGTAGATGAGGGGACGGATCGACTGCTGCGCGCGCCGCGCCTGCTTGCACGTCCACAGGTGCTCCGTCAGGGTCCTGGGGAGCTCGCTTTTCTCGAGAGACTGGACGATGAGCTCCCTGCGCTGTGGCTTTATGGCGCCGGACATGTTGGACAGGCACTGGCACGAATCCTGATGGAGCTGCCGCTGCGGCTCACCTGGATCGACTCGCGCGCCGAGTTGTTTCCCGCTTCGCTCGCCGAGGGCGTGCGGATCAGGCGGGAGGCGGACTCGCTTGCGACGGTCTCCGAGGCGCCCGCTGGGGCGTATTTCCTGGTGATGACGCATAGCCATCCGCTGGACTACGCGTTGTGCCATGCAGTTTTGCGGCGCAGCGATTTCGCGTGGCTGGGGCTCATCGGGTCCACGAGTAAAGCCGCGCGGTTCCGGTCGCGCCTGAGGCGCGAGGGTGTTGGCACGGAGGCCATCCGCAGGCTCGTTTGTCCGATCGGTATCGGTGGAATCGAGAGCAAGTGGCCGGCAGCCATTGCCGTGGGGGTGGCGGCCCAGGTGATGCGGGAGATTTCTGCGGCGCTCGTGCGGCGTGACGATCCCGAGCTCGCGGCCGAGTCGCTACTGATGCGGGACGGAGTGGCTTGCGCATCCGAAAGTTGTGCGACTTGCGGCTCCGCCGGCGGGCGCTCCGATACAGCTGCGCCGGCGCATATGTCCGTGCGGCCGGACGCGGCGGCTGCGCGATCGGATGTGCCTGTGAGGGCGCAAGCCGTGGGCACGCTATCGGATGACCCCTCGGCCGGCCCGGTGGCGGCTTCGTGATCGCCTATCTGTTGGATTGGTGCGGCCTGCTCGTGCGGTGGCTGCACCTGGTCGCGGGAATCGCGTGGATCGGGGCTTCGTTTTATTTTGTGTGGCTCGACGATTCCCTGGAGCCGCTGGGGGAGCGGGAGCCGGCCGACCCGCGGGTGGCCGGCGAGCTGTGGGCGGTGCATGGCGGCGGCTTTTACCGGTCGCGTAAGTACCGGGTCGCGCCGGAGGTTCTGCCGCCGACGCTGCATTGGTTCTACTGGGAGGCGTACACGACCTGGCTCTCGGGATTCGCGCTACTGTGCCTGGTGTACTTTCTCAGAGCCGAGGCCTATCTCGTCGACCCCTCGGTCGCCTCACTGACCAAGCCGGGAGCGATCGGAATTGCGCTGGCGGTGATAGTCGCCAGCTGGCTCGTCTACGACGGGTTATGCCGCTCGCCGCTTGGCCGCAACGCGCGGGCGCTGATGGCGGCCGTGGCGATCGCGACGGCTGTCGAGGCGTGGGGACTGTGCCAGCTGTTCAGCGGCCGCGGTGCCTTCATGATATTCGGCGCCGCTCTCGGTACCATCATGGTGGCGAACGTATTGTTCGTGATCATCCCTGGCCAACGCGAGCTGGTTCGCGCCAAGCGCGAGGGCCGTGAGCCGGATGCCGCGCCGGGGCTGCGCGGGAAGCAGCGCTCTGTCCACAACACGTATTTCACGCTGCCGGTGCTGTTCGTGATGATCAGCAACCACTATGCGATGACCTACGGCGCACGCTACAACTGGCTCGTGCTCATTGCCATGAGCTTCGCCGGCGCCTGCATTCGAGGGTGGTTCGTGGCCCGACACAAGCCGGCTGGTCGCCACGGGCTCGTCGCAGCGATGCCGGCGGCGCTGGGCGTGTTGACGCTCGTAGGGCTCATGGTAGGGCTCGCGCCCGGCGATGTCCGGGGGACGAGGCAAGTCATCACGAGCGAAGTCGGGGCCATGCCGCCGCAAGGTGGCGTGGCGGTGGGTGGTACCGCTGTGGATGGCTCTGCGGCGGATAGAGCGCGCGCGGGCGCTGTGCCAATGGTCGGCGCGCCGCCTGTTAACGGTGCGCAGGTGCAGACGATCGTCGAGCAGCGTTGCGTGCCATGTCACAGCAGGAATCCCACGCAACACGGCTTCAATGCACCGCCAAACGGGGTCGTGCTCGAGACGCTCGACGAGCTGCGCGCTCACCTGCCTGAAGTTCAGAAGCAAGTGGCACTGCGCGCCATGCCGCTCGGTAACCTGACCGGAATGACGGACGAGGAGCGTGCGAAGGTGCTCATGTGGATCGGACATGGGGCGGCGCACTAGGATGGGTGTTACAGGCATGCATCACGAGAATAATTCCATGGCGAAGCAATCCTGCCGGCAGGGGCCGTGATTACGCTCGAGGCGTTGAACAGGCTGCCTCTCTCTGAGTTCGTCGCGACCTTGGGCGCGATCTTCGAGCACTCCCCCTGGGTGGCGGAGCGTGCCGCGGCAGCGCGACCGTTCACGTCGCGCCAGCAGTTGCTGGATGCGATGCGCGCGGTCGTGCAGAGGGCTTCCGCCGAAGAGCAACTCGCTCTGATCAGGGCGCACCCGCAGCTCGGGTCGCGAGGGCGCCGGCGGCCGCAGCTTACCGAGGCATCGGCTCGCGAGCAGCGGGGAGCGGGTCTCGATGCCTGCACGGATGAGGAGTTCGCGCGGCTGCTGCAGCTCAATGCGGCCTACAGGGAGAAGTTTTCCTTCCCTTTCATCCTGGCGGTGCGCGGGCACGACCCCGCCTCCATTCGCGCCGCACTCGAGGGTCGATTGAACAACGACGCCGAGTCCGAGCGAAGCGCCGCACTGACTCAGATCGGCCTGATCGGCGGCTACCGGCTGGCCGACCTCGTGGGGAGCTCCGCGGATGCGTAAGATGAGCCCGATGAGCGAGCCGGCCGATGGCCTGAGCGCTCCAGTCAGCGATCCGCGCACCATTGGCGCACAACTCCAAAAACAAGCTCCAGGCACCATGTTGCAACGCCTGTTCGCTTTACACGGCCACGGCACCACCGTTCGCACCGAGGTGTTTGCCGGGCTGACCACGTTCCTCACGATGGCCTACATCGTCGTGGTGAACCCCCTGATACTGGGCGATGCCGGTATGCCGATCGCCGGGGTCGCCGTCGCGACCTGCCTCTCCGCTGGAATCGGCAGCATTCTGATGGGATTGCTGTCCAACTATCCGCTGGCGCTCGCACCGGGAATGGGGCTCAACGCCTATTTCACCTACACGGTGGTCAAGGGCATGGGACTTCCGTGGCAAACCGCGCTCGGGTGCGTCTTTCTCTCTGGCCTTGCCTTCATGCTCCTGACCGTCGCGGGAGTGCGCCGGTTGATCATCAGCGCGTTGCCACGTTCGCTGTTTGCCGCGGTGGGGGGCGGCATCGGGCTTTTCATCGCCTTCATCGGCCTGCGGGACGCCGGCATCATCGTCCCGAGTCAGGGTACCGTGGTGGGACTCGGGAAGCTCACCGCGCCTGCCACGGCACTTTCGATACTGGGGCTGCTAGTGATTGCCGCGTTGCAGGCCCGCGCGGTGCAGGGGGCGATGCTGATCGGCATCCTGGCGACCGCCGCCCTCGCCTGGCTGTTGGGTTTGTCGCATTTCGCGCCGGCCGCCTACAGTCTCGCCGACCTGGGGGCGACCGCATTCAAGCTCGATATCCCGGCCGCTCTCAACCTGAAAGGCGGCGTCGGCCTGTCGCTGGTCGAGATCGTGTTCGTGTTCCTGTTCGTCGATATGTTCGACAACGTCGGGACACTGGTGGCGGTCACGAAGAGAGCGGG
Organism: uncultured Steroidobacteraceae bacterium; assembly: GCA_964508005.1. Lineage (GTDB taxonomy): Bacteria > Pseudomonadota > Gammaproteobacteria > Steroidobacterales > Steroidobacteraceae > 13-2-20CM-66-19. The sequence continues at coordinate 75,629 of CAZDTG010000001.1, forward strand.
CCTGGTTGCGCCGGACGGCTCCATCCCGCGCCTGAATCGCATCCTGTTGGCCGATTCGGCTTCGATGCTGCTGGGAGCCGTGGCCGGCACCAGCCCTGTCACGAGCTATATCGAAAGCGCCTCGGGCGTGGCGGTCGGCGGGCGCACCGGGCTGACGAGCGTCGTAGTGGGGGTGCTGTTCCTTTGTACGTTGTTTTTTGCGCCGCTCGTACAGGCCATCCCCGCGGTCGCGACGGCACCTGCACTGATCTTGGTGGGCGCCCTGATGATGGGCTCGCTCACGGAAGTGGAGTGGGGGGATCCCGCAGCGGCCGTTCCGGCCTTTCTCACGGTAATCATGATCCCGTTGAGCTATTCGATCGCGAACGGCCTCGCCTTCGGCATCACCAGCTACGCGGTCCTGAAGCTCGTGCGCGGACAGGCCCGGACCGGCGACTGGCTGGTCTATCTGCTGGCGGCCCTTTGCATCGCGCGCTTCATTTATCTCGCCTGATCCTCTGACTTCATGGGAGGATCGAAGAAGTCATCCCGGACCGGCTTGTGCTTCAGGATCTCCTCGCGGGTGAGGCCCTGAATCTCGTGTGGGAACACCAGCCAGCGATCCGTGGCGCGCACGTAATAGTCGGGCACCAGGGCACTGCGATTGCGTGTCGGCTTGTAGTAGACCGTGGCTATGCGGATCTTGTTGGGCAGGTTGCGCCGGCAGCGGCGTGTCAGCTCCGAGAGCACCGCTTCGAGACTGCGCCCGGAGTCGAACACGTCGTCGACGATCAGCAGCTCGTCTTCGTAGGTGAGGCGCGAGACCAGGTAATCGGTGGCGTGAACCCGAACGGTCTTGCTCTGAGTGTCGATGCCCGTGTACGAGGACGTCCGGATCGGGATGTGATCAGTATGTATACCATGATACTCCAGCACTTCCTGGACGGTGATGCCGATCGGCGCCCCGCCGCGCCACATGGCGACCAGGAACGTGGGTCGCAAGCCGCTGTGCACGATGAGCCGCGCGAGCTCCATCGAATCGTGCAGCAGCGAATCGGCCGAGATGAACAGTTTGTCCATGAGCGCGATTATACGGCTGCTTGAGCGCGATTGCCCGGGCGGGCATAGTGAGTGGATGAGTCGTCTGTATGTCACCGCGCTGGTCGTGGTTCTGGCGGGCTGCGCTTCTTCCGGGTTCGTGGTCGCGAATGCGCCGACGGAATTCGATCGCGTGGCTCGTCACGCGGACCTGTCTTATGGGGAGGACCGGCGCCAGCGTCTCGACGTTTACTCGCCGCCTCGGGCGGTGAATCGGCCGGTGGTCATTTTCTGGTATGGCGGCTCATGGGTGAAAGGCAAAAAGTCGCAATACCGCTTTGTCGGGACCACGTTGGCCGAGCGCGGGATCGTGGCCGTTCTGCCGGACTACCGGCTTTATCCGCAGGTGACTTTCCCGGCGTTTGACGAGGACGGCGCCCGAGCAGTCGCGTGGGTCGAGCAGCACGTCCAGGAGTTTGGAGGCGATCCGCGGCACATCGTGCTCATGGGACACTCGGCGGGCGGCCACACCGCGGCGTTCCTGGCACTCAACCACGCGTTTCTGCAGAAATTCGGCGCGGATCCGCGCTCCATCGCGGGACTGGTGGGGCTGTCGGGAACCTACGTGTTGGTACCGGAGACACCCACGGAGCGCGCCACTTTCCCGCCGCCCTATACCGAGAAGGATTGGCAACCGATTCGGTTCGTGGATGCGCAAGCGCCGCCGGCGTTGCTGTTGCATGGGACGGACGACAAGGAGGTGCTCCCGCAGGAGGCCATAGAGCTGCGCGATGCGATGCTGCGCGACCACCTGCGAGTCGAGCTACACCTCTATCCGCATCGGGGCCACGGAGCCACCGTGGCGTCTTTCGCGCCGGTGGCGCGCTGGCGCACGCCCGCCGTCAAGGAAACGATCGCGTTCGTCGAGAGCGTCACGCAGGGGCATTGAGCGATCTCAGGCGGCGCTTCGACTGCGCACTGGTGCCGGGACGCGGCAGCTCTCAGGTCCTGGGCTCACCGAGCTCGGCGAGCAGCAGGCGAGCGAACTCCGGCCCCTTGCCCGCTTCCTCGTGTTTGAAATAGATGTAGGTATCGCGGGATTGCGCCGTCTGCTCGCGAATGACGCGTGCCCACTTCGCGATGTCGGCCGCGGTGTATCCCTCATCGCGCAGCCGAAAGTAAGCGTAGTCCGCGGTGATCCGCACCGGCGTGGACATCTTCTCGCCATCGGCGATGCACAAAGCCAGATTCCTGGCTTGCAGGCGCGCGTAGACCTCGTCGTCCAGCCACGAGAGATGGCGAAACTCGAAGGCGGCGCAGGAATTCGCCGGGAGCGTCTCCAGAAACGCGTCCAGGACTTTCAGATCCTTTCGGAAATACGGCGGCAGCTGGAACAGCAGCGCGCCGAGCTTGCTGCCGAGCGTATTGGCCAAGCCGAGAAAACGTTGCAGGGGCTCGGCGCAATCGCGCAAGCGGGCATCGTGTGTGATGCGCTTTGGCGCCTTCAGAGTGAGCTTGAAACTCTCCGGCGTCTCCCGGGCCCACCCCGCGAGGATCTTCTCGCTGGGCATGCGATAGAACGTATAGTTGATCTCGACGGTGGAAAAGCGCTCGGCGTAGTAGGGCAGCATGCCCGCCGCGGGCAGTTTCTCGGGATAGAAGCTCCCCTTCCACTCGGGGTAGTTGTAGCCTGAGGTGCCGACCCAGATCGTCACGTGGCACCGGGATCCAGGTCAGTCGCCGGAACCGTTCATCAGGCGGCGGTACTGCCCGAGGTGCCGGATGGCATGCTGCGGCTTTCCCAACACCTCGTACAGGCGCGCGAGGTTGTAATGACAATCGGCGAGGTGCGGATCCTCCTCGATGGCCGCCTGGTAGGCCTCGAGCGCCGCACCCGTCTTCCCCAGGTCTTCGAGCAATACGCCGCGGTTGAACATGAGCAGGGAGTCGCGGCCACATTCCTCGAGGGCGCGGCGATAGACCTGGTCCGCCTCACGGGTCGCGCCTTGCTCGTGCAACAGCCGCCCCCAGTTGATCCAGGAGGCGATGTGCCGGGGGTCGGCCTGCACCGCGTGCTCATAGGCTCCCCGCGCCGCGCTCGGGTCCGCACTCTCGAGCTCGAGCGCTTCCACGAACCATTGTTCCGCCGTTTTCGGCTCTTCACGACGGTCCTTGACGGCGTCAGGCGCCGCCGCCGGCACCTCGATCATGTGCAGGACACCGTTCTCCAGTGTCACATCGAGTCCCAGCAGATACTGGCCGTCGTCAGCCTGCCAGCGAGTCCCCCCGTCGCGCACGACGACACGGTCGCCAACCGCGCAGATGCTCAACCCCGAGAGCGGCATCGTTTCCGGTAGACGGCCGCGCAAGTCCTCCAAGGAACGGCGTATGCGTTTGCGCGGCACTTTGGCCTGTATGAGTGTCCGTGCGGCGCGCAGCACGATCAGGTCTCTGAAGGAGAAGCGGTATTCGCGCCGCGCACCCCGTTCGGGGGTGACAAACCCGACGTCGATCAGGCCGCGGATCGTACTGCGCGAGAGCTGCAGCAGTCGCTCCACCTCGCGCACGCTGTAAGTAGGCATCTCCACTTCGCGGATGGATCAGCGCTTGGTGGCCTTGCGTGCCGCCTTGCCGGGCTGCTCGACGCGCTTCGGTGCCTTTCGTGGACCGAGCTGCGCGGCGGCCGCCGGGGCGCGCTCCGCTGGTGCTCGCTCAGCCGGGGCACGCGCCGTCTCGCTCTTTTCCAGGCTGGCACGCAGCGCCTCCATCAGGTCGATGACCTTGCTCTCGCCCGCGGGCGAGATCTCGGAGACCGAGATCTCCTTGCCCTCGACCTTCTTCTGAATGGCAGCCTCGATGCGCACGCGCAGCTCATCCGTATAGGCAGCCGGATCGAACCTGTCGGAGGTCTGTTGGCTGATGAGCTGCTGGGCGAGCTTCAGCTCCGCGGGCTTCACGTCCGGCTTGGGAACCTCGATCTCCGCCGAGCTGCGCACATCCGCCGCAAAATGCAACTGTTGCATCGTGAGCACGTCGCCGACCGGACGCAGCAGCACGACGTACGCCTTGCCCCGGGTCGCCCAGCGGCCGACGGCGCAACGTCCGGCCTGCTTGAGCGCCTCGGTGAGCAACGCGTAGGGCCGGGCAGCTCCCTTGTCGGGGGCGAGGTAGTAGGTCTTGTCGAAATAGACCGGATCGATCGACTCGACGGGGACGAACTCCGCGATGTCGACCGAATGGGTGCCGGCCTCCTCGAGCGCCTTGATCTCCTCGGGCGTGAAGGTCACGTACTGATCCTTGGCAAACTCGTAACCCTTCACCATCTGCTCACGCTCGACGATGCTGCCTTCCTTGAGGCACACGTACTGCTGCTTGAGCCGCGATCCGCAGCCCTGGTGCAGCAGGTTGAAGGAGATCGCATTGCCGGACTGCGTCGCGGTATAGAGCTTTACCGGAATCGCGACCAGCCCGAAGGAGATCGTCAGGGAGCCAATGGAGCGCGCGGCCATGGATGCACCTTGTGTTATGCCTTTCGGCCCCGGCGGCCAAAAGCCTGGGAAAGACTCTGTTTGCCCGAGAGCGCATCTTGCCACCGGTCGCCGCTCTTTTCCAACCGGGCGGGCACGTTGCCGAGTGTGAAGTCCATCACTTCGGCGGCTTCCAGCTCCTCCCAGCTGAGCGGCATCGAGACCGGCGCCCCGGGCAGGCCCCGCGGCGAGTAGGCGACGTTGAGTGTCTTGCCGCGCACGTTCATGTTGTAGTCGATGAATATGCGGTCGGTGCGCTTCTCGATGCTCCATTCGAGCGTGATCTCCCGGGGGTGCTCCTGCAGCAGGTGCCGGCCGACCGTCTCGCAGATGTGCTTCGCGGCGCTGAAGGTCACCGTCCGCTCGATCGGCACGAACACATGCAGTCCGGTCTTGCCGGAGGTCTTGACGATGGCCTCCAGGGACATCTGCCGCAGCAGGCCGCGCAGCCAGAAGGCGACCCGCCGGCCGACCGCGAAACCGCGCGCATTGAGCTCCGGCTCCGCGCCCTTGGCCTCCTTGCCGGAATAGATGTACGGATCGATGTCGAAGACCAGGTAGTCGGGATAGTTGAGAACGGAGGCCTCGAGCGCCTCGCGCGAGCTCGCATAGTCGGCGCCGCGGCCGGGGCTGTCGGCCGCGGGGTGCGCCCGTGAGTGCCAGACATGGAACTCGAGCGTGCCATTCTGGCCGAGCCACAGCAGGGTCGGCAGGTTGTTGGCGAGAAGATAACGATGCTGGTCGCTCTTGTGATCCGAGTAGACGGTTACGGTCTCCACGAAATCCGGCAGCGCCTGCTCCCAGTGCTTCTGGAAGAAGCGCTCGCCCAGGATCCCCTCGGGCATGCGGATCATGGTCAACGGCCGGTTCTCGAGGTGGGGCAACATGAAGCGCGATACGCGGGCGAGATAACGGATCAGGGCGCGCTTGTCCACGGCAGGCCGCGCCGCGCCCGGCTCCGCCGGCCAGTAGACCCGGTCGAGATTCGTGAGCGGGATGCGTGTTCCGGCAACGACCAGATCCACCCGGGATGACTTGTTGTCGAGCTGCTGCAGAATGTCGTCTATCTCGCTCGCCGGTGTCCTGATGGGCGACACTGGCGGCTTGGACGACATCCTGGATTTGCCTCGCGGTGTTGCTTTCGCCGGGGGGGTGTCCGCTGCAACATGCCCTGTCTGCGGACTGTTGGTCACGCTCTGCGGCGTGATGTCGTCGCGTACGCGTATGAACACGGGGGCACGCAACAAGCCGTCGGGTGTCCAGTTGGCGAAGCTCACTTCCACCACCAGCTCCGGCTCGAGCCACTTCGTCGGACGGTGTAGTGGAACCTCGCCGGCCACCGGCGGGATTTTGCGCGCCAGCCCGGCCGACCGCTTGCGGATGTCGGCGATGCCATCTTCGGTCAGTCCGGAGCCCACGTGGCCCGCGTAGCACAGGGCGCCGTCGGCCCAATAGCCGAGCAGCAGCGCGCCGAGCGGCTCACGCTCGCCTTTTCCTTTCGTGTACCCCACGACGACGAACTCGGCCGTGCGCGTCGTCTTGATCTTCAGCCATGCGCCCGAGCGCTTGCCGGGTTGATAGGTGCTGTTCCTGCGTTTGGCGACGATTCCTTCGAAGCCGTTGGCCGTGGCGGCCGCATACAGCTGTTCCGCATCCGTGGCGGCGTGAATGAGCTGGATGCTTGCCGCAGGCAACAGGCATTGTGACAGGTAGCGCCGCCGGTCGACGTACGGCGCGCCGCGCAGGTTGATGCCCGCGAAGTGCAGCAGGTCGAAGCAGACCAACACGGCCGGCGACTCCCGCCGCGCCTCCGCGATCTGGCTCGCGCTCTTCAGTTGTGCGCGGTTTTGCAGCGCATTGAACGACGGGCGGCCGTCGGCGCCGAGGGCCACGATCTCGCCATCGAGCACCATGTCACCATTCGCCTGTGCGGCCAGCTCCGCCGTGATCTCGGGAAACAGGGCGGTCAGGTCGAGTCCGCGGCGCGAGCGCAGGCGCACCTGCGAGTCCTGGATGGCCGCAATGACGCGATAACCATCGAGCTTGGGCTCATATAACCATTCCGGACTCGAGCGAGCCGACTCCCCGAGCTCCGCGAGCATCGGACTCAGGCTCACCGGTGTTGCTTCCGCGGGGCCGGAGGGAACGAGCGAGGCCGCCGCCACACGGGCCGGCGGCGCGGACGCCGGCAGCTCATCGAGCGAGGCATGTGAAAGGACGGAACGGCTGCGGGCGAGCAGGTCGTTGCCGTTCGCAAACCGGTCCTTGTGCTTGATCAACAGCCACTGCTTGTCTTCCCGGGTGCGGACCAGCGCAAACGAGCCCTTGAGCTTCTCCCCGCGCAGGAAGAAGCTCAGTTTGCCCGCTGCCAGCCCCTCACGCACGCGGCTCTCGGCCGCGGCACGGTCGTCGAAGGAGTACTGCTGGTCTTCGTCCGGCGAATACACCCCGCAATCCCAGACGATCACCTTACCCGCGCCGTACTGTTTGGCAGGAATCACCCCTTCGAAGGAGGCGTAATCGAACGGGTGATCCTCCACCTCGACGGCCATGCGCTTGTCGCCGACCACCAGTGACGGCCCTTTGGGCACCGCCCAGGACTTGAGCACACCATCGAGCTCGAGCCGGAAGTCATAATGCAGGCGGCGCGCGGCGTGCTTCTGCACGACGAACAACAGGGGGCCGCTCCGGGCCGGAGCTACCCGCGGCCCGGGCTCGGGTGTCTGCGGAAAAGTACGCTTGGCGGCGTACCGGTCGAGAGGCCGCTTCATGCGTCAGCCATTCATTGCGCCGAGGTGCTGCGGGTCGTGGAGGCCGTGATGACCGACCCGATCCAGTCGTCGAGCGCCTGCACCAGCTCGTCGAGGACCTGCCGGTCGTTGCGCCCGCTGCGGGCCGGAACGTGAAAGGAATGATTGGCATGCGCGAGCAGCTTCAGGGTGGCACGGCGGCCGAGTTGCGTGACGAGTGCCTCCAACAGGCTCAGCTCGGCGAGCTCGTCGCGGCTACCCTGCAGAAACAGCATCGGGAGCGTGGCTTCGAACAGATGGCGGCCGCGCTCGTCGGACGGGCGTCCGGCAGGGTGCAAGGGGAATCCCAGAAACGCGAGACCCCGGACGCCGGGGAGCGCCGCCTTGGCCTGTGCCTGTGAGGCCATGCGTCCCCCGAACGACCTGCCGCCGGCGATCAGCGGCAGGCCCTGCGTCAGCCATGTTGCCCGCTCGACGGCCGCGCGCACGGTAGCGTGACAGAGAGCCGGCGGGTCGGGGCGCCGGGACCCCTTTTCCATGTAGGGAAATTGAAAGCGCAGGGTGGCCACGCCCACCTCGCTCAGCCCTGCCGCGATGGCCTCCATCAGGGGGTGCGTCATGCCGGCCCCGGCTCCGTGCGCCAGCACGAAACAGGCGCGGGCCGACGGCGGCAGCATGATCAGCGCGGAGACGCGATGCTCAGGATCGACCTCGACGGTCGTGGGTTGTGCACGTGGGGGAGCCACGCGCAAATACTACCCCAGCCGTAACGGGCTCAAAAACTTTGCTTGAACTCCAGTGTAACGGTCACGGGCGGCAAAGTCGCCACCTGCGGAATGATGGTTCCCGCCGCATTGTACTGCGCGTAACCCACGTAGCCGATGTCTCCCAGGTTGGGTTTGGCGTTGGTGAGATTGCGGATGTTGAGCGCGAGCTCCGATTTCCCCCAGTCGATCCCGAAACGGGTATTCACCAGCGAGTAGGAGGGACGCGTGGCCGTCGCGCCGCCGCCGCCGTTCAGCAGTGAGATGCTGTCGCCGGTGTAGCTGTAATCGGCCGAGATGAAGCCCGTCGTGTCGCCGAACAGGGGGTGTTTGTACACCCCGCCTACCGAGGCGGTGACGGCGGGGACCCCCAGTATGCGTGTGCCCGGTGTCAGCCCGACGATGCCCAGGGCGCCAGGCTCGGTGATCTCGGTCTTCTCATACCCCAGGCCGGCCCGCACCTGCAGCTCGGAGGTCAGGTGGCCGAGCGCTTCGAGCTCGCCGCCATTGATCCTGGCCTTGTCGCCGTTGATGTCGAAGTAGGAGCCGCAGGGCAGGGCCACCTGCTGTTGGATGTTCTTCCAGTCGATGTGGAAGACAGCCGCGGAGAGCAGGATCTCGGGGTCCTGCAACTGGACCTTCGTGCCCGCTTCGTACGTCCACAGGGTGTCGGATTTCAGCTGGGTGATATCCGTGAGCGGCAGTTGCGGCAACGAGCAGAACGGCAGCGCCGCCTGGGCGCCGCCCGCCCGGAAGCCCTTGGAGGCCGAGACATACAGCATGGTGGCCGTGGTCGCCTGGTAGGACAGACCCGCCTTCGGATTGGTCCCGTGCTCGCTGTTGCTCTGCGGATTGCTCGGCGTCGGGCCGAAATTCATGAAGCCGTCGGCAGTGAAGTCGGTGTGCTGCTTGAGCCAGTACTCGCGCACACCGAGAGTCAGTGTGAACTTCTCGAGGAACTTGTAGTACAGCTCGCCGAAGACCGAGGTGTCTTTCTGGTTGGCCGGATTGCGCTGCGTCCAGATCTCGTCGTTCGGCCACGGCCCGACCACCGTGTTGTTGACGGTCGCCGCCTGCAAGCCGGGCGCGAAGGTCGGCGGGATCGAGAACAGGGTGTTGGTGTTCGAAAAGAAGAAGCCGACGGTGCCGCTGAGGCTGTGGACCGGGTCGAAGGACAGCCGGGTCTCGCTGCTGATCTGGTTGTGAGTATGCTCGCCCTGCCACAGGTAAGGCTGCGGCGGCAGCCCGGAGACCATGTAATAGGAGGCGAAGATCTGCTGAGTCCCGTAGGTGGAGTCTTCCAGGTCCTCGGTATGCCGATGGAAATAGCTGGTCGAGGAGCTGACCGTGAAGCCCGGACCGCGGTACTGCAGATCGAGTGAGGGCAGGGTCCAGTTGTCCGTTGCCTTCGGCTGCACGTCGAAGGCGCGGTCGAGTGTGTAAATGGGCTCGAACGCCGGCAGCGGGGCGAAGGTTGCGGGGAACCCGTAGTCTTTCTGCTGCTGATGCATGACCCGCAGCTTGATGTCGAAGTCATCGACGACTCGCAGCAGAACGCTCACGCTCCCGCCGTAGGTGGTGATGGCTCCCTGGTCGCCGACGCTCGTGCGTGGTGCCGCGAGGAAAGGATCGGTGGTCGCGGGACTCGTAGGGGCGGGATAGGTGCGGGTGAGATAGCCGCCCTCATGGTCCCCGAATGCGACGATGTGCAGCGCAAGCTTGTCCGGCACGACAACGAGATTGCCGATCGCGCTCAGGCCGCCGTCGGGACTGCCCGCGCGGGAGGTCCAGCCGGCATCGGCATCGTAGGTGAACGAGTTGGCGCTGAGGCTAGGCTGCCTGGTGACCAGGCGGATGTTGCCGCCCAGGGAGCTCTCGCCATAGAGCGTGCCCTGCGGCCCTTTGAGAACTTCGATGTTGTCGATGTCCAGAACGCGCGGGTCCACCGACCCCGGCAGCGGGGTGTCATCGATGTAGAAGCCGGTGGCGCCGGCCGTGCCGTACAGGTTTTGACCGGTGATGCCGCGAATCGCGACCGCGCGCGCATCGGCGATGCCCGTCGGACCTCCGCCATAGGAGAACGACAGGTTGGGTGTCATGGTCGCGTAGTCGTTGAACGACTGGATGTTGAAATCCTGCAGCGCGTCGGCCGTGAACGCCGTGATGCTGGTCGGGACTTCGGCAAGCGATTCACCGCGTTTGCGTGCTGTAACGGTGATCGTTTCCAGTTGGGGAAGAGGCGCGCCGGCGCCCGCCTCGTCCGCGTCCGCATGGGCGGGCTTGAGATCACCCGCGCCGAGGAGCATCAGAAGCGCTGTCGCGGCTGCCTGCCCCACGCGTGCGTGACGAGCCTGCGGCGCATGTGTGTCACGAGCCTGCGGTACGCGCGGAGCACCCGGCTGAGGAGGCTTCGCGTTAGATATTATCTTTCTCATAATTTAAAAGCTCCCTATGAATGCGTGGCTGTTACTGGCCTCTGCGGAGATCGATCGCGTTCAGGCGGCGGCGGGCCGCCGCTCTCAATGGGGGCTGTCGGGCGGGCGCGGCGCGGGCGCCAGAAAGGCGTTGATGACGGCGGCCGACCCGCTGGGGTCTTCCCAGAAAGGGTTATGGCCCAGCCCCTGAAATATCTTGACTCGGGCGTGCGGCAACGCCTCGCGCAGCGTCGCACGCAGGTCGGGCTCCATGATGGGATCGGCGCTGCCCCAGATCAGCAGCGCCGGGGCCTTCAGCCGCGGCAACGTGCGCCGCAGATCGGATTCGTCTCCGAGACCTTGGTCGAGGACGGCGAGCCACACGCGCAACGGAATGGCGGCGGCGTCGCGGCGCTGGCGGCGGATGAAGTCAGGATCCACCGGCGTAGGGGAGTCCCACCAGGCGACCATGAAGGGCGAGTCCGGATCGAGCGGCTCCTTGAGCTGGCGGATCTGGGCGGCGAAATCGAACCGCGGCTTGCGCGTTGCCGCACCCGGTCGCGGGCCGCCCGTGGAGGAGATCAGCACCACCTTGCCGGTGCGCTCGGGCCAATATTCGGCGAAGGTTTGCGTGACGAGGCTGCCCAACGAGTGGCCGACGATGTCGGCCCTGGGCACGCCGAGGGCATCGAGCAGCAGCACGATGTCGTAAGCGAAGTCCGGCAGTGTGTAACAGCAGTCGGGTTTGCTCGAGCGGCCGTGTCCGCGCAGATCGACCAGGATCAGGCGGAATCGCGGCGCCAGATACGGAACGAGCGGCACCCAGTCGCGCGCGCTGTCGGTGTAGCCATGAATCAGAACGACCGGCGGGCCGCTGGGATCACCCATGGAAAGATAGGCGAGGGTCTCGCCGTCCGGAAGCGGGACGGTCTTTTTCATTGCCTCGAACGCGTCGAGGTCGATTTTCGGCGGACCTGTCGTCGCGGGAGCCGGCGCCGGGGCAGTCGAACCCAGGCTCGACGTCGCCGCGGTTAGAAGCCAGATCACGACGAGCCGCTTCGCATGAGCGAATATCAGGTGCTGCACGCTCGCCGCCTCGCGCCCATTGTTCACCTAAGTTATCCGGCCCCCCGGACGCCCGCATTTTCCCGTTTGGGGTGCGTTGTGGCTTTATATTATTATGACGACATTATAAAAGCCAAGTGCCGGCGCGCTCAGGATGAAAGGGTGGGACCGAGTCCCTCGGAGCTGTCGCAAGCGTTCAACAAGGTAGTCGGGTGGGGGCAAGCGGCGGGGTGCGCGCGCCGTCGGGACTGTGCGGAGGGACGGCTGCGGGGCGCAGATCGTTGCGCCGCGGGACCAACAGGCCGCGCGGGTAAGCCAAGAGGATACACGGGCCGCGCGAAGCGCAACCTACTCCTTCGGGCACTGGGCTGGTGTGGAGTACGTGGCGTCCGCGGGATAGAGCGCGATCAGTTTGCGCATCACCCCGTTGGTCCAGCCGAACCCATCCTGCAGCGGATATTCGCCGCCTCCGCCGGAGCGGCCGGTCGTCACCACGTCGTATTTCTCGACCAACTTTCCGCTCTGGCGATAAACGTCGAGGACGGTGAGCATCCATCGACAGGCGATCGCCTCGGCGAGGCCGGGCCGGTCGTAGCGGCGCAATCCGGCCACTGCGATCCATTGGATCGGTGCCCAGCCGTTGGGTGCATCCCACTGCTCGCCGGTGCGCAGCGGAGTCGTGACGATGCCTCCCGGCTGCAGCAGCTCCCGGGAGACGAGTTGGGCAACCGCGGCCGCTTGCGCGTCGGAGGCGGCTCCGAAGAATAGCGGATACAGCGTCGCCGATGAGATCCGTGTGATGCGCGCCGCGCGCGTCCAACTGTAGTCGACATAGGAGCCTCGGGCCGCGTCCCACAGATCTCGATCCATGGCGCTGCGGCGAGCCGCGGCGCGCTGCGCGAAATCCTTGGCGCATGCGCTGTCGCCGCGGTGCTCGCAGCCGGAGCGGATCGCGCTCTCGAGGCCGAACAACAGGCTGTTGAGATCGACCGGCACGATGTCGGTGGTATCGATGGTCGCGCGCGTCTGGCCGTCGGCGAACCAGCGGGAGCTGAAGTCCCAGCCGCTTTCCGCAGCCGCTCGAATGTCGCGGAACACTTGCGGCGCCGGCCGTCCGCTCGCGCGCGCCAGCTCCAGGTCCTCGCGATACGACTCATCGCGTGGTGTATTCCTATCGTCCCAATAGCGGTTGAGGATCGACCCGTCCGGCATTGCGACGACATGCCGGTGCGCGCGGCCGGGACGCAACCCTTTCGCACCCTGCATCCAGAACTCGTACTCGCGCTCGAGCTGCGGCAGGTATTTCGCATAAGCGCCCGCGGGATCATCCTTCGCGAGCAACCCGACCATGGCAAAGAAGAAAGGAGGCTGCGAGCGGCTCAGGTAGTAGGTGCGGGCGCCGTTCGGGATATGACCGTACGTATCGATGAGATAAGCGAAGTCCCGCACCATGTCTTCCAGCAGATCCTGTCGCCCGCTCTCGGCCAGGCCGAGCATGGTGAAGTAGGAGTCCCAATAATAGATTTCGCGGAACCGGCCTCCCGGAACCACGTAAGGCCGTGGTAGCGGTAACGCGGACGAATAAGGCGGCACGACCGGAGTGCGGCGCGTGAGCTGGTCCCACAAACGGTCGATATGCGTGACGACCGACACCTGCTCGGGCGGCGAGGGCGGCGGAGCGACCTGCGCGGGAAGTGTGAAGTGGTCATCGGTGAAGCGTTTGAGCGCTTCCGGCGAGGTCGGGTGCGCAGTGTGGTATTCGCTGAGTATCTCCCCTGGCGCGGCGTGAGGTACCGCGTCGACGAAGGTCTTGCCGTCCCCATAGATGGCCGACGTCTGCACCGCGACGAACAGATCCTTGAAGAGAACCTGCGGCGGCGCGAGGTGCGGCTCCGCCGGCGGCACCCTCGGTTGTGTCGAGGCGGCGGGCAGGAGTGCCAACAGCACCAGCAGTGCCCGCTCGCCTCGACTCAGACCGGTTCGCATACCGGCCATCATACCGGCTACGGCGCGTTCTTCAGAACTTGTAGCGCAACTGCAGGGTGACCTGGCGGCCGAAGATCGGCCGGGCCATCTCGAAGTTGTTGGCGATGCCGCTGCCCGCGCCGAGGGCGATGCGCGCATTGCCCTCGGTCAGGCCAATCTGGTTGGTGAGATTGGTGCCCTGCAGGCGCACTTCGAAGTGCTGTCCGACCTCGGCCACTGCGCCGGCATCGAGCGTGTAGTACTCGGGCAGGATCTGCTGGTTGGTGATATCCGAGTAGCGCAACCCGATATGGGTGTAGGTCGCGAAGAAGCGCAGGTCGCCGAAGTCCATCGGCAGCAAATAAGAGGGAGTGACGCGGAACTGCAGGCGCGGCTGCCGCTGCAGAGTCAGGCCGTCGTAGACCCCTGTGTACCGCGCGCGCACCCAGTTGCCGCTGAAGTCGATGCTCAGGGGCTGAAGGGGGCGCCATTGTCCCTCGAAGTCGAGGCCATCGGACTTGGCTCCGTAGACGGTGGTGATCGACTGGCCGCTCGCCGTGAACTGCTGAAACGGCACGCCGGTAAACTTGCGGTGAAAATAGTCGACGCTCGCATAGATCGTCTGCGTCTGGATGCGGTAGCCGACCTGGTAGTTGTTGATCTTCTGCGTTTCCGGCTGGCCGTTGCGCAGGTCGTCGAAACCCGGAAAGTGAACGCCCGCATTGATCCGGCCGTAAGCCGACATGTGCGGGGTGATCTCGTAGTTCGCGCCGATGGCCCAGGAGCCGAGCGTGTGGTGGTACTCGGTGCACTCGCTGGTGCCGGAGGTATCGCAATTGACGCCCTGGTTGAACTTGCCGTTGGGAACGCTCACGCCCTTGTTGTAGAGATTGCGCGGATCGTTGTCGAGGTTGACCGATGAGTCATTCTCGATCGAGCCATGGTCTCTCTGCTCCTCGACGCGATAGCCCGCATCGAACAGCCACGGTCCCCACTTCCAGCTGTCCGAGCCGAACAGCGCCGTGTTGAGGCCGTTCCAGTCCTCGATCAGCGTGAAGAACGCGGCGCCGAGCTGGCCGGCGGGGTTCGTGACATTGACGCCGTTGTTCAGGGTCAGATTGACGAGCTGGGCGTTCGGGGTGGCCGTGACGAGCTCGTTGTTGCCGAGCCACCAATGGTCATTGGAGGAATAGGCTGCCAGATAGCCGCCCAAGGTCAGCGTATTGCCCTGAAAAAGATCGAAGCTGAAGCGCATGTCATCGGTAAACGACTGGATGTGCTTCTGTACGATCCAGAACCCGAGCGAGGCCACGTAGGAGTTCGGGTCGAGCGCCGCGCCCGTGCTGACCAGGCTCGCCGTGTAGTTGTTCGCCGTGCCGTAAGGACCCGTGATCGCGCTGTTGCCATTCACCGTCTTGATCTGCTGTTGGGCGAAGGAGCCGAGGGTCTGCGGCGCGAAGTTATTGAAGAGGCAATAGCAGTCGACCTCGCCGGACGAGTACAGCAGCTTGTTCGAAAACGCGATGGTGTCGTTGAGCTGCAGGTCGAGATCGTTGCCGAACCAGCGCAGGTCCGCGCCGCGGCCATTCGCCAGGTCGGCCGTGATGGGGGCCTGCCCTGGCGCCTCCTGCACCGATATGCCACGCAGGCCGTCGCCGGCGAATGTTCCCGTATGGGGATTGAAACCCGGAAATCCCGATACGGTCTGATCCTTCCCGTTGCCGCTGACGGTTACCGGAATGTCCGTGATGAAGAGATTCTTGTCATTGAGGGCACGCCCGTAAAACAGGATGGAGCCGTTGTCCATCTTGTGGAACAACGTGGCGGTCAATTGCCCGCCGTTGTCCGCCGGATACTGCGAGTCGCGCACGCCCTGGGAGTATCTGTAGAAGCCTCCTACGCTGACCAGCCAGTCCTGCGTCAACGGACCGCCGTAGAAGGCGTCGACCCGATAGCCATGATCGGTACCCACCGTCAGGCCGACGTCTCCGTGCGGATCCGCGGTGCCCTTGCGCAGGATGAAGTTCGCGGTCGCGCCGAGCTGGCCGTTGGAGAACACGACGCCGGGGCCTCCTTGCAGCACTTCCGCGCGCTCGATGCTTTCGTCCAGTCGAAACAGCGAGGAGTTTTCCATGAAGGACAGGGTCGGCACCGGATAGATCGGCGAGCCGTTGATCTGATAGGTCACATAGGGCGCATCGCCCCCGCCCGGGAAGCCGGCGAGCTCGATGTTGGCGCCGGACTCGCCGCCGCTCGACTCCGCGAATATACCCGGCACGACCTTCAGAAGGTCGGCAGCGCTCGAAGGCTGGGCATCGCGGATCTCTTCCAGGCTCGCCGTGGTGATCTCGAAGCTGGCATCGAGCTTCTTCACGCCGCCGGAGGTGGCGGTACCGGTCACGACGACCTCTTCCAGGGTATTGGTGTTGGCCGCGCTGGCATCGACGGTTGCCGGCTGATTCTGGTCCGTCGTGCCCGCTTCCTGGCCGTAAGCGTGGCCCCCGGCCAGCGTTGCACCGCTCAGCGCGAGCAGGCTTGCCAGGCGGGTAAAGAATCCTCGATGACTCATGTTGGTGTCCCCCTTGGTTTGTGACTCGTTGCGAACCGGGCTGTGCGCGGCGTTCGGCTCGTCCGCGGGCGGATCTCCGGGCGGATCCTGACGATCGCTTGCCGTGCTCGCCGCGTTGATGGCGATGGTCGTCGCGCTCACCTGCTTGAACGACAGTCCGCTGCCATCCAGCAGCCTCCTCAAGCCCTCGACCACAGTGAAGTCGCCGCGAATGCCGGTTGTCTGACGATTCGCAACGACGGTCGATGAGAACACCAGGCTGATGTCGGCCTGGCGCGCGAACTCCTTCAGAGCGAACGCGGCGACCTGGGACTGAATGTCGAAATGCCGCACAGGAGCGTCGGCGTAGGCGCGGCCCGCGAGCAGGGCCAGAGCCAGAGCCAGACAGCCTACGAGCGCTCGTTGCGTCAAAGAGACAAATCGCATTCCTTCCCCTCGCTAATCAGAAGACGGTTGGAAGCGAAAAAGGCACTACTCGGCCGCGCGGATTTTATGCGCGCGGGAACGGCGGCGAATCAGAACTCGGAAGTGGGGGTCGGTAAGGGGATCAGCGACGCGGCTCGACGTACACCAATCCGTCCGGCGTACGGCGGATCGTCACGGGCAACGCGGTCTCGAGGCCGTCCAGAAAGCCTTGCAGATCGTCGGTCCTGAACCGGCCGCCGACCGGGAGAGAGCGGATGCGGGGGTCGCTGACTACGATCCTTGCATCGGTGTAGCGTTGGATTTCGGCGATCGCCTCCCCCAGAGGCTCGCCATCGAAAACGACGGCGCCTTCGCGCCACGCCAACTCGCTCGAAAGTTGCTCCGAGCTGACGGCGACCACTGTGTAGTCGGTCGTAGCGGTGGAGAGCTGCTGTCCGGCAGCCACCGCGCGAACGGTCACGGTGGGAACGGGCTCGGCGGACGCGCCGGCCCCGCGGGGTTGCGCATCCGGCATGTCCGGCCCGACCTCGACGCGGCCCTCGGTGACGAGGACATCCACATGCTGGTCCGCGCGCACGCGGACTTCGAACTCCGTGCCGATGGCGCGGACCACCGCATCACCCGCGTGGACCAGAAACGGCCGCAAGCGGTCCTGCGCGACCTCGAAATGCGCTTCACCCTTACGCAGGTAGATCTCCCGCGCGCGGCGCCCGAACTTCGTCTCTACGATCGTGTTGGTATTGAGCGTGATTACCGTGCCGTCGGTCAGCGTGACATCGCGATGCTGCCCCACCGCCGTGGCCAGGGTCTGGGTTTCGTTGCCCCTGTGCAGCCACACAACGCCGCCCACGGTCGCGATGAGCATCGCTGCGGCGGCCAGCAACCAGTAGCGGCGGCCCGACACCGCGCCCACGGGCGCAGCGCCTGAGCTCCCGGACAAGCCGGCCATGCCGGCGGCGCGCTGCGCTCCGGCCAGTCCGTCCAGGGCGTCCCAAACCCGCGTCAACTCCTCGACCGCGCGGCGATGGCGCGGGTCCTGGCGCAGCCAGGCTTCGAAACCGGGGGCATCCGCGCCGCCGGCCGGTCCCGACTCCATCCGCCAGACCCACGCGGCGGCCTCCTCGTCGATCTCCGCGCGCGTACGCAACTTCACGACTTCGCTCATTCACCGCTCCCGCCGTCGCCGACGCTGCGCAGCGGGCTCGAGCGAGCCCTTGTCTCTGTAACATCCAACAGGCCCAACTCCCGAAGATAATCCCGGCAGCGCACCAGACCCTTGGCCACGTGCTTCTCGATCGTGCTCTGGGAGACGCCGAGCACCTCCGAGATCTCGGCATGCGAGAGCTTGTGGACCTTGCGGAGCACGAACACTCGCCGGCACAAGGGCGGTAAGCGCTCGACGGCGGCGCAGAACGACTCGAAGCGGCGCCGCGCGTCGGTCTGCTCGTCCGGCGGCGCCTCATTAGAATAGACGCTCAAGGTCTCCAAATCCGCCATCGTGTCGGTCGCCTGGGCCTGTTGCCGGCGGGCGCGCTCGACAGCGAGATTATGGGCAATCCGGAACAGCAGGGCCTTGGGGGATTCGACCCGGTCGTAGTCGGGCAGAGCGTAGATGCGGATGTACGTCTCCTGCACCAGATCCTCGATGTCTTCCGCCCCGGAGGTCAGCTTGCCCAGATAGCGGTGCAATGCCGCGCGGTGCTGGAAGATCTGATTCAGGAACCAGTCATGCCGCGTTTCCGCCATTGGAGCTCTCCCGCCGGCTCCTTCCCCCCTGCCGGCGGTGGCGAGTCTACCCTTTTGGCTGGTGGGTCGAAACAGTGGTGCTCGGGGTCGCGCAGGGCGCACAGCCGCCCGAACCGGTCGCCGCCGAGTTGACGACGACGTTCGACAAATGGCCGCGCGGCGGAAGCAGCGTGGAGGCGTTGACTGCCGCCGCGATCCGGCCCGCGACAGCGGTCAATCCCGCTTCAGCCGCGGCCGCGGATCACCCAGCTGCTCCGACTCCTCGCCGGGGGGGATTTCGCTCTCGTCCTCTTCCTCGATGAGGTCGAAATGATCGAGGGTCGTGGCTCGACCGGTTACCGGAGTGTAGGGATTGAAGAGCGGCGTGTTGCTCAAGTGTGGCTGCCATGGCCGGTGCGTTCTCATAGCGCCTCCTGGATAGGATTCAGCCCGTACGCGGCCGATTTTACTACGAAGCCCTGCGCAGGTGAGCCACCCCCTGGCGGATCTCCGCAGGGTGCAGAGGACGGTGGCTCCTGGCGTTGGCGTCGCCTTTTGCGGTCACGTTCAGGCAAATGCGCGAGATGCGCTTCGATGTTGCGGATGCCCTCGCTACGTTACGGCCGTAGCCAGCTCGTCCGTTCTGAAATGATTGCGCAACCCGCTGCGCTGATCCTTCGCACCGTCAGCCGGCACCGCCGGCGCCGCGGAGACAGCGATGGAATCCACGACACCTCTGAGCGCACTCTATTTCCAGTCGGGCAACAATCCCGAGGGGATTGCCCTCATCGCCGGGCGCGAGCTCTGGAGCTACCGCCGGCTGGCGCTCGCCGTCGAACAGGTGGCGCGAGCCCTGCACGCCCGGGGCGTCCGCAAGGGCGATCGCGTTGCGTTGCATATGTTCAACGTGCCGGAGCTCGCGATCGCCTACTTCGCCTGCTTCCGCGTCGGCGCCATCGCGGCGCCGCTGAATACCACGCTCGAGACCACGGAGTTGCGCGCAGTGTTGCAGCGCCTGCAACCGTCCGTCTACATCGGCCAGGCGCAGCTCTACGCCGCGGTGGAAGGCGTCGAAACAAACATTCTGGCGGCGGATGCGCGCTACGTGGTGGGCGGGGCCGGCGGGCTCGCCGCGCCGCGGCCATGGAGGGACCTCCTCGAGGCGGGCACTGACACGGCGCCGATGGAGTTTCCCGATGTGAATTCGCCCGCCGTTCTGCTCTGCACTTCCGGAACGACGGGGCTGCCCAAGTTGGTGACTCACACGGCCGCCACCCTGACCGCCGGCGCGCAAGCCTGCGGACAATTGGGGCTCGAGCGGCCGCAGATAGCCATCAACATGGCGCCGATGGTGCATGCGAGCGGTTTTTTCGTGCTGCTCGCGGGGCTGCGTTTCGGCGCGATCCAGGTGCTCATCGAGCGTTTCGATGCGGATGTCGTGTTGAGTGCCATCGAGCGCTACTACGCCACCTGGGTGATCGGCCTGCCGTTCATGTTCGTCGAGTTGATGCGGCGCCAGCGTGTACAGCCCCGCAAGGTCGACTCTTTGGAATTCTGCGCGACGGGAGGAGACCTCTGCCCACAGAAGCTGCAGCAGGAGTTCCCCGATGTGTTCGGCGTTCACCTGCGTTCCTTCTGGGCTGCCTCGGAGGTGGTCGGAGCCCTCATCCACGGCATGCATTGCGGCCCGGTCAGCCGGATCGCGCCAGGCGCGCAGGTGCGGCTGGTCGATGACAACGGCCTGCAGGTCCAGCGCGGTGCCGTCGGCGAGATGTGGGTTCGTGGGCCCTATGTCGCGGTCGGCTACTGGGTGAGTCCGGATCGCCTCGACCCGGCGACGACGGCAGGCTGGTACCGCAGCGGCGATCTGGTGCGCCAGGGCGAGCAGGACGATCTGTGGTTCGTGGCGCGCAAGAAGGATCTCATCATTCGCGGCGGCTCGAACATCTCGCCCGTGGAGGTCGAGCGGGTGCTGCTGGAGCATCCCGCAGTGGCCGACGCCGTCGTCGTCGGTGTTCCGGACGATGAGCTGGGACAAAGAGTCGCCGGATTCGTGCGTCTGGCGGGGTCCTCGGGCAGTTACGTCATCAGCGACATTCTGCAGAGCGCCAAGGCGCGGCTGGCCGACTACAAGGTACCGGAGTGGCTGCACATCGTCGCCGAAATTCCGCGCAACGCCCTCGGCAAGATCGACCGGCTCTCGCTGCTGGCGATGTGGTCCGGCGGCGCGGCCGAACCGGTCCGCGCGATCGCTTGAAACCCGGAAAGCCTATCACCGTAAGGAGATTTACATCATGACGATGCGAATTCGCGGAACCGGTCGTGTTTTGGGGCGTGTGGGCCTGTTGGCGGCGCTTGGCACCGTTCTCGGCGCACACGGGGTGAACAGCTCGGCCGCCGAAGCCGAACAACGGTCGATGACCGTTCGCTACGGGGATCTGAACCTCTCGAGCCGGCAAGGCATCGACACCCTGCATCGACGCATAAGGTGGGCCGCGGAGATCGTCTGCGGCGGATCTGACGAGCTGCGCGACCCCATCCGCGCGGTGCATTACCACGCTTGCGTGAGTGACGCCACCAACAGAGCGCTCGAGAAAGTGCAGCTGACGACGGCGCAATTGCGGTGGGAGATGAAGTAATGGCGCCGGGAGCGCTCGAGTTCGCGTTCGGGCCGTTCCGGCTGTTCCCTGCGCAACGGGTTCTAATGCGCGCGGCTCAGCCGGTGGCCCTCGGCAGCCGCGCGCGGGAAATCCTCGTCGTCCTGGTGGAGCACGCGGGGAGGCTCGTGAAGAAGAGCGAGCTGCGCGAGCGGGTCTGGCCTGACACCATCGTCGAGGAGGGGACGCTGCGAGTACACATCGCGGCACTGCGCCGGGCGCTCGGCGACGGCCGCTGCGACAGCCGGTATGTGGAAAACGTGACCGGCCAGGGCTACCGGTTCGTGGCCCCGGTCACCCGGCTCGAGGGCGGCCGCCCGCCTGCCCTCGAGACCGCTCTCGAGGCTCGCGAGGAGCAAAGAAAGTGAGGAGATCCGGCCGGCTCGCCCGCCCGATCGCGGGCGCGGAGCCGAATACTACGCCGCCGTTTCCTGGCCGAACACGCTACGACCGTAGCAGACGGTGGCAAGGGCATCCGCGAGCTCACCCGACGTCAGGGGCTGTCGGATGATGGTCGCGATACCGGCCCCGGCCAGGGAAGGAGCACCGAAGTCACTTGCCGAAGCCGTTGCCAGAATCAGGGGCAGGTCGGGCGCCGTGCCGCGCAGCTCGGCCGCGAGATCGAGCACCAGCTCGACCCCGTGCAAGTGGCAACACAACAGCGCCGCGTCGAAGCGCGCCGGCGCCGTGCGCACGGCGCCGAGCGCCTCCGCGGAGTGGGCGAATCCGACCGGCTCGTAGCCGAGCGCCGCGAGGATCTCCTCATGACGCAACAGGCGCTCACGATCGGCTTCCACCACCAGTACCGTCTCGCCGGCGCCGCGACCCGACACGCCGCCGCCATTACCCGGCAGTGCGTGCTCATCCGGCGCGCAGGGGAGCCACACCTCGAAGCATGTGCCGGCTCCCGGGGCGCTGCGCACTTTCACCGCTCCCGCGTGTTGCAGGACGATCTCGCGAACGGTGGCGAGGCCGAGTCCATTGCCTTCGAGGCGCGACGAGAAGAAGGGCTCGAACATGCGCTCCTGCGTGGTCTCGTCCATGCCGCGGCCCGCGTCGGTCACGGCAATGACGGCGTAGCGGCCGGGTGGCAGCTCGCCTGTGTTGGTTTGCAGGGGCAGGGCGAGCTCGTGCACGCCGATCTCGACCTCGATCGCTCCAGGGGCCTCCAGGGCCTGCGCGGCATTTTTGCAGACATTCAGGATGACCTGCTGCAATTGGGCCGGGGTACCCCGCACGATCGCGAGCTGTGTGGTCGTGTGTACGACGATTCTCACGTCGGCGCTGAGCGAGGCATCGAGCAGCGACTTCGCTTCGGAGACCAGCGATGCGACACATACCAGGGTCGAGCGGCGCGCCCCGCCGCGGCCGAATGTGAGGATCTGGCCGACCAGGTCGCGCGCCCGCTCCGCGGCGCGCCTGATCTCGATCAGGCTTTCCATCGGGCGTCTCCCCGGCTCCACGTACGCCTGCGCCGTTTCGGCGTAGCCGGAAATCGCCCCGATGATGTTGTTGAAGTTGTGAGCGATCCCGCTCGTGAGCGCACCGAGCGTCTCCATGCGGCGCGCATGCTGCAGATTGGCCTCCAATCGCTCCCGGTCGCGCTCGAGCGATTCCCGCGCCACCGCGTTGGCGATCGCGTCGCACGCCATGCGGAGCAGGGAAAGCTCACCGGGGCGGGCGATCGCGCCCGGCCGCAGCGCATCGAATCCCAACATGGCGCTGGGGCCCTGCTCGCCGCGGGTGGGGATGAAGAGCCAGCCGTGCAGGCCCGCCGCCAGCAGGACTTCCGCGCCCCCGCTCGCCTCGAGCTTGCGGACGTCATGAATGTGCACGGCTTCCCTGTTCTTGCCAGCGAAGCGTCCTGCCAGCGGCAACGCCGACTCCGGCCAGCCGCGTGGAAAAGACACGTCGTCGCGCGCCCACTTGTAGAGCTGCGCAGTCTTGCCGCCGGCGATGAAATAGGCACGCGCGGCACCCATATGAAGCGCCAGCTCCCCCAGCGCGAGCGCGACGTGAGCGGCGATATCCCGCGGGCGCGAATTGATGAATCGTGTGGAGATGCTCGCGATCACGTGCTCCATCGCCGCGCGCCGCCGCAGCGAGCGGGCTCGGGACTGCAAACGGATGCCGAGATAGGCGAGCGAGCCCAACAGCAACAGGGAAGTGACGTACAGGATGCGGCGGAACGACCTCGCCCGGTTTTCCGCGATATTTTTCCGCGCGAGTATCAGCGCGCGGATGAGCTCCGCCTGGCCGTCACGCGGTATCACGAATACAGCCCGCACCGCGCTATCGGTCTCCGGCAGGAGCTTTCGCAACAGGTGTGCGTGCGCCAGCAGGTGCTCGAGCACAGGGTCGTCGCCTGACAGCCACGCCAGGCGATCATCAACCTCCGCCGCCGCCGCGGCCGAGGGGTCAAAGGTCAGTTCCAGAAAGGCAGTGGCCAGCGCGCCGACCCGGCGAACCAGGGCCCCACCCTGGTCCGCGGCGCTCAGCTGCGCGCTGAGCAGGGCGAAATGGGATAGAGAGTTCTGCAGCAGCGCGTTGCGAGTCTTGAATTGCTCCGTCCACTGCTCCTGTTGGTCGATCTGAGCCGCCAGACGGGTGGACGCGGCCGCTATTTCGGGCTCACGCGCCGCTGCCGCGCGCAGTCGATTGGTGGCATCGCGGAGCGCGCTGATTTCGCGCACCAGGGGATCGTAGTTGCGCAGCAGGCCGATCCGGGCACTCAATACGTCCCGATGCAGCGCTTGCTCCGCCATCGAGAAGTCATCCAGCGCGTGCATCGCCTCGTCCGCTGTACCCGCCTGGTCGTTGCTGCTGCTCAGCCACAACCAGGTGAGCAGCATCAGCACGGGGGCCACCGCCGAGATGATCTGCGCGACTCTCATGGGTGCTCCCCGAGGGGCCGGCCCAGATAGTATCCGGTCAGTGTGCGCAGCCAGCCCACGATCGCCTCGACCTGCTCATCGCTGAGGCTCGAGTTCAACTGTGCGCGGCTCATCCTGCGGACAGCATCGTCCAGAGTCCGGGCACTGCCGTCGTGGAAGTAGGGCGCCGTGACCGCGACGTTGCGCAGACTGGGCACGCGCAGCACTTTCGGCGCGTTCTGCGCCGCGGGCGCGTCCTGGTCCAGCGGGCGAAAGATCCCGGCGCGCTCGAAGAGATTGCCGCCGATGTTCACACCCTGATGACAGGCGATGCAGCCGAGCGATTTGAACAGCCGATAGCCCGTGAGCTCCCGGTCCGACAGCGCTGCCGCATCTCCGGCGAGCCAGCGGTCGAAGCGGCTTCCGGGCGTCAGCAGGGAGCGCTCGAAAGTCGCAACCGCTGCCACGAGGCTGCGCTCATCCGGTCCATGCCCGAAGGCGCTCTCGAACCGCCCGACCATCTCAGGGTCGCCGCGCAACTTGCCGAGGACTTCGTCCATGTTGGTGCCCATGATGGCCGGATTCACCAGGGACGCGGTGATCTGCTCTTCCAGCGTGCGGTAGCGCCCTTCCCAGGACAGACGGAAGCTCAATGCGGCGTTGAAAACGGTCGGTGTCTGGAACTGCAGAGGCTTGCCGTCGAGGGCCGTGCTGCGTGTCTTGCCGGCTCCATTGATGTGAAGGTCGTGGCATGTCGCGCAGCTGCGTACATTGGCGTGAGACAGGCGAGGATCCTCGAACAGGCGCTCGCCGAGCGCCATTTGCAACGGATTCGCCGGCGGCGGCGCGGGTATGGGCGTGATGGGCTCGGCAGCCGGCGCAGTGTCGAAGTCGAATGAGGGGCCGGACGCGGGCGCCGCTGAGCTGTTTCCGGGAACCAGGGCGAACCACAGCACGAGAGCCGGACCGAGAGCCGCCACCGCCGTCCCTTCCCTCAAAATAACTCGACAGAGAGCGTAAACACGTACCCGACGCCGCGCTCCGTCTGGATGACGCGCGGCGCGCTCGCGTCCGTTTCCAACTTACGGCGCAAGCGCAGCACCTGTACATCGATGCTGCGGTCGAAAATGTCCTCGTGTATCCGCGTTGCCTGGAGCAACTGCTCGCGCGTCAGGGGACGCTGCGCCGCATCCAGAAAAGCAACCAGCAGCGAGTACTCGCCTTTCGTCAAGGTCACCTGCGCACCATCGGCTGTGAGGAGACGGCGGCTCTGGCGCTCCAGCCGCCAGGCGCCGAATTTGTAACCGCCACGCTGCGGCTCGCGCGCTCGCGCCAAGCGGCCCAACTCGTGCCGGCGCAGGACGGCGCGCACGCGTGCCAGCAGCTCGCGTAAGCCGAAAGGCTTGGTCACATAGTCATCCGCGCCGAGCTCCAGGCCGACGACCCGGTCGATCTCATCGAGGCGGTGCCCGGTCGTGATGATCACGGGAACGTCGGAGTTGGAGCGGATCTCGCGCAGCAGGTCCAGGCCGTCATCCTGTCCCAGGCGCAGATCGAGAATGATCAGGCTCGGCTCGTCGGCCTGGAGCTGGCGGGTGAGCTCCTTGCGGCCCGCGGCAGCGCTGGCGGGCATGTCGTGCTCCTCGAAGTAGCTCGCCAGCATGCGACGCGTCGCCGGATCGTCATCGACGACCAGAATGGGCCCGGCCTGCAGTGTTCCCGCAGTGTTAGCCATCCCGCCGCTCCTGAGCCCTCATCTGCAGGTCCTCCGTGTCCGAAAGCGCGCGATGATGACGCAGGTAAGACTGGGATGTCTGTTAAGAAGTGCCGCGTCAGGGGG
This sequence comes from uncultured Steroidobacteraceae bacterium, assembly GCA_964508005.1. Lineage (GTDB taxonomy): Bacteria > Pseudomonadota > Gammaproteobacteria > Steroidobacterales > Steroidobacteraceae > 13-2-20CM-66-19. Next base: position 101,221 of record CAZDTG010000001.1, read on the forward strand.
CTCGGGGCGCGTTCCCGCGTTCCGGCGTTCCCGCCCGGAGGTGCCACGGTCATGCGGGCACGGTCCGCCTTTCGAAACGGGTCAGTATCCACAACGCGCCCGGCAGTGCCGTGAAGTCGGCGAACAGCGCGAGGACGAACGCCGAGGAGGCAACGATGCCGAACTGTCGCATGGGAGGCAGATCCGAGAGCGCGAGGGCGAGAAAGCCGCTCGCGTTGATGAGGGTGGCGAACAGAATCGGCCGGCCCGCGATGAGCATGGCGTGCCGCAGGGCCGCGGCCGTCGAGCCTGCGGCCAGCCCTTCGTGATAGTGATAGAAAAAGTGGATCTGATCGTTCTCGGTGGCTCCCAGGATGGTCGAGCCGATGAGAATGGTGGCGATGTTCAGCGGAATGTCGGTGACGCGCATGAGGAGAAACACCGACAGAATCGCGAACAATGATGGGATCATGGTCATCAGGCACGCGGAGAGGCTGCGGAATACCAGCAGGAATGCGAGAAAGATCACGCTCGCGGTGAGAACGAAGCTTTGCGAGAGTGTGGGGAGCAGGCGCGTCGTGATCTCTCCCGAAACGACTCCCTTGCCGACGAGGCGGCCACGGGCCGTGCGCAGAGCAGGGTCGGAGGCCTGTACCTCGGCCCAGGTTTTCCTCAGGAAATTCTCTATCGAGCCGGGCCGCCCGAAGTACTCTCCACGTCCACGGATGCTGAGACGCACGCTCGCGAGATTCGTGATATCGATGTACGCGCGCGCGGCGGGCTCGGTCAGCACGATCTGCTCGAGATCCTCGGCCAACTTCGGCCACGCCGACGCGTCCGTCGGCAATCGATCGGACCCGGATTCGATATAACGCTCCCAGGTCAGCACCGAGGTGGGACCGTCGACGGCGGTAATGCCGCGAGTGCTCTCGAGGCGCTGGGTCAGCAGATAGAGGGCGCGCAGAAAGTCCGGGTCCAGTGCGTGGCCCGGCGCTGTCTGAATCCAAAGGTCCATCACGTCGAGGCCGTTCGATTCCTCGAACCTGCGGGTGTCCTGCGCCACGCGCAGGTCCGGATTGACGTAGGCGAGGGCGTCTGTTTCGAGCGCGAGAGGCGGAATCCTGCCGGGAATGCCGAACAGCGCGGCCGCTCCGCACAGCATCAACACCAGTGCGGCGGCGACGAACAGCCAGCGATAGCGCCGCGTTGCGGGGACCAGGAGCTCGACGAAGCGCGGAAACCATTTTCCGGCCGCCGCGCCCTGCGCGCGCAGCGGAGTGTGTAACAGCGACTGCAGGGCGGGAAACAAAGTAAAACAGGCTACCCAGGCAATGACCAACCCGCAGGCGGTCCAGATTCCCATCTCGCGTATCGGTCGAATGTCCGAAACCACCAGCGCTCCGAAGCCGACGGCGGTTGCGAAGATGGAGGCGGTGCTCGGCATGAACTTGTTCGCCAGAGCGCGAGCGTGGTGCTCGAGGAGGGTCGGCGCGTCGTCCGGCTCCATGTAGCGCGAATGGATGTAGACGAGCGTGGCCGTCGTGGTGACCATCACGGTGAGGGGAACCAGGGCCGAAACCACGGTGTTTGTCCAACCGAACAGGTGGGCCTGTCCCACGGCAATCGCGACGACGGACCCGAGGGTGAGAACGATTGCCAGCAGGGCGCGCCAGGAGCGGTAGATGATGAGCACCAGAGCGGTCAGAAAGACGCCGAAGAGCGGCATGGAACGCTTCGTCGCCACACCCGTTTGTCTTTCCAGCCAGGCGTCGAGCCAGGGCGATCCCACGCGGCGGACGGCCGTGAAGGGCTTTCCCGCTTTGTCCAGGGGCAGCACGAGCGAGTCGATCGCCGCCAGGGCGCGATCGCGCTCGGCGGGGGAATTCACGTGCAGCTCGAGAGCGATGCCCAGGTAGCGCTCGCCCAGGAGGCCCGCTCGGCGGAACAGCGCCGTGCCGGTCGCGAACTTTCGCAGCTGCTCGGCCCGCTGGTTCGTGATGTCACCGGTCACGGTGCCGCGGCTGAAGAGGGTCAGCAGGCTGTGAGGCTCGACATGCGGAATCTTCGCAAGCTCGCGCTCGAGACGCTCGGCGGCGCGCAGCACATCGGGGCTCAGAGGGTCCGGCGCCTCGAGCATGATGAGGGCCTGCTGTCCTTCCGGAAACACGCGCTCGAATTCGACGGTCGCGCGGGCTACCGGATCGTCCGGAGCGATCAGCCGGTCTATGGCCGAATCGGTGGGAACCTTCGTCGCGCCATAGATGCCCGCCGCAGTCAGGATCAGGAAAGCAGCGGCGATCCAGAGCCGCGCGCGCAACACGAAGAGAAAGATCTGCTGCATCGTTCAGGTCATCATGCTTTGGGAGGGGCGCGCTCTGGCGGCTCGCCGGGGAGCTGGGCCAGAAGCACGGCGGAATGATAGCCTAAAGAGATGAGCACACTATTAGCCGCGGCGGTTTCGACCCTGGTGTTCTGCGCCCCCGGTTACCCGGGGGCTGCGGGCGATGCGCAACCGTACGTGGATCAGTTCGTCAGCGCTGCGGTGAAGGCTGCCGGTTGGCCTCCGGGAAGTCTGGCAGCAATTTACGACCCTACCGATGAGGGGAGCGTGGCCAAGCTCGGGAGTCCCGACGCGGTCCTCGCGTTCGTGCCCTTCCCGTTCTTCATCCAGCACGGCCCGCAGTTTCATTTCACGCCGCTGGTGCAGGCGGACGTCGTGGGCACCGGTACCCAGCAACGGTGGACCCTGGTCGCGAAGCCCGGGCGGGTCACCGGTCCGACCTCGCTGGGGGGATACACCATCTTGAGTGTCGCGGGCTATGCGCCGGAGTTCGTGTGGCACTGGGCTCTCGGGACCTGGACACTTCCTGCGGACGTCAAAATCCAGTCGACCGGCCAGATACTCAGCGCGTTGAGACGGGTGGCTGGCGGGGAACAGGCTGTCGCTTTGCTCGACCAGCCGCAAACAGCGGCCCTGGCGACGTTGCCTTTCGCGAACGATCTGAAGGGAGTGACACAATCTCCCGAGCTGCCTGTCGCCCTGATCGTAGTCGTCGATTCGCGGTTACCCCAGGCCCGCGCGAAATCGCTGCAGGGGGGACTGCTCAAGATGGGGCACGGGGGTGAGGCAAGCGATGTGTTGTCTCAGTTGCGTCTGCAGGGCTTCGTGATGCCGCAGGTGCCGGACCGTCCGCCGGCCCCGTGAACAGGCAGCTTCCATACGGCGATCCTGCCGGACGCCGGAGTTTGGCGGGCCACGGGAAGGTCGCGGTCTGCGGAGTGCTGGCGTTGTTGGTCGCCGCGTGCGCGCTTCCGAAGCGGCCTGCGGCGCAGCACCCGTTGCCGAGCTCTGCTCCGGATTCGGTCGAGGGCCTGGCGGCGGCCATCGAGGCCGATTCGCGGCGCAGCGAGCACGAAGCCGACGCAAAGATGCGCGCTCAGCTGGCGGATGAGGCCGGCGGCTATGCGCAGGCTTGCCTGGTCAAGGCGCCGCAGGCTGCCGCCTGTCTCTACGGCCAGGGTGTCGCGCTCGGGCTCGAAGCGCGGGCGCACCCGACACGGGCCGGCGAGTTGTTGAAGTCCATGCTGGATTCGCTGAACCGCGCCGATGCCGCCGATCCTAACTACGACCAGGCAGGTCCGGCGCGTGTCCGGTCCTTGGTGTTGGCTCGCGCGCCGGGATGGCCGTTGGGGCCGGGGGATCCCGAATCGGGACTGGCTTCAGCGCGGCGCGCCGTCGAGCTGCAACCGCAATATCCGCCCAATCTGCTCGCCTTGGCGGAGGCGCAGGCCAGGACCGGCGATGCCGCCGGCGCGAGGCAAACTTATGCGCGGGCTCGCGAAGCCGCGCAGGCGCTGCCCGCCGCGGGCGATCGGGATGCGTGGCTGCGCGAAGCCGACCAGGGCTTGCAGCGGAAGTAGCCGGCAGCGCGGCGGCGGAGCGTACGGCATTACCGCGAGGCGACAAAATGTTGTGTGTCAGGGTGGCAACAGAGCGGCCATCGGGGCCGTGAACAGGGCCAGCGGGCGGGCCTGGAATAAATGTTGCGTTCTTCAAGCAGAAGGCGCAGGGTCGTGGACGCTAAACCGTCTGTCGTCCGCCGGGCGGCAAGGGGCGACCCATGGACGAAATTGCAGCGACGCTCGCCATCCGCACGCGATTGCGGCAGCGGGCTTTGCCGAATGGCGAGTTGTGGCGCCGTCTGGGTGAGTATGGAGCCGGAGACCCCTGTGACGGGTGTGGCGAGCACATCACTTCGGCGCAGGCGTCATACACCGTGGATTTCGCTCCCGGAGTGATGCCGCAGTCCGCCCGATTCCATCGGGTGTGTTTCGAGATCTGGCAATGTGAATGCGACCGGGCCGCCGCTGTGGCTGGCTGAGGCGGATCTCACTTGGCTTTCCCATCGCGCTAAAGCGCAGGAGACATGGAATGAACCTCAGTCTGATCGACGCCTTTCGCGCCTTCGGGGCGCAGCCGAGCAATCGAGTGCGGGGCGTTTCGGCAATCGCGGCTGACGGATCCATGGTACTCAACTGCCTGCAGGCGTATTTCGGACATCCGTGCCGCGGTGTGCTGCGCTATGAGGACCGGCTCTCGAGGGAGTCTGCCGATTCCACGGACAACAAGCTTCTCGCCCAACACCTGGCGCTCGCGCGTGACGGCGCCCTGCCGATCCGGATGGTGGTGACCTCTCTTTCGAATGAGAAGCGCGGCGCGGGCGGCCGCTCGTTCCACGTGCGCCCCGACCTCACCGGTAAGGTGGTCGAGTTCGACGGGGATCATTTCATCATCGATTTCACGCGACGCGAGCAGACTCGTGTTGCAGCCGTTTCCAGCCGCCGGGCGTAGATCAGGCCCGACGGCGCAGGCGGCAACAGTCGCGCCGTTGCCGCCGGTGAGCGAAGCTACCGCAGAAAAACAGCTGGCCTATTTGGGCTGCCCCATCCGGGGCCGCAACCGCTTTTTCCAATGAATCAGGGACGCGCGTGGTACAGCGCGTCGATGGAGTAGCGCAGGTGCAGCTGGCAGGCCTGCTTTGCGCCCTGTGTCACGGCGCGCAGACCCGAGCACTCCAACATTCCGTCCGCGTGATGCCCGGGGCTGGCCATTGCCGCGTTGACGGCGCTCGACAGGTCGAAGTGACCGTCGCAATCGGCGTACGGGCACGGGAATTCGAAAAAGGCCCTTGCCGGGGGATGCAGCACGTGGGACTGGAACGCGGGCGGGCTCGTGGTGACGCTCTCGAATTTCAACTCGAGACGCAGCTGTTGGACCGCGGGAAAAGCCACCCGCAACGCGAGGGCGGCCGCCCGGTCGCGACGTAGCCGGTCCATACGTTCCGGACCGGCGGTGCCGGTGCTCCGTCGCGCGATTCTCACGTGCTGTTTCCGGCAGTCGGGTCGCGCGGAGCTGCCGCTTCGGCTGCAGAAGCCGTGGCCGGGCTCTCATCGGGTGGACGCACTGCCCGACGCTCCTGTTTCTGCTGTTGGCGCGCCTTTCTCGCCAGCTCTTTCTGTTTTCTCGCCTGATGGTAGTTCGGCTTTTGCACGTGCTCTCGGTCTCACAAGGAGGAAGCCCCAGGGGTTGGATGGGGCGGTACCGCAAGGGCATGCGGTGCGGGCGCAGCCGACGACGGGCGCGGTTGGCAGACACTTTACCCTAATAACGGGGTGTCTGGCGGACAATCTTTGGGGCCGCTGCGGCTCAGGACTGCGCCGGGCTCATACCCTGGAGGCGTGCCAGCTGCATGATCGAGTCGACGAACAGGGTCAGCACCGCTTCCGCGGTGGCGGAGCTCATGTCGGCCGGGCTCGACAGCGTGCACAGTTTCATCCCTTCCACGAGGCTCATGAAGCCCGCCGCCATCGCCGTCGCGGGCACCGGCGCCGCGAGGCCGACCCGCCGATAGAAATGCTCGATGAACCCGGCGATCTCGGCGCGCTTCTCGGCCAGCAGCGCGTTGAGTTTGGCACGGAACTTCGCGTCGCGGGCGGCGAGCATGCGGCCTTCGGTCCAGTTCAGAAAGGACTCGTTGTCGCGGTAAATCCGGCCGTAGAGCTCGCGGGCGCGCCGCTGGATGTAATCCAGGGAAAACTCGTCGCTGCGCAAGGCCCCGAGCTCGGCGTGCGTCTTTTCGTGGTCACGGCGCAGCAGCTCGATGAACAGGTCGCCTTTGCTGCTGAAGTTCGAATAGAAGGCACCCCGCGTATAGCCGGCGGCGGCGGCGATGTCCTCGACACTCGCGGCGCTCAAGCCCTTTTTCGCGATGAGCTTTTGCGCGGCGTCCAGCAGACGCTGCGTCGTCTGGTCGCGGCTGTCTTCCCGGGTCAGGCGTTTACGGCTCATCCGGCCATGCTAGCACGCGCGCCGCCCGATTTGCATCCGCTTTTGTATCCAGATACATATGTGTATTAGAATACTAGTATGAATTCAAATGAAGTGCCCGCGGGGCCGGACGGATCGCGTGAAATTGACGCTCGCGCAGCCGGGACAGCAAGGCTGCGCTACGTTGTGAGCTGATGTCTAACCGGAAATTACCCGGGCAATGTCTTCGGGACGATGGCCGGTGAGATCCTTGGGGATCTCTGCGATCACCCGCTTGGCGACTTCCTGGTGAAAGCTCTCGCGCAGCCCGCCCAGGATCTTGGCCGGTGCGACCACGATCAGCTCCTGGAAGGCGTTGGCATGTGCCAACTTGTAGAGCACCGTGGAAATCTCATGCGCGAACCGGTCTTCCGCCAGGCGGTGCCAGTCCGTTTGCTCAACCGCGCTGCGCACGCCGGTGGCTCGCAACATGTAGCGTCCGGGCGCGTCGGTGCCTTGCTCGTGGGTCGGCGGGTTCTCCTGCTCGAAAGCGCGTTCCACGACGAGCTTGGGCTGCAGGAGATTGCCTTCGTTGCGAAAAAAACGCGCCTTGGCTCCATCACCGACCACGACAAGAGCCGCGTGCGGAATGAGGGTGTGGGTCATGCGTCACCTCTGGATTCAACATGACAGGCTCGGGGCGCAATACCTGCCGCACCAGCGTGGACGGTCGCGCCGCGGGCGTCAATTGGTCGAACGTGCATTGCCACGGCGCCTTGTCGGGCCGCCAGCGCACCAGCCGGGTACCGTGCCTGAAACGGTCGGCCGTCACATGGTCATAGCAGACTTCGGCGACCAGTTGCGGCCGCAGAGGCTCCCATTCGCCCGAGCGCTCCGTGCTCCATCTGCTGGGCCCGCCCGGGGCCTTCCCCGTGAAACCGGGCGGCTCGCGCAGAGCTTCGAGGTTGCGGGTCAGGCTTTTCCGCGCGACGCGTGGAATCGACGACGTGAAGCCCACGTGATCCAGCAGGCCGGCCTCGTTGTAGAGGCCGAGCAGCAGCGACCCCACTTCCGTGCTGTTCGTACCGTAGCGGAAGCCGCCGACGACACAGTCGGCCGTGCGCAACGGCTTCACCTTCAACATTGCGCGCTCGCCCGGCCGATACGGCTCGTCAATTCGCTTGGCAACCACCCCGTCGAGAGCGCCATGCGCATGGTCCAGCCACTTGCGGGCTTCGGAGAGCTTTCGGGTGTAGGGCGACAGCAGCAGTCCACGATCGACCGTATCGTCCACCTCGGCAGTGACGAGCTCTTCGAGCACCCGGCGACGCAGCGTCAGCGGCTCGTGCAGCAGGTTGGCGCCATCGGGCCGCAAGAGACAATCGAATGCGATCAGACTGGCGGGCGTCTCGATCGAGAGGCGGCGGATGCGGCTCTCCGCGGGGTGCAGGCGCATCTGCAGAGCCTCGAACGACAGCGACGCGCCCGCCGGGATCACCAACTCGCCGTCGAGGACGAATTGCTCGAGGGGCACCGCGAGCAGCCGCTGCAGCACTTCGGGAAAGTAGCGGGACAGCGACTTGCCCGATTTCGCGCGCAGCTCGACGCGCTCACCCGAGCGGAACGCCAGGCAGCGGAAGCCGTCCCACTTCGGCTCGAATTGCCACCCGGGGTCCTCGGGCAGCTCGCCGGTCAGGCGCGCTTCCATCGGCTCCAAGCTCAGCGGAATGGTCGCTTTCGCGGTGCGTGTTGCTTTTGCCATGGCCTGTGGGGGTGAACGCGTGAAAGCTCCCGATGGGTGCACGGTTGCTGTACCGCGGCTGGACGGTGGGCTGGGGGGCGTGGGCGGCAACGCGGCAAATACGCATCGGTTGACAGGCCGAGGCGGACTTTCGGGCGGCGTCAACCCCCGCAAACATGCCCCGTTCCTGGCCCCAACGTGGCAAGCGCTACGGCATTCAAACAACAACGAGCGGAGGGCGTATGAAAACCAGTGTCATGACCGTACAACTCATTGCGATGGGCATGTTGACGCGACGAGCGTCACCAGCCGGCGCTCGCGCTCCGAGGGTAGCCCGCGATCATCGTTCGGAGAGGCTCCCAGCTCGCAGCTCGCCCAATTTCGCCTGCGCAAGCAGCGTCGCGCAGTCCACATCCTTGCCGTGACCGGGATCGAGCAACTCGAGCTTCCGATGGCCTTTATCGATGCCGAACGATGGGTGGGCAAGGGTGCCGTGAATCGACACCGGCGCCTGCAACCGCAGGATTCTGCGTTCCTTCGGCTCGCCGTAGAGCTGCAGGTCCAGGGTCTCCGTATCAAGATGTATGGAGCCGCTCCCGGTGATGAGCACCGGCTCGGTATCGATGACCAGGGCCTGTGCGGTCAGGGTACCGTCACGGGCCTTGAAGTCCGCGACCCCGCAACGGATTGGCGCGTCCTCCTTGCGGCGCGTCAGCATCAGGCCGAGCGCGCGAAAATCGAGCCCCGTGAGCTCCGCCAGGGAGGCGCGCATGCCGCCCTCCGGCAGGATCGACACCACCCTGCCGTTGCCGCTCGCGGCAATCTCGTGAATCGAGCGCCCGTGTCCTGCGAGAGTGAGGCGTCCTCGTAACAGGCCATCGAGCGGCGGCTGCGCCGGATCCTTGCTCGCGAGCTGCCCGAGTTGGATGTTGGCCACATCCAGGTCCAGTTTTGCGGTGGGGATGTCGTGTTTGGCGTCGAAGCGGACGCGGGCGGTGACCTTGCCCCCGGCAACGGCAGCCGCAAGCAGCGGCACCGTGACCGTGCCGTAATCGATCGACATCCGGCCGCCAACCGTACGAAACATCAGCCGTCCGGCCTCCACTTCGCGCGCGTGGAAATTCACGACGGCGTCACTGCTGCGGATGCCGTCGGTGCGTATCTCGGTGTCCGGTAGAAGGAATCGTTTTGCGGGGGGAGGCTCGCCGGCGCGGCCCGCCGCGCGCGCGCCGACGTCCGCCACACGGAGCCGTTGCGAATGAAGCTCGGCCTCGATATGCGATTTGCCGTTACTGTCCATCCTGCTCGCGAGCGTGCCGCCTATGTCGCTTTGGCCGGAAGTTGCCAGGAGATCGCTGAGCTCGAACAGCGTGCCCTGACGCGAGAGCTTGCCGGAGACACGGTAAGCCGCCGTATCCGGGAGCCACACGCCGATGAGGAAGTAGAGGTCCTTCAGGTCGGCGCCGCCGGCCTCGAAAGTGGCCTCGAGTCCGCGGAAATCGAAAGGCCGCAACACGGAGCCGCGGGCGACGAGCTGCGAGCCGCTCGAGCGCTCCTTGAAAGTGAAATGATAGGGCTTTTCGGGCGCGACCGTGGCGAGCGGCTCCCCGTCGATCGTAAAGGTTGCATCCCGGCCATTGAGGTGTCCCTTCCCCTCGATCCGCAAGGACCCGGCTGCGTCCTGCGCAGCATCCCCGGCCGTCACCGTGCCATCGAACAACAGGTGCCGGCGGTCATCGTCGAGTGCAACGTGAGCCGCGGGTAGCGACAGGCTGTGGATGATCGGCGGGCCCTTGCCGGGGAGTATTCCCGGCGGCTGCAAAATCCAGTTGGCATGGCCCGTAGCGTCACGCCGCAGTTGCAGATCCGCGTCCGCCAGATCGAGTCGCTGGATAGCGAAGGAATGGCCGAACAACGGCAGATCGAACACAACCTCGAGCCTGCCGATCGCGGCCATGGTGCCCGGCGGGGTCCAGGGAGGGTTACCGATGGTCACGCGCTCGGCGCTCAAGCGCGGATGCAAGGACAGGAGGTGTGCGCTCAATGGTCCGTCGATCCGGATGTCACGGCCAGTGTGTCTGGCGATGAAGCCGGTGAGGGGGCCGCGAAGGAAGTTCCCGTCCAACAGGGCGACCGCGGCCGCGAGCACGCCGATCACCACGAACACAACCGCCAGGGTCGCGAGCGACCCCTGCAGTACCCGGCGCGATGTCGTCGAGCCCGTCACCGGACATTAACCCTGAATGCCGTTGCCGTTCGCGGTCGTGTACCCGCGGCTGGCGCGCCGTCGGGCCGGTCGGCCGCCGCTGCGCACTTCGCGGCGCCGCTGACCCGGCCCAACCCGCAGCCGCTCACTTCCTGTCGGAATCTTTGTCGTCCGACTCACGATTCGTGAAGCGGGCGTTGCCGAGGCCGGTGCCGATCGTCAGCACGCCCCAGTGCCGCACATCCTGCATGAACGGCACCTCGCTCAAGCCCTGCACGACCGCATCGTTGTGCATGACGACCAGCGTGTCGTGGTCGCCGATCTTCGGGATCGCCTCGCGCAACAGCTGCGGCAGGTTGAAGCTCTTGGTCTCCCAGTTGCCGGGCAGGTTCTGACCCCCGCGATCGATCGTGCCGTCCGGACGGATCACACCGGGACACCCGACACCGATGAACGGCGCGAGCCTCAGCTCATCTTTCGCGGCGCGCTTGATGAGGTCGTTGAGCATCGCGATCAGGCGCGTGACCGCGTCCTCGCGGTCCGGATCGTCGTCGCTGTGCCGCCATAACTCGAGCCGCCGCATTTCCGCCGCGGAGAAGTCGGGCTTCTTCTTCCTATTCAACTCCACGATGCCCGCGCGGATGTTGGTTCCGCCGATGTCGACCGCCAGGATGCTGTCGTGCCCGGCGAGAATCCAGGAGGGCAGGAGCTGCACGCTGCCGATGAGCCCAGCGTGGTCCGGCTCGTGGTGGATTGGCCGCAGCTCCACATCGAAGCCGTTCGCTTTCAGGATGACGGCGGTGCGGCCGATCACGAGCTCGCCGATACGGCTTTGTCGCAGGCCGCCGCCGACCGTGATACGTTCGGTGTTCTTCCAGCTCTTCAGGCGCAGGAAGCGCCGGATCACGACCGCGAATTCCTGTGAGAACTGCTCGATGGCGCCGTGAATGACGCCGGCCGCTTCCGCGTCGCCCTGCGCCATCGCCTTGTCGAGCTGCTTCTTGCTGATCTCCTCGGTCGGAATGTCGCCGAACGGATCTTCGCCGGCCTGGCGGACGAGCTCGCGCCAGTCATCCAGGATCGCGACGAAGGCGCGCTTGCTGGCGCGGTCCCCGACAAAGCCCTCGGAGCTGCGTAACTCCGCGTTGTAGGCATCCACGTGGACCCGGCTGAGTTGCTCGGCACCGTGGGCTAGAAGCGGACTGGATGTCGGGTCGGTCATGGGTGCGTGCGGTTCGTGGCGCCTCTAGCCAAACACGCGGACGTACCCTAAGTTCCAGGCAGCGCTCTCGTGAACGCGGCAGACCGGCCTTTGCGGCGATGGTCCGCTAATACAAGCGAGCGATAGACTGATACCAGACAGGCGTGAGCCTGCCGCGGCATGCTCTAATGTCCCGCTACCCCCATCGAGGCACCCCCATGGCAGTGAAAGACGCGAAGAAGACCGAACTGAAGGAACGGCGCAAGGCGCCGCTGATAACGCCGAGCGACCTGGGCTCCAAAGCATCGGCGGACATCAGTGGCGGCATGAACGCCATCCTTGCCGATGTGTTCGCTCTCTATCTGAAGACGAAGAACTTCCATTGGCACATGAGCGGTCCGCACTTCCGCGACTATCACCTGCTGCTGGATGAGCAGGCCGATCAGCTCTATGAGATGACCGACCCCATCGCCGAGCGCATCCGCAAGGTCGGCGGCTCGACGTTGCGCTCGATCGGTCACATTGCCCGTCTGCAGCGCATCAAGGATAACGACGCCGACTATGTCGATCCGCTCGACATGCTCGCCGAGCTGCGCGAGGACAACCAGGCCTTGGCGGCGCGGCTGCGTGAAGTGCACGACGTGGTGGATGACGTGCGTGACATCGCCACCGCCAGCCTCATCGAGAACTGGATCGACGAGACGGAGCGGCGCGTGTGGTTCCTGTACGAGGCGAGCCGCCGCGGCGCCTGAGCCTCAGCTCGTCCGGGGTTCTGCACGGCACACCTCTTGCTGAAGGTGGGTACAGTAGCCCTGGGAGAGCAGCAAATGAGAGCGAATCTTCTCTGGACGGCGGCGCTCGCCGCCGTGTTGGTGCTGGCCGGCTGTAACAAAGCCGCCTCGCCGGACAAAGTCGACAGCGATGTCGCCAAAGCGACCGCCTCCGCCGAAAAGAAGGACGAGCGCGCGGAGGAGAAGGAGGCCAAGACGGACGCCGCGATCACCAACGACCTGTCGAACGACGTCGATAAGGCAAACGCGAAAGCGGTTCGCGCCGCCGCGGACGATGCTGTGACGCAGGCCGAGGGCGAGAACAAGATCGCGCTCGCGAAGTGCGAGGCGCTGGCCGGCGATGCGCAAAAGGCGTGTAAGGATCAAGCCACCGCCCAGCTCGATCAGGTGAAGCAGCGCGCCAAGGCGTTGAAGTCGGATCGGGGTTGACACGCGCTCCACGGGCGGCGGCATCCACTGCCGCCGCCTGCATGTCAGAGCAATGCCCTGATCGCCCTGGCGATGCCATCCGGGTCGAGTCCCTGGTGGCCCATCTGTTGCCACAGGCCTCCCGAGCCTTCCCGGTTCGTGCCTATGTGGTTGTACCGCCCTTTGAAGCCGGCCTGCAGCAGACAGCTGCCGAAGCGGCTGCCCAGTCCCGTCTTGACATTCCAACCTTCGGCGACGAGCACGAAAGGTACGCCTGACAGCGTTTTCATCATCTGCGGGTCGATGACGTTCACCGTGGGCTTGTTGATGAGGCCGACCTTCACACCCTGTTCCTGCAAACGGATGACCGCATCCAGCGCGCGGTAGACGGTCTCGCCCATGGCGACCACATAACCGCCGCCGGGGGGCGTCGCGCGCACGATGTAATCCCTGCCCGGCTCGAAGGGCTTTCCCTGGTACAACGGCTTCCCGTCCTCGCCGAGGATGTCGGGTACGGGTGCGCGCGTGGTGAATACGAAGCGTAAACCGGGGTCGTTGAAAATGCGTTTCACGCACGCGGCGAACTGGTGTTGGTCCACCGGGAAGTACAACCGGGTGGTGTCTTCGCCATGCACCGGCTTCACGCCGCCGTCGGCGAACATGCTGTTGATGCCGAAGTGACAGGTGTTGTCCGCCATGTCATCCACGCCGCTGTGGCTGAAATGGGCGAGCACGTTCGAGAAGTTGAGCCGCGCCATGGTGATCTCGCTGACGCACATCTCGAGAAATGCGCTGAACGTGGCGTAGATGCCCTGCTTGCCCTCGACGGAGCCGAAACCGGCCGCGGCGGAATAGTTGCCGCGCTCCATGATGCCGCCGCGGACGAACACTTCGGGGTGCTTCTTGCGGATGTGGTGCAGGCCGCAGGAGCCTTCGAGATCGTTGTCGAACACCCGCAGCCGCGCGACCCGATCCGCTTCGCTCATGCCGTCGAGGATGTCGTTGACGATCTTTCCGAAGTCGTCGCGGTTCTTGCCGACACCGCTCGAGCCGCGATAGGTGAGGGGACTCTTGGCCGGCTTCGCGGCCTGCAGCATCCCGATCGCCCGCTCGTAGCCGCCACGCTTCTCGAGATACCGGACGGCGATCTCGGTCTCGAGGACTTCGTGTGCCTTGGGGCTGCCCTCAGCGCCCTCGATGCCCGGCGCCATGGGGCGCTTGATGACCAGGCCGTGCGGCCGTTCATCCGCGAACGCGCGGCACAGGTCGACGTACAGCGCCTCGAGATCCTCGCCAAGGGTGGTTTCCGTCAACAGACCGTAGCCCGACAGAGTTCGCGTGAGGTCGTATCCCACCATGTATTCCTGCGGGTGGCCGGCGATCGTGACATTGTTGTCATCGACCAGGACCTTCACGTTGAGTTGTTTCCCGACCGACAGGCGCGCGGCTTCGGCATTGTCGCCCTCCATCTGGCTGCCGTCCGAGCCGAGCAGGACGACCGCTTTGCCGGGGTTGGCGAGCGCGACGCCATTGCAGAAGGCCCAGAGGTGTCCGAGCCGGCCGGAGGCGAACTCGACGCCGGGTGTGAGGCCCTTTTCCGGGTGGCCGGGGAGGCCGCTGTCGTACTCGCGATAATGCAACAGCCGTTCCGCCGGCAGCGCGCCATTGAGCACGCTGAGCAGATACTGCGTGGCGACACGATGGCCCGCCTCATCGTAGAAGATCGGCACGATGGGTGTGCCGTTGGCGATGAAGGCGCGGATGATCATGAGCTCGGGAACGGTGTCATAAGCCCCGCCCGTATGGCCGGACAGGCCTTTGGCGCCGGCGAGCGCGGTAAAGAACACTATCGTGTCACGACACAGCTGGATATTGTGCTTGAGCGTTGCTTTCTGCGCGTCCGTGAGCGTGCTGACGGCGGGATCGAGCTTCAACGGCTGCAGTTTGCCGAGATCGATGGGAAAGGTTTCGTTGGCCATGGTCGGTACTTCCGTAATAGACGCGGTTCACAATAGCCTGCTATGAAGCGCAGGTCTTGTACCACCGCACCCGAGGGAGCGACAGCCTAAATGAGTGACCAGACCGAAGCGAGCCGGGGCCTGTTCAGGGCGCTCCCGCACGATGTGGAAGGATTCAGGGCGCTGGCCGGGCTGGCGCTCGATTTGCGGTCCTCCTGGAATCACAGCAGCGAGCAGCTGTGGCGGGCTCTCGATCCGGTCCTGTGGGACCTCACGCACAATCCGTGGGCGGTGCTGCGGACCGCCTCGCGCGAGCACATCGAACAGCTGCTGGCCGATCCGGAGTTTCGCCGCCGCGTCGATGAGCTCGAGCACACGAGGCGCGAGGCGCTCGCGAAGCCCACCTGGTTTCAGCAGGCGCATGCGCAGTCCGGCCTCAAAACGATCGCCTACTTCAGCATGGAGTTCATGTTGAGCGAGGCGCTGCCCATCTATTCGGGCGGCTTGGGCAATGTCGCGGGCGACCAGCTCAAGGCGGCGAGCGATCTGGGCGTGCCAGTCGTGGGGGTCAGCCTCCTCTACAGCCAGGGCTACTTCCGCCAGGTGATCGACGCCAACGGCGGACAGCAGGCAATGTTCCCCTACAACGATCCGGGGCAGCTGCCCATCGTGCCGCTGCGCGGGCCGAACGGTGACTGGCTGCGGCTGCAGCTCAATCTGCCCGGGCAGTCGATCTGGCTGCGGGCCTGGCAGGTGCAGGTCGGGCGTGTGAGGCTGTATCTGCTCGACAGCAACGATGTCGCGAACTATCCGGCTTACCGCGGCATCACGAGCGAGCTCTATGGCGGCGGCTCCTATCTGCGTCTCATGCAGGAGCTCGTGCTCGGAATCGGCGGCTGGCGGCTGCTGCTGGCTCTCGGACTCGAGCCGCAGGTGTGTCATCTCAACGAGGGCCACGCGGCATTCGCAGTGTTGGAAAGGGCGCGCAGCTTCATGACGGCGAGCGGGCTGCCGTTCCAGTCCGCCCTCGCGGCGACCAGCGCCGGGAATCTCTTTACCACGCACACGGCGGTCGCGGCCGGGTTCGACCGCTTCGCTCCGGATCTCATCGAGAGCCTGCTCGGCGACTACGCCCGCGGCTCTCTGGGCATCCCGATCGAGGAGCTGCTCGGCCTCGGCCGGCAGAATCCGCGCGATCCGACGGAAGCCTTCAACATGGCATACCTCGCGATTCACGGCAGCGCCGCCGTGAACGGTGTGAGCCGACTGCACGGCGAGGTGAGCCGCAGTTTGTTTCAGTCGCTGTTTCCGCGCTGGCCGACCGACGAGGTGCCCGTCGGCTATGTCACGAACGGTGTGCATACACCGACGTGGACCGGGGCGTCGGCCGATGCGTTGTGGACGAAGGCCTGCGGCAGCGACCGCTGGCAGGGCGGTCCCAACTCGCAGGACGCGCAGATCCGCGCGCTCAGTGTCGTGGATCTCTGGAAATTCCGCAACGGCGCGCGCCAGGAGCTCATCGAGTACGCGCGCGAGCGCCTGTCGCGCGAGCTCGTGGCCTCCGGCGCCTCGCCCGCGGAAGCCGAGGATGCGCGCCGCATGTTCGATCCGGATGTCCTGACGATCTGCTTCGCGCGCCGCTTTGCGACCTACAAGCGGCCGAACCTGCTGCTGCACGATCCGCAGCGCCTGCTGCGCCTGTTGACCAACTCACAACGCCCCGTGCAGGTCATCATCGCCGGCAAGGCGCACCCGGCCGACGAGCCGGGACAGGCGCTCATCCGCCAGTGGATTCAATTCATCCGCAACACCGAGGCGCGCCGCCACGTCATGTTCCTGAGCGACTATGACATGCTGCTCACCGAGCGCCTGGTGCAGGGAGCCGATGTCTGGCTCAATACGCCGCGCCGGCCGTGGGAGGCCAGCGGGACGAGCGGCATGAAGGTGCTCGTCAACGGCGGCATCAACCTGTCGGAGCTGGATGGCTGGTGGGCGGAAGCGTACACGCCCGAAGTGGGTTGGGCGTTGGGGGATGGCCGGGAACATGGCGATGACCCGCAGTGGGATGCGGCGGAGGCCGAGGCGCTCTACCAGATCCTCGAGCGCGAGGTGATCCCGCAGTTCTACTCGCGTGACAGCCAGGGTGTGCCGAAGGCCTGGGTAGAGCGCATGCGCGCCAGCATGGCGCAGCTCACCGGCCGGTTTTCCGCCACCCGTACCGTTCGCGAATACACGGAGCAGTTTTATCTCCCGGCCGCGCAGGACTATGCCGGGCGCGCCGCCAACAAGGGCGCGCTGGGCGAGCAGATGGCCCGCTGGCGCCGCGACTTGCGGGAGAAGTGGTCCGCGCTGCGCTTTGGGGAAGTCAAAGTTCATACGGACGGCGGCAAGCACGTGTTCGAGGCGCAGGTTTACCTCAACGGGCTCGCGCCGCAGGCCGTCAAAGTCGAGCTCTACGCCAGCGGCACTCCGCCGGCGCGGCAGGAAATGCGGCCGTTACAACAGTTGGTGGGCAGCGGCCACGCGTGGGCTTACGGAGCGGAGGTCTCTTCCGTTCGCCCCGCTGCCGATTACACGGCGCGCCTGGTGCCCAGGCAGGACGGCGCCGCGATTCCGCTCGAGGCGCCCTACATACTCTGGCAGCGCTGACGCGCGGCGGGCGGTAGCTCAGTAGCCGACCGCCTTGCCGGTGTCGTTACGTGCGTCGCTGGCGCCCAGGCGCAGGCCGCTGCCGAGCTCGATCTCGACGCACTCGCCGTCGCCGCCGCCGCCGAACGTGATGTTGTTGCCGTGCTCTTTCAGGATGGCGAGGGTATCGGGCGAGAAGCGCCTGGGTTCCATCAGGATGCGGTCCGGCATCCACTGTTCGTGGAAGCGCGGGGCGTTCACTGCCTGTTGGATGTCGAGCCCGTAGTCTTCCACTCCGATCAGGGTGTTGGCCACCGTCGTGATGATCGTCGGTCCGCCCGGAGTTCCCAGAACGAGCCACAGCTTCCCGTCCTTCACCACGATGGTGGGGGTCATGGCCGACAGCGGCCGCTTGTTCGGGCCGACCGCGTTCGCATCGCCCTGAATGAGGCCGAACATGTTGGGAGCGCCGGGCTTGGCGGAGAAATCGTCCATCTCGTCGTTGAGGAGAAAGCCGAGCGAGCCGACGGTGACCTTCGAGCCGAAGGTGGCGTTCAGTGTCGTGGTGACGGCGACGGCGTTGCCGTCGGCGTCGACGACGGAGTAATGCGTGGTCTGTGTATTTTCCTTCACCGCTGCCACCACAGGGTGCGCCGCCGCATACCGGGCCAGAGCCGGCGATACAGGAGGGCGCGTCAGCGTCGCGGAACTGCTCGCCTGTTGCGGGTCGATGGTGCTGCGCCAGGCTGCCGCGTAACTCTTGTCCGTGAGTTGCAGTACCGGCAGATCGCTGAACTCGGGGTCGCCCAGGAACTGTGCGCGGTCGTAAAACGCGCGCCGGTACGCCTCGGCGATGAGGTGGATGGATTGCGCCGAATCGAGCCCGGCCTTGCCGAGGTCATAGCCTTCGAGGATGTTGAGGATCTCCAGGAGTGCGATACCGCCCGAGGAGGGCGGCGGTGCGCTGATGATCTCGAGTCCGCGGTAGGTGCCGCGTACCGGAGTACGGTCCTTCACATCGTAGTGGGCCAGATCTTCGGCCGTGATGAGGCCGCCGCCCTGCTGTATGAAGTCGGCGAGCTGGTGCGCCATCCTGCCGGTGTAGAACTCATCGGGGGCGGCGGCGATCCGCTCGAGCGTCCGGGCCAGCTCGGGCTGTTTGAATATGTCGTTCTGCCGCCAGCCTCTGCCGCCGTTCTGGAAGATGCGCTTCGAGTCCGCGAACTGCGCCAGCTCCGGCTCCTGGCTCATGGCGCGGGCTGCGCTCCAGGTCAGTGCAAAGCCGTCGCGCGCGAGCCGGATGGCCGGCTCCATTACCCGCTTCAGACCCAGCTTGCCGAAGTGCTGCCCGGCGTAGACGAGCCCCTTCACGGATCCCGGAACGCCCACCGCCTTGTAGCCGATGATGCTCAGCCTGGGGATGACGTTTCCCTGTGCATCCTGATACATGTTCGCCGTCGCCTTGCCTGGCGCTTTTTCGCGGAAGTCGAGGAAGTGGGTGACGCCATCCTTCATGCGGATGAGCATGAACCCGCCGCCGCCGAGGTTCCCCGCGGAAGGGTGTACCACAGCCAGCGCGAATCCTGTCGCAACCGCCGCATCGATGGCGTTGCCCCCGGCTTGCATCATCTCGACGCCGGCGCGGGAGGCCAGCTCGTGGACGCTCGCCACCATGCCGTGCTCGGAGATTTCCGGATGCATGCTGCCGCCCGCGAAAGCCAACTGCGTGGTGAAAATTGCGGCCAGGAACATCAGCGCGGCGTGTATTCTCGACTTCATGGCGGGTCTGGGGCAGCCTGTCCGGGATAGAGGGGCCACAGGATAATGAAATCGTGAGCACCGGGAGCCACATTCGGCACACCTGGGGCGAGTGCGGCAGCTTCAAATTCCATCACGGGGCGCCGTTCCGGCTCGCGGTGAAGACGGGGTTGCTCGACCCGCGGACGATCCAGATCGGCATCCGCGGCGGCCAGAACTTCCGCAGCCCCCGCAAGCAGGCTATCAACTTCAACGTTCAGTGTTAGGGCAGCCGCGCCGGCGCTGCTCTGCGCTGGTGCGCATCACTGCGGCTTCGTGTTTGCCGCGCCCATGCGCGCCGCGAACGTAACTCACTATTTTCCAAGGTGAATGCACCGTTGCGGGGAGTCTCGCAGGTGCCGGCACGGGCTTTGCACCGCTATCGCATTGGAAAATGTGCGTCTAGGGTTCCGGCCTGCCTGCGAGCAGGTGCCTGGTCCGAGAGAGGCAGTCCACGCGCCGGCGGGGTGTCGCCAGCGGCGTGTGGATACACGGCGGGATAAAAGCCCGGGAGATCCGATTGCGGGGAGACGATCGTGTCCCCGGGACGATCTCCCTTTGCAGGGGAAAATCCCGGACAAACGCTCGGGTCTGCCGCAAGTGCAATAGCTGCAGCTTGCTCCAGGAGACCGCGCGCTGTGAAAAAGAGAAAAATCGTTCGGGGTTCCGCCTGTCTGAAAACGTCGTCCGTGACGGCCGCGGTCCTGACCGCACTGTACGGCGTGCCTGCGTATGCTGACGACGAAAACGCACTGATGGAAGTGACCGTGACGGCCACGCGCCGGGTGAGCACAGCGCAGGATATTCCGCTGAGCATCACCGCGGTCACGGGCGCCTCTCTCGAGAAAGCGGGCATCGAGGACATCGCGGGGCTGGCGCACTCCATGGCAGGAGTCAACTTCACGGACAAAGGTCCTTTTGGCGGGGTCAACGGCAGCACGCTCATCATTCGCGGCCTGAACAGCGAGGCCACCGCGGGCCAATTGGCGTTGGCTTCACCGGTGATTCCGCCGGTCGCGACCTATGTGGACGACACTCCATTGTTCGTGAACCTGCGCTTGCAGGATCTGGATCACGTCGAGATCCTGCGCGGGCCGCAGGGCACCCTGTATGGCTCCGGGTCCCTCGGCGGCACCATTCGCTTTGTCCAGAACGCGCCGGACCCCACGGCTTTCGACGCGAAGCTCGAGACGGGTGTCAGCAAAACTGCCCACACTCACGCCCTCAACGAAGACATCAACGGCGTGCTCAATCTGCCGATCACCGCCACGCTCGCCATCCGTCTGAACGCAGGCTGGACCGATGATGCCGGGTTCATCAATCAACCCAACCTCTACGTGCTCGACTCGAAGGGTGTGCCCGTGCCGTCGCAACCGCTGACCGCGGCGAATCCGGCCGGCCTCAACCCCGCCATTGCGCCTGCGAAGTGGGCGAGGAATGGCGTAAACACCTACGAGTATCGCAACGTCCGGCTGGCGGCGCTGTGGAAGCCCAACGAGGACTTCAAGGCGCAGTTGTCCTACTACTATCAAAGGTCCGCGGCGGGCGGCTTCCCCTACGTGGCGACCCAACCGGCGGCCTACAACCAGTGGATCAGTCCGGCCACCCAGCCGGCGAATGCAACGAATCTCGTCCCGCAGCTCTACAACAGCCCGGTCCCGGGCGGCGTCGACCGGCTGTCCTCGGCGACCAACAGCCTGGAGGGAACGAACGACGCCGTGAACCTGGTGGCCCTCGACGTGGATTACGACCTGGGCTTCGCGACGCTCACCTCCTCGAGCTCGTGGGCGCGTCATGACAACGCCACCAACAGCGATCTCACCGCGCTGTACACGAACTTCTACTTCTTCCAGAACTTCTACGGGCAGAATCCCCGCTCGCTCATCCAGGGACGCGACCGCCTCGACGACAAGGTCTGGTCGCAGGAGCTGCGCCTCGCCTCGAGGTCGGGCGGCCGGTTCGACTGGGTGGCCGGTATCTTCTACAAGGACGAGAAGACCTTCATACAGGAGCACGAGTACTATCCCGGCTACGATGCCTTCTTCGCCACATGCCCGCAAACGGTGCCTTCCGATGCCGGCGGCGTGAACGGCTCGACGTGCGGACTCGGCGAATACGTCGATACCGGCGCGACCAGCATCCTGGGGATCCCCCTGGCCGCCGATCAGGCCTACATCGGCGACTTCGAAACGCGGTTCAAGGATCTGGCCGCATTCGGCGAGTTGACCTGGCACATCACCTCCGCCTGGAGCCTGACGGGCGGTACCCGGGCATTCAGGCAAACGATCAATCAGGCGCAGCAGACCGGCCTGTTGTTCGACGGCCCCGGTTTCGTCGCGAACGAGGCGCTGAGCGACACGTTCCGCAAAGCGTTGTGGAAGGTCAACACGTCGTACCAGCTGGACAGGACCAATCTCGTCTACGCGACCTGGTCGCAGGGCTTTCGACGCGGCGGAGTCAACGCTCTGCCGCCCACGGAACCGGTAGCCGTCACGGTCAACGGCCAGACCATCTCTCCCTATGTCACACCGGCTGCGCTCAACAAGCTGGCCCCCGACAAGGTCGACAACTACGAGGTCGGCGCCAAGGGAACCCTGGGCGGGCGGCTCAGCTATTCCGCGGCGATCTACGACATGGAATGGCACAACATCCAGGAAGGCGTGCAGCTGACGCCCCTCGTGCTCCCCGCAGCCCTCAACATCGGCGATGCCCAGAGCCGCGGAGTCGAGCTGGAGATCAATACGAGCCTGACGCGGCATTGGTCTGCGCAGTTGAGCTATACGTACGATCAGACGAGGCTGAAGAGCATCAGCCCACTCTTTTCCTATCCCAACACCGCGGTGCCCGCTCCCGCGGTAGGCGCGCCGCTGCCCGGTACCCCGAAGAACAGCGCGGCCCTCGCTATCGAGTATGGACACGTCGCGCTCGCGGGC
Organism: uncultured Steroidobacteraceae bacterium; assembly: GCA_964508005.1. Classification (GTDB taxonomy): domain Bacteria; phylum Pseudomonadota; class Gammaproteobacteria; order Steroidobacterales; family Steroidobacteraceae; genus 13-2-20CM-66-19. The sequence goes on from CAZDTG010000001.1 coordinate 123,170, forward strand.
GGCGAGCTGGAATTCGCGGCGAATGCGCACTATCAGAGCAGGGTCGTTCCGGCGCTGTCGGCGACAGCGCCCACGGTACCGGGCTACACCCTGGTGGATTCGCGCATTACCTTTTCACGGACGCACTGGCTGGCTTCGGTCTACGTGAATAACATCACGAACAATCTGGGCATCAGCTCTTATACCGATCCGGCGATTTTCGGGAATCGCTATCAGGCCGTGGTGTCCCAGCCGCGTACCGTGGGCGTGACGCTGGGCTATTCGTTCCAGGAGCGCTAACCTCCCGCTCCATGGCGCTGCGTCCGGCTGTGGGTCACAAGGGCAAGACCGCTTTGGCCGCGACCTGGCCTGAACGCCGGTTGGGCATTGGTGACGCTCCAGCGTTATCGTGTAGGCAGCTTCTGACACACGGCTGCGGCGATCGAACGACAGACTTCAGACGAATTCCCCATTAGGTTGCGGCTGGCGGCACTTACCGCGTGCCGCATCACGGGAGAATTCACATGCCAGAACAGCAGACGATCGAGCGGGCGCGCAAAGACAAACGCGCGGGGAAGGCGGCAAGCACTCAAGCCGGCGAGTTCGTGCGCGAGGAAATGGAACACATCCGTCAGGGTAAGCACGGCGCGCGCTCGACCAAGCAGGCTATCGCAATTGGATTGTCGAAGGCGCGCCGCGCCGGCGTCGACTTGAAGCCGCCGGGCAAAGGAACGACATCGGAGAAGACACGCAAGAGTGCAGCCCGCGCTTACGCACGGGGACACGGTGCGCCGGCTCGCGCGAAGTCTTCCGCCAAGCGATCCCGTGCCACGACGAACGCCCTGAAGAGAGAGGGGCGCGCCGCTGCTTCTCCAAGCGCGCTTGCAAAGCAGGCTCGTACGGCCGCCGGCCGGCGTTCCAGGACTCAGCGGTCCGCGTCAGCGCGCAGAGCATCCCGCACCAAGGGTCCTGCGGAGCGTTCGGCTGCTGCACGCAAGGCGGCTCGGACACGTGAGATGCGCTCGCATGCGTGAGAAGACGCGCGATCGAACGACCCTCGACTACGTCCGTCCGGGAGCGGAAGAGGATGGGCGGCTGCGCGAGGATTTTGATTTCAACGATCTCAATCACGATGGCCGGCTCACGCTCGGGGAGTTCATCCGCTTCATGCGCAGCGTGGACGAGAACATGAGCGCGGCGGAGTGTCAGATCGGTTTCGACGAGATCGATACCAACCGCGACGGCGCCATCGAGTTCGAGGAATTCGCGGCATGGGCCAAAGGGCGGGAGAGTTGACGATGGCGACCAGGCAGACGAGAGCAGGGGCTGGCAGACGCGCGGCGACGAGCGGGCGTGCGGGGAGCAGGCGCGGAGGAGGTAGGCGCGGAGCGAGCGGTGGGCGCGCGGCAACAGCGAAACGCGCAGCCGCCGGCGGGCGTGAATCGACAGGCAAGCGGGCGACCACGGGCAGGCGCGGAGGGACAACCGGGCGCGCGGCAACGGGCAGGCGGGCGGCCACGGGCAAGCGCGCAGGGTCGGCCGCTGAGCGCACGGCTGGGAACGCGCAGTCCACTCGCAAGTGGTCCGCGGGCGTGATGGCGCGGAGCGACGCGTTGGATCTCGAGAACGGAGTTTTCAAGGCGCGCAGCCCGATGCAGGTGGCACTGTCGCTGAAGCGTTCGGCGGAGGCGAGTCAGCGCCGCAAGTCAACGCCGTTCCGGTCCGCGATGTCCATGCTCAACTTCGAGATCAACCGCGCGGGCAGAAATCTGTCGGCCTCGCGGCGCCGGGTGTTGAATCAGGCGAAGGTGGAGCTGCGGAAGGTATTCCACCGGGAGCCCGCACGGCGGTAAGCGTCTGTCCTCAGGACGCGTCTGGCGAAAGTTGGCGCCCGCCGGTCACGGAGCAGCCAGATTAGCCGGCGCGACCTGGCCTTCGCCAAACGTATCGCAGGCGTTGAGGTCGCCTGTGTTGATGCCCTTGCGGAGCCACGCGACGCGTTGCTGGCTCGTGCCGTGAGTGAACGATTCCGGCACGACCGTGCCGCGCGACTTGCGCTGCAGGGTGTCATCGCCGATCTGCGAGGCTGCGTTGACTGCCGTTTCGACATCACCCTGCTCGAAGCGCCAGCCGTGTTCCTGCTGCGCCCGCGTGGCCCAGACACCGGCGAGGCAATCCGCCTGCAGCTCGAGTTTCACGCTGAGGGCGTTGGAATCGGCCTCGCTGCTGCGTGAGCGCATCGCATCCACCCTGTCGAGAATGCCGAGGAGGTTCTGCACGTGATGGCCCACTTCGTGGCCGATCACGTAGGCGTGAGCGAATTGCCCTGGCGCGCCGAGCTGCTGGGTCATGAGGTCGAAGAAGCTCAGATCGAGGTAAACGATGCGGTCTTGCGGGCAGTAAAACGGTCCCGCCGCCGCCTCGCCGAGCCCGCATGCGGTCGGATAGCTGTCGCGAAACAGGCGCAGCTTGGGATCCTCATACCTGCGGCCCGTGGCCTGGAACACATCGGTCCACACCTGCTCGGTGCTGCCCAGCACCTGCGACACGAATTTCACGTTAGGATCGCTGGCGTCCGCGGGAACGCCCTGCGGCGCGGGCGCTGTTTGCACGCTCGGCGTGCCGCCGCTCAGCAATCCGAGCAACTGCAGCGGGTTCACTCCGAACACCCAGCCGGCGATGAGAGCCACGACGATGGTGCCGAGGCTCAGTCCATGAACGGGCCGGAAGCCGCCACCGCCCGAGCCCCGCACGTCCTCGACATTGCGGCTTTCATCCTGATCGTTCATGTCCACGGCCGTTCTCCCCCAGCGCTGCCTGGATGCGAAGGCGGCAAGCGCCGTGCCGCATCATCAGTACTACCTTTTCGACTTCGAGCGCGGAATACTTTAGCGCACGCTTCCCCTCCCCCTGTCCGCACTGCGAACCAGCAAAGGTGATTCATGCCAATCGATCTCAAAGGACTGCGCGCCCTGGTAACCGGATCGACCGCCGGCATTGGCGCGGCGATCGCCGCGCGGCTTGCCCAGAACGGCGCCGAGGTGATCGTCAATGGGCGCACCGCGGAGCGCGTGACGCAGGCAATTGCAGCGCTGCAGGCCAAGGCGCCCAGCGCGCGCTTTCACGCGGCTCCCGGCGATGTTGCGACCGCGCAGGGCAGCGCCGCAGTGCTGGCTGCGGCGGGTGAAGTCGACATTCTCGTCAACAACGCCGGCTGGTTCGAGCCGAAGGACGCCTTCGAGATCAGCGATGACGAGTGGCGCAAGGCCTTCGATACCAACGTGCTGAGCGGTGTGCGCCTCACGCGCGCCCTGGCGCCGCGCATGCGCGAGAAGGGGTTCGGCCGGATCGTCTTCATCTCCTCGGAGTCGGGGATTCAGATCCCGACGGAGATGATTCATTACGGCACGAGCAAGACCGCGCAGCTGTCCGTGGCGCGCGGTTTCGCTCAAGCCCTCAAGCAGACGGGTGTGACCGTGAACTCGGTGCTGCCCGGCCCGACCCTGTCGGAGGGTGTGGGCGGCTTCCTCAACAACCTGGCCCGCGCCCAGGGAAAGACGGTCGCGGAGATCGAACAGAGCTTTTTCGAGCACGCCCGGCCCACATCGTTGCTGAAGCGCTTCATCGAGCCGGATGAGGTGGCTGATGTGGTTGCGTTCGTCTGCTCGCGCGAGGCGTCCGCGATTACCGGTGCCCCGATCCGGGTGGACGGCGGTGTCGTGTTGTCGATTACGTGAGCGGCACGAAGCGCCCCGCTTCCCGGTCCTTGCGTACCTGGTCGGCGCGGAATACCTGGCCGCTCATGGTGATGTAGACGCCCGGAGCGGCGATCTGCACGGCAGCGAAGGCCATGCCCAGATTGAAGGCGGCGTCGCTCTCCGAGAAGCGGGCGGGTGACAGCGCGCCGGTGAACACGATCGTCTTGTCGCCCAGGCCGGCGAGCACGCGGGCGGTTTCCGTCATCGTATCGGTGCCATGAGTGATCACGACGCGGGTCGTGGTGAGCTCGGCCACCCGGGCCCGCAGAATCTCGCGGTCCGCAGGGGTGAGGTCCAGGCTATCCTTGCGCAAGGCTTCGACGATGCGGAAGGGATAGGTGACGCGGCCGACTTCGAGCAGTCTCTGCACGACCGATTCGCCGATCTGGTACTGGCTCAAGGCGTCGAAGTAAGTCTTGTCGATCGTGCCGCCGGTCGTCAGCACGACAATCGGCGGGACGGGAGCGTGTGCGTCGAGGGTCACGGCCTTTCCGGTGTGTCCGCCTGGGTGCGGCAGGTGCGAGGATGAAGTCTTGCCGGGGGGCATTCAAGAGGCGCGGCAAAACAGGCTACAATACTTTAGGTCCAAAGTAATTGGTCACAGCCGGGCGGCGCGAGGCGGATATGAGGAAGAGAGCCGAAGCTTTCGATCAGTGGATTCGAACGTCGTTCGTCGAGATCAACACGGAGCTCGAGACCCTCTATTTCGCGCAGCGCGACCGCGCGCGGGTCATCGGCGTCGGCGATCCGCTGAAGGAGCGGCTGCGCGATGAGGGACGGACGCACATCGTCGGGCTGCTGCAGGAGGGCAACACGGGCGATGGCTTTTCCAGCGCTTTCGGAGTCCTGGGCAACGTTGGCCTGTATCTGGGGGCACTGCGGCGCCACGAGCTCACCAACCCGGCACGCGAGGAGCGCTCGCCCTTCCCTGAGGCCTCCTCCCTTGCGATGCACGTAGGGGCGTCGTTGGGAATGGTCCCCCGCTTCGCGACCGCACACCTCACCACTCATAACATGGCGTTGGGCGGAGTCCGCAAGAGCTTCACGTCGCTCGCCGACGAGTTCCTGTTCATCGATGAGAATACGCGCGGCATTCTGGCCTTTCAGCGCGCCGCGGATGCGCTCATGCGCATCGTGCCGCTGGGAATTTCCAGTCCGGTGAACGATGTGCTGTTCGAGGCGGCGAAGCGTGCTCTGGAGGATGCGATCCGCAGCAACGACCGGTTGTTCACGCAACTCGACGTGGCGCGGTTCTTCTATTGCGTGCGGCCTTACTACAAGCCGTACCGCATCGGGCGGCAGGAATATCGCGGTGCCAATGCCGGCGACTTCTCGGGGATCAACGAGATCGATCTGTTGCTCGGCTTATGCCGGGCGAACGATCCGTACTACGCGCAGCTGCTCGTGGACAAGATGTTGTTCATGCTGCCGCAGGACCAGGCGCGGCTGCGCGAGTGCATGAGCTACAGGAGCCTTCTGGATGAGCTCCTGGCGGTGGCGGGCGCACACCGCGATGCCCGCTGGTTCCAGCAGAACGCGCGCTCCTTTCTCGAGGTATGCGACCTGTTCGCGCGCACGGCCACCCAGCATCACGACATGCTGGTGAAGCGCTTCATCGAACAGCCCGCGGGCAAGCTCGTCGAGCAGGACCTGGAGGGGATTACGGCGAGCGGTCCGCCACTGCCGGTGTTGCTGCGCTCCCTCGAGACGCTTCGCGACCTGCGCGTCGCGGCGCGGCGGGCCGATATGGGGACCCGGTGCGACGATCTGGCGAAGCTGCGGGCACTGTTGAAAGCCCCCGCGCACCAGGGGCCTGTCTGACCGACGCACGCCCGCCCCGCGCTACTTTGGCGCTGACCGGGCCAAAATACCATAGGGCCGCCGGGTGGCCTCGTTCGCACTGCCCGGCGCCTGCGAGAAGTTCCTGAACGAGGAGCGGTCCGGCGGCGCGTGAGCGTTCGCAAGGGCGGCCGGGCACTCGCGCGAGTCCCGGCACGCCACAGCCCGAGCCAGTCAGTTCAACAGCGTGGCATCCAAGGTGATCTCCGCCTTGAGGAGCTTGGAGACGGGGCAGCCCGCCTTCGCCTTGCCGGCCAGCTGTTCGAACGTCGCCTGGTTCGTGCCCGGAACCTTCGCCTTCAAGGTGAGGTGCACCGCGGTGATGGCGAAGCCGCCCTCGACCTGCTCGAGGGTGACCTCCGCGGAGGTATCCATCTGCTCGGCCACCAGTTTGGCCTCGCCCAGGATGAGCGATAGCGCCATGGTGAAGCAGCCCGCATGGGCGGCGGCGATGAGCTCCTCGGGATTGGTGCCGCGCTGTCCTTCGAAGCGGCTCGCGAACCCGTAGGGGTACGCCTGCAGCGCGCCGCTTTCGGTCGTGATGCTGCCCCTGCCGTCCTTGAGTCCGCCCTTCCAGGCAGCCGATCCGCGTCGTTTGATCTTCATGGCTCGCTCTCCTC
>CAZDTG010000002.1:0-112768 GCA_964508005.1 uncultured Steroidobacteraceae bacterium
CTCACCGCCAACCGCGTCACCGGCATCGTCTCGCGCGGCGGCTCGATCATGGCGAAGTGGTGTCTGGCCCACCACCAGGAAAGCTTCCTCTATGAGCATTTCGAGGAGATCTGCCAGATCTGCCGCGCGTACGACGTCAGCTTCTCGCTCGGCGACGGCCTGCGTCCCGGCTCGATCGCCGACGCGAACGACGCGGCCCAGTTCGCGGAGCTCGAGACCCTCGGAGAGTTGACGCAGATCGCCTGGAAGCACGATTGCCAGGTGATGATCGAGGGTCCGGGACATGTGCCGATGCACAAGATCAAGGAGAACATGGACAAGCAGCTCGCCCATTGCGGCGAGGCACCGTTCTATACCCTGGGCCCCCTGACGACCGATATCGCGCCCGGCTACGACCACATCACCTCGGCGATCGGGGCGGCCATGATCGGCTGGTTTGGCACCGCCATGCTCTGCTACGTCACGCCCAAGGAGCACCTTGGGCTGCCCGATCGCAACGACGTCAAGGTCGGGGTGATCACCTACAAGATCGCAGCTCACGCGGCTGATCTCGCCAAGGGCCATCCGGGCGCGCGCGACCGTGATGATGCCGTATCGCGGGCGCGCTTCGATTTCCGCTGGGAGGATCAATTCAACCTGTCCCTCGATCCTGACACCGCGTGTGCCTTCCACGACCAGACCCTGCCGAAGGAGGCTCACAAGGTGGCGCACTTCTGCTCCATGTGCGGCCCCAAGTTCTGCTCGATGCGCATCTCGCACGAGGTGCGTGCCGAAGCCAGGCAGCAGGGCATGCGCGAGATGTCGGAGAGGTTTCGCGCGGTGGGCGGCGAGCTTTACGTTCCCAAGGCGGAGAACAGCTGAGCCATGCAGGTCACCGTCATCGGCGCCGGCGTGGCAGGCCTGTGCTGCGCCGTGGAGCTTGCGGAGCGGGGCGCCGAGGTCGAAGTCCTCGAGCGCGGCGAGAAGCTCGGCTCCTCGAGCTGCTCCTGGTATGCCGGCGGCATGCTGGCTCCCTGGTGCGAGCTGGAGAGCGCTGAGCCTCTCATCGCCAAGCTTGGGACTGAAAGCATTGCATGGTGGCGTGAGCGGCTGCCCGACACCGTGGTGAACGGCAGCCTGGTCATCGCCCACAGCCGCGACACGGGCGAGCTGGCAAGCTTCGGCCGCCGCACCGAACAGTTCGAATGGCTCGATGGCGAGGCGATCGCCGCCCTGGAGCCCGACCTGGGGGACCGTTTCAACAAGGCTCTCTTCTTCAGGGAGGAGGGACATCTCGATCCGCGTGCTGCATTGAGCGCCCTGGCCAAGCGCCTGGGAGAGCTCGGAGTGCCGATCCGGTTCGGTGTTGCGGGCGCGATGACCGCGCCTGCCTGTTGGGGTGCGCCCTCGAGCCAGCGCCAGGTCGTGGATTGCACGGGCCTCGCCGCTCGCGAGGTTCTTACGGATCTTCGCGGCGTGAAAGGGGAGATGCTGTTGCTCCGTTTGCGCGACATCGCGCTGTCACGCCCGGTCCGCGTGTTACATCCGCGGATTCCGCTTTACATCGTGCCGCGCGCCGCTGGCTTGTTCATGGTCGGCGCGACCATGATCGAAAGCGATGAGCCGACGCGGATCTCCGCCCGCTCGATGCTCGAGCTGCTGAGTGCCGCCTACGCGCTGCACCCCGCTTTCGGCGAGGCCGAGATCGTCGAGATCGGCACGGGAGTGCGGCCGGCATTTCCCGACAATCTGCCGCGAATCCGCTGGTGCGGTGAGACTGTCCATGTGAATGGGCTGTTCCGGCACGGCTTCCTGCTGGCGCCGGCTCTCGCGCGCCGGGTCGCCGGGATTTTATTGGAGGAGCGTCATTTTCCAGAGGTGCAGGATGAAGATCCTCGTGAACGGCAACTGGCGTAATACTGCTGCCGTCGATCTGGCGGGCGCCTTGCACGAGCTCGGGTATGCCGAGGCGGTGGTTGCGACGGCTCTGAACGGCGAGTTCGTGCCCGCCGGAGCGCGCCCCGAAGCCCGCCTCGCCGATGGTGACCGGCTCGAGATACTTGCGCCGATGCAGGGGGGCTGATGTTGCAGGTGTACGGCACAGAGTTGCGCTCGAGACTGCTGCTCGGGACCTCACGTTATCCATCACCGGCGGTATTGACCGAGGCGGTGAAGGCATCGCGCGCCCAGGTTGTGACAGTGTCGCTGCGCCGTGAATCGAGCGGGGAGCGTGCGGGGCAGGGCTTCTGGTCGATCATTCGCGAGCTGGGCGTGCGTGTTCTTCCCAACACCGCCGGGTGCCATTCCGTGAAGGAAGCCGTGACCACCGCGCAAATGGCGCGCGAGGTGTTCGGCACTTCCTGGATCAAGCTCGAAGTAATCGGCGAGGACGACACCCTGCAGCCCGACGTGTTCGGGCTCGTCGAGGCGGCGCGGATTCTCGCGGCGGACGGATTCGAGGTATTCCCGTACACGACGGAGGATCTCGTGGTGGCGGACAAGCTGTTGCACGCCGGCTGTCGTGTGTTGATGCCCTGGGGCGCGCCGATCGGCTCGGGGCGCGGGCTGAATAATCTCTTCGGCCTGCAGGCGTTGCGCGCGCACTTTCCGGATGTGCCGCTGGTGATCGATGCGGGCATCGGAGTGCCATCGCATGCGGCGCAGGCCATGGAGCTCGGCTTCGATGCCGTGCTCATCAACACTGCGGTCGCGCAAGCAGCCGATCCGGTTCGGATGGCAGCGGCCTTTGCGCAGGCGGTCGAGGCGGGCTCTGCGGCCCGCGCGGCCGGCCCGATGGAGCCGCGCGACCTGGCGGCTCCTTCGACACCGGTCATCGGGACTGCATTTCTGCGATGAAGCTGCCGCGCGTTTATCCGATCGTCGACAGCGCAGCATGGGTTGGGCGGATGTTGTCAGTTGGCGTGCGTCTGGTGCAGCTGCGCATCAAGGAGCGGCCCGCGGCAGAGCTGCGCGCAGAGATCCGGGAAGCGAAGGGGCTTTGCGCGCGCGCCGGCGCGCAGCTCATTGTCAATGACTACTGGCTGCTCGCGATGGCGGAAGGGTGTGACTTCGTGCACCTCGGCCAGGGAGATCTGGATACGGCGGATGTGGCGGCACTGCGCAAGGCGGGTGCCAGGATCGGGGTCAGTACGCACAGTCATCTCGAGCTTGCGCGAGCGCTTGCGCTAACGCCGGACTACGTCGCTCTTGGGCCGATCTATCCGACTGTGCTCAAGGTCATGCCGTGGTCTCCGCAGGGCCTGCAGCGCATCGCCGAGTGGAAGCGCCGGATCGGCGACACTGCGCTCGTGGCGATTGGCGGGCTCACGGTGGAACGCTTGCCGGGAGTGTTCGATGCCGGGGCGGATGTGGCCGCTGTCGTCAACGACATCGTCAGCAACCCGAACCCGGAAATGCGCGCCAGGGAATGGCTGGCCACCGCGAGTCGGTACGAGTGAGGCGCGCATGAGCGATCGTTACTCCCGGCAGACAGTTCTACCTGAGGTGGGCACGGCGGGGCAGGCGCGCCTGCGGGGCGCGAGCGTGCTGATGGTCGGTGCGGGCGGGCTCGGCTCCGCTGTTCTGCAGTACCTGTGCGCGGCCGGGGTGGGGCGGCTCGTGATCGTCGACCACGATCGGGTCGAGGAATCGAACCTTCATCGGCAGCCGATCTACCGCATGAGCGATGTCGGGACTCTGAAGGCACAGGCTGCGCGTGAAGCATTGCTTGGCGCCAACCCCGAGGTGCGGGTCGAGGCGGTCTGCGAGCGGCTGACGCCGGTCAACGCGGCTCGCCTGGTCGCGACGGTGGACCTCGTCGTCGATGCGGCTGACAGTTTTGCGGTGACATACATCGTGAGCGATGAGTGTCAGCGCGCCGGCAAGCCACTGATAAGCGCTTCCGTACTGGGCCTGTCAGGTTATGTTGGCGGGTTTTGCGGTGGGGCACCCAGCTACCGGGCGGTGTTCCCGGAGATGCCGCGCCAGGCGGGGTCTTGTGCCACGGCGGGCGTGCTTGGCACGGCCGTTGGGGTCATGGGGACGTTGCAGGCCCACATGGTTATCTCGTTGTTGCTCGAGCTGCAACCTGCCGTGCTGGGGCAGCTGGTCACCGTTGATTTTCGGACGTTGCGGTTTGGAGGATTCTCGTTCGCCGGTGCGCGAGAGCCGAGTGGGGCGGTATTGCCGTTCATTGCGGCCGATCAGGTGGATAGCACGGATCTGGTGATCGATTTGCGCAGCCTTGCGGAGGCCCCCGTGTCGCCCATCGCGGCGGCTTTGCGCATCGATGTGGATGCGGTGGAGGGGAGTGCCGGCAGGGAGTTGCCCGCCGCGCCGCGGATTGTGCTTTGTTGCCGCACGGGAGTGCGTGCGTGGCGGGCGGCGCGGGCGTTGCAGAAACAGGGGCGTGCGAATCTGGCGCTCATCGCGTTTGGCGAGTGAGAGGCGCAGGGGCCGCCATGAGTGATGCGCGAGGCGGCACCCCCGCCGTTCTCGTGGTCGCTGCGAGCGATTCGAGCGGTGGCGCGGGGCTCACTCGCGACGTTCGGGTTCTCACCGACTTTTCTGTGGACGCGCTTTGTGTCGTCACGGCGGTGACGGCGCAGTCGGACGCGCGTGTCACCGCTGTCCATCATGTCCCACCCGAAATCGTTCGCGCGCAGATTCGCGCGGCCGTCGAGACGCGGCACGTCGGGGCGGTAAAAATAGGGATGCTCGGGACGCGCGCCACGGTCGAGGCGGTTGTTGAGGGTCTGACTGCTGTCAATGGTATGGCCGGTGGAAGTAGAGCGATCCCGATCGTGGTGGATCCCGTGTTGGTGTCCTCTTCGGGCGGGGTTTTGCTCGATGCGGAGGGGCGTACGGCGCTCATGGAACGGTTATTTCCGCTGGCGGCGCTCGTTACCCCGAATCTGCCGGAGGCGGCTGCGCTGTTGGGTGAGGCGGCGGCAAGCGATGAGGCCGGATTGATTCGGCAGGGCGGCCGGCTGCTCGGCTTTGGAAGCCGGGCGATCTTGCTCAAGGCCGGACACGGCCACGGCGAGGATGCTGTGGATCTGCTGATCCGTAGCGCCGACGGAGTCGTCGCCGTGGAAAGGATTGCGTCACGGCGTGTTGACGCATCGAGCAGGGGGACCGGGTGCGCGCTCGCTTCGGCGATCGCGGCGGGGTTGGCATCCGGGCGGTCGCTTGCCGAGGCCTGCCGGGAGGCTAAGAGCTACGTTCTTGGAATGCTGGCGAGCCATGGGCCAGCGCAACGCCTATGACTCCGCATCGTCATGTTCACAATGATAGACTTGCCTCGTGAAGCTACACATCCTCTACATTGCGGCGGCCCTCGGGTGCGCCGCGCTGGCCCAATCGTTCCCTGCAGCGGCCCAGGAATATTCCTCACCTGGCGCGCCCATCCCCGCGAGCCTGCGCGCGCCCGAAGGGGAGAAAATCATCCTCCGGGCCCATGCGACGGGATGGCAGATCTACACCTGCGCCGCCGGCGCGGACGGGAGGCCGCAGTGGACACTCAAGGCGCCCGACGCGGATCTCCACGATCGCAAGGGCGCGGTCATCGGACATCATTTCGCCGGCCCATCCTGGAAATACAGTGACGGCAGCGAAGTGAAGGGCAAGGCGATCGCCCACCAGGATTCGCCCGAGCCGAAGTCCATTCCCTGGCTGTTGGTGACCGCGACGGACCATTCGGGTGACGGGTTGTTCGCCCGGGTGACGAGCATCCAGCGGTTGCACACCAAGGGCGGACAGCCGCCGGCTGCAACCGAATGCGATGCTGCCAAAGTCAACACCGAGGCGCGCAGCAGCTACACTGCCGATTACTACTTCTACGCGCCTGCGAAATAGAGGCCGAGGGCTGCATGGACGACCTGCAACGCATCGCGCGACGAGCGATGCTCGAGCGTGGGTTGGTACCGGATTTCCCGGCGGCTGCCGTGGCGCAGGCGAATTCGATCACGCAGCCGGCGACGCCCGCCGGACCCGCAGTCCGCGACCTGCGCGGGCTCCTCTGGGCCTCGATCGACAACGACGACTCGCAGGACCTGGACCAGCTCTCGGTAGCGGAGCCGCTCGCCGGGGGAGCGGTGAAGATTCTCGTAGCCATCGCCGACGTCGACGCCACGGTGAAGATCGGCTCCCCCCTGGACGACCATGCCCGCACCAACACGACGTCCGTGTACACCACAGCACAGATTTTTCCGATGCTGCCCGAGAAGCTGTCGACTAACCTGACTTCCCTCGCGGATGGGCAGGAGCGCGCGGCCATGGTGATCGAGATGACGATCGATGCAGGCGGCGCGTTGACCGGCTCCGACATTTATCGCGCGGTGGTGCGCAATCGAGCCAAGCTCGCATACAACAGTGTCGCGGCCTGGCTGGACGGCACCGCGCCGGCGCCGGCACGGCTGGCCGCGGTCCCGGGAATGGACCAGCAGATCCGTATCCAGGATCAGGTGGCGCAGACCCTGAAACGCGTGCGGCGCGAGCACGGCTCGCTCACGCTGGAGACCATCGAGGCGCGGGCCGTGTTCGAGCGGGGGGTGTTGAGTGATCTGCGCCCGGACGAGCGCAACCGCGCCAAGGAGCTCATCGAGGATTTCATGGTCGCCGCGAACGGCGTGGCCGCGAGGTTTCTCGAGAGCAAAGGTCTTCCCTCAATTCGCCGCATCCTGCGCGCACCGGAGCGCTGGAGTCGCATCGTTGCCCTCGCGTTGCAGACGGGCGAGCACCTGCCCGAGACGCCCGACGCCGTTGCGCTGAACGCATTCCTCGCAAAGCGCCGTGAGGCCGAGCCGGCGCGGTTTCCCGATCTGTCCCTCAGCATCGTCAAGCTGCTCGGCCGGGGCGAATACGCGCTCAAGCAACCCGGACAGCCGGCACCGGAGCATTTCGGGCTGGCGGTGAGCGACTACACCCACTCCACCGCGCCAAACCGTCGCTTCCCCGATCTCATCACGCATCGGTTGCTCAAGGCGGCTCTGGAGCGCGCTAAACTGCCGTACACGGTGGACGAGCTGGGCGCGCTCGCGAAGCATTGCACCGACCAGCAGGCCAATGCGGACAAGGTGGAGCGCTCGGTGCGCAAATCCGCGGCGGCCCTGCTGCTTGCGCCGAGGGTCGGCCAGCGTTTCGATGCGATCGTCACGGGCTCGTCGCCGAAGGGCACTTGGGTGCGTATCCAGGAACCCCTGGCGGAAGGGAGAGTCGTTAGAGGATTCGAGGGACTCGATGTGGGCGATCGGGTCTGGGTCGAGCTGGTGCACACGGACCCGGCCAGCGGTTTCATCGATTTCGTGCGCCGGGACCCGGCCGGCGGCGCTCCCGGATAGCCCTTGTGGACAGCGGCCGTGCCCGCATCTATAGGTCGGAATCCCTGGCTTCAGATTGAGGCAAAGTCATGTTAATGCTCAAGCGGATGACAGCTCCTTTGGTCCTGGTGGTGGCACTGGCCTGCGCCGGCCCGGTGCTGGCCGCAGACCCGACCGTGGACCAGGTATACGAGGCGGCCCGGGCTGGCCATCTCGACCAGGCGCAGCAGCTGATGAACCAGGTGCTGCGTGACCATCCCAATAGCGCCAAGGCGCACTACGTCGAGGCGGAACTCTCTGCCCGGGCAGCGAATTTCCCGCGGGCACGGGCGGAGCTGGCCACGGCGCAGCGGCTGGACCCCAGCGGCTCGTTTGCGAAACCGGAAGCTCTGGCGGCTCTGCAAAGGGAGCTGGCCCGGGGTAGCAGCAGCACAACCGGCGGCTACCGCACGTATCCCTCTACGCGGGCTGAGGAGCATCGCTCCTCGTTTCCTTGGGGAATCGTCCTCTTGGTCGTTGCCGGTGTGGTCATCGTCTGGGCGCTGCTGAGCCGGCGTAGTCCCCCGAGGTACGGCGGCTACCCGCAGTATCCGGGCGGTGTGCCTCCTGCCGGCGGGCCCGGCGGCGGGTACGGTGGCCCGGCTGGTTACGGCCCAGGTGGGTACGGCCCCCCCATGGGCGGTGGCGGAATGGGCTCCGGCATTGTGGGCGGCCTTGCAAGCGGCCTGGCTCTGGGCGCTGGTGTCGCCGCTGGCGAGGAACTGGTGCACCACTGGATCGACAAGGACGGCAATCGCGTAGAGGGCCCGCCGCCTCCGGGATACGTCCCACCGCCGGATGACAACCCCAACATGGGCGGAAACGACTTCGGCGTATCCGATGGAAGCTCCTGGGATGATGGCGGGAGCTCGTTCGGCGGCGACAGCGGCGGCGGTGGCGGCGGCGACGACTGGACCTGAGCCTTTGCTCCCGAGGCGCGTCCGTGTGGACGCGCCTCGCTCTGGCACCTGACGGTGGTGCCCGTTATGGCTGCGGTCTGAGACCGAATCCTATCGCTATCGGTTAGTGGTGAGTCTTCGTTATGAAGGCCGCCACGTTGTCGTGCAGGTTCTTCAGGTCCGGCTCGTGGGCATATACCATGTGGCCGGACGTGTAGAAGTGCGTTTCCGTGTTAGCCATCAGCGATTGCTGCAGCGGAAGATGCTGCAGCTCCCACAATGCGGCGAAGAACGGCGTCGCGAGATCGAAGTAGCCGCCGTCCAGCTGCACTTTCAGGTTGGGATTCTGTTTCATGGCCGCCGCCAGGTCGGGCATGACATTCATGCTCTGCGGGACCTTCATGTTTGCCCCCGGCGGCTGGTGGAGGAAGTCCCACTGCCTCTCCAGGTCTGCTTCCGCCTTGTAGATCTTGCGATCACCGAACTTGAGCGTCCTGCGCACGTAGTCGTTGAACGCTGAGACGTACGCCGAGGAGATCGCTGCGGACTGCGGGTCGTATTCGGCTTCCTTGCTCATCGGATCGAGGGTGGGACCGGAGAAACGGCTGTCCAGACGGCCGGTGGTGACCTCGCTGCCGAGCAGGGTCTTGTCAAATTCGCCGCCGTTCACCCGCAGGTCCGCCTGTTCCAGGTAGTGCGCCGGTAAACCGGTGTACTCATGCAGCTTCGCCGCAATCGCAGACTTGCGCTCGGCGGACAGTTTGTTGCCCTCCGCGAGCGCGCGCCAATAATCTCCCAACGCGAACTGCTCCACCTCCGCAAGGAACGGCTCGAGCGACTGCGGCTGGTTCGGCAGCTTGTGGTGATACCAGGCGGTCGCGGCATACGTGGGCAGAGCGAGGACGTATGGCTGATCGACGCCCGGGTTGTACTGGGGTGCGTCGGCACTGTCATCGGCGGCGAGGAACGCCGACAAAAGAATGACGCCGTTCAGGTCGAGAGTCTTTTCGTTCTGCAGTATGTAGGCGAGCACCGAGGCGCGTGTCGTTCCATAGCTCTCGCCGAACAAATACTTCGGGGAGTTCCAGCGCCCGTGCCGCGAGAGGAATTCGACGATGAAGTTCGCGAAGGCGTGCGCGTCCTCGTCGACCCCGTAGAACGCTTTCTCCTTGTCCGTACCGCGTAAATGGCTGAACCCCGTGCCCGGCGCGTCGACGAAGACGAGATCGCTCGCATCGAGCAGGCTGTACTCATTATCGACCAGCTTGTAAGGAGCCGCGGGGCTGTGAGAGTCATCCGCGGTCAGTACACGCTTCGGACCGAAGGCTCCCATGTGGAGCCAGACGGTGGAGGAGCCGGGGCCCCCGTTGAAGAGGAAGGTGAGGGGCCGCTGCGGGTTCTCATGGTCGCCCTCAAAATAAGCGACGTAGGACATGGTGGCCTCGGGCAGCCGCGGATGCGACGCATCGTGTTGCTCACCCTGCGGCGGCGGATCATCGTCGAGCGGATCCTTCTGGTGAACGACCAGAACGCCGGCCTCGGCCTGATAGACGAGCTTGCGGCCGCCCACCGTGATCGAGCCCTGCGTGAGCTGACTTTCGTCGGTGAGATGCCGCGGAGACTCTTTCTCGTCGTCCGTGCTCGCGGACTTGGCGTTCTCGTGCTCCGTTTCTTTTTCTTTGGCCTGCACAAGGCCTGAGCCTGCGAGCACGAGCGCGCACAGCGCGAAGCCGGCCGGGAAATAAGGGCGATTCATAAACTCAACGTCACCTTACGGAAGTCATGGCGGCCGGCATTATAGGAGCGCGCGGCGGGAACGATCGGACTTTCCGGAACGAGGCGCGGCAGGACGCTAGCCCGGCGCGACGGGGGGAGGGCCGCCCGCCGTTGCACGAAAGCTCCTGCTTGCCAGCAACACGCCGCCCAACGAGAGCAGGGTGAGCAGGTCGAGGGCGCCACCGCCATGACCGCCGCTGGAGCTCGCTGTGACGGTCAGCATTGCGGAGCTGCTCATACTCCCGTTCGTGCCTGTGCAAGTCAGTGTGTAGGTGTCGGTGCCCGCCGCTGCCGGCGTGACCGTCTGACTACCGCTTGCGGACTGCGCTCCTGACCAGCTACCCGACGCGGTACAGCCGCTCGAGTTGATGGCGTTCCAGGTGAGCGTGGCAGAGCTGCCGGCGGTGACGGACGTCGGACTCAGCGAAATTGCAGGCGCTACGGCCGGAAGCGCCGCGACCGCGGCATCGACCTGGATGTAGCCGTGCCCGTCGTCATAGTCATACGCGCCGCTGCTGGTGGCTCTGGGAGTCATCGCGAGAGCGGTACTCCGCAGGGCGGAAATGATCTCCGCCGGTGTGAGAGACGGGTTCGCCTGCAGCATCAACGCCGCGGCGGCTGCGGCGTGCGGGGCCGCTGCCGAAGTCCCGAAGAAATTGGGAAAGGTGCCATTGTTCTGGCACGCCGCGCTCGAAGCGGAGAGCGTATTGCTCGTGAAGCCGTAGTCCACCAGCGTGCCGCCGAGGATCGTGTTGTTGATGCCGTCCGGGCCGACGAAGTCCGGCTTCGGGCGAGTCTGCGGCGTTGACAGGCGGTTGCCCGACGCATCGAACAGGATTGGATCGCCGCCCTCGGAGGAAAAGGCCTCGAGTGTCGCCGGCATGGTGCCGCACTGCGGGGTGTGGAAATAAAACGCCGCGCCGACCGCGGCGGCCCCGGCTGCACCGGGATGGCCCTGAATAGTGGGACCGCCGGGAGCGAAGGAGGAGTTGATCTTTGCATCAGCACCGTTGCCGGACAGCAGGAATTTCAGCCTGCCCGGGACGGGACCGGCGGCAAGGCCAATGGAGATGGTGACGCTCACCGCAGCAGTCCTGGCGGTGGCGCTCGCGGGATTGCCGATGATCAGAAACTGCACGGGATCCTTCCCAAGTGAGCTCGGCCCGGTGCAGGCGACGGGGTTCGGATAGGAATTGTTGTCCGTGACCAGGTCGCCACCGGCGCCCGCAATGCACAGATCCAGAGAGCTCGTGGCGCCGCCACTGTTCGGCGCGCCTGTCACGTAGGGCTGGTCCCAGCCGATCACGAGATAGATGAAATCGCCCGGCGACAACGCGGGGATGCTCAAAGGCAGCGACGTCGTGGTCGTCGCGCCGCTCGGATCGAAGTTGAGCAGCTTCTCGTTCGCCTGCGATCCGGTACCGGCGACAGCGAAGCTCGGCGCCGTGTTCTGATACGAGTTGATGCCGTCATTTCCGGCCGAGGAGAAGTAGACGACTCCCTGCGCCGCGACCGTGTTGATCGCCTGTGCAATGAGCCCGTCCTGAAAGAAGGGCTCGTCTGGGTAGCCGACGTCGTCGTCGATGACTTTCGCGCCAGCGGCAGCGAGCTTCTCGATGCCGCTGGCGAAGTCGGCTTCGCTGTTCACTGCGGTGTGGAAAGCCAGGCTCGCTCCCGGCGCCACGGCATGCACGATCTGCAGAATCGCGCGCCCTTCGTCCGCGAAAGGCGTTTGCTCGGGAGCGCCGTAGTGCAGGCAATCCGCCTCCGCAAGCAAATTCACCCCGGCAGGCAGGGCGCTCGTGGCTGCCGCCTGCCCGGTCGAAGGCTGTTGATCGGTCGTATAGGTCGCCGTGAATCCGAACGGTGCGTAGCCGTTGTAACCCGAGGCGGGCACGCCGCTGTTGCTGGCCTCGTACTGCGCCAGGCAATTGAAGCTATCCGACAACACACCGACCGTGACGCCCGCGCCATTCAACGAGGGGTAGCTCGTACGGACGACCGAGCTCTTTTGCGCGAAGTCGCCCTGCGTGGCAACCACGCTCGAGCGCGTTCGCGGCATCGCGGCCCGCACGGAATGCACCTCGGCGAGTGCGTCAACGCTTGCGAGTTGGTCCACCGGCAGCCAGCCGCCGACGTCATTGGAATAAACGGCGGCATCCTGCAGGCCGAGCCGCTGCAAGGAGGCCTTCAGGGCCTGCGGGTCGCGGGTGGTGATGGCATCGATCAGCACCTGCGGCGTCGTGAGCGGCGTGGACAGGCGGAAGCGCGCGGCCGGATTGATCTCGTGCAGCTGGCGGATCGGGTGAGCCGTGCCGAGAGTCGAATAGCGCTGTGCCAGATCCCTCAGGGGGCCGTCCAACTTCGCGCCCTGAGCGCCGGGCAACGCCTGCGGAATGCCAAACACGGTCAGACGCGGCGCCGTATGGGCGGGCGAGGCGCCGGCCACGACCGGTGGTGGTAAGATCGCCGCGGGGACCTGTAGCGCCGCAACCAACATGACACTCGCACCCAGCCAGCGATTTCCCAGCATGCACACTCTCCGCGCCGCATGGGCGCGCTACAACCTTGTCATCTTCTGCTGAGGCCGAGTTTCCGTCAACGTCGCCGGACGGCGTCACCCGCAAAGGCGGTGCTGTAACCGAATGTATGCGTGATTGCGGGTGAACTTCCGCCGCTGGTGACGTCACCGCACGTTGGGCTTCGTCTTGCGCTTCGGAGGTTTCCTTTCCTGGCTTGCGGCAGCGGCCGCTTGCAACGACCGGCGCGCCCAGGCGACCAGCTCGTCTGCATCCTCGAGGACGTGCGCCGGCACCTCGTAATAGTTGAAGCTGAGATGGGGCTTGTCCTCGTAGGGCCGAAAGCGGCTCATGCCGTGCGCCTCGTAATCGGGCCGGTTGTGGTCGTTTACTCTGAAGTAGAGCGTGTCCGCGGCGATCAGGGCGAAGAACAGCTCGTCGTGGTAAAGGCCGGCGGCGCCGAACATGCGGCGCGCGACCACACCCCTCAACGCCATGAGCTGCTCGAGCACGTACTGCAGATACTCGCGGCTGTAAGGCATACTGTCCCGGTGAAATACGAATTCGCGGTGCTCGGCGCCGGCGCCATCGGCTCGATTTTAGGGGCACACCTGGCCCGGGCGGGGCATCCGGTCATCATGCTGGCGCGCGGGCGCCGGGCGCAACAAATTCGCACCGAAGGGCTGCGGATTAGCGGACTGACACAGTTTACGACGCCGGTCGAGACCGTGTCCGATGCAGCGCTGCTGCGCAGCGCCGGCGTACTGATCGTAGCCATGAAGACGCCTGGCACCGCCGACGCGTTGGCGACCCTGCGGCACGCCGATATCGATGTAGCGTTTTCGATTCAAAACGGTCCGTTGAAAAACGACTTGCTCGCGGAGGCCTTCGGCGAGCAACGCGTCCTCGGGGCCCTGGCGGACGCGAGCGGGGAGCTGTTACCGGGCGGCGAGGTGATCTTCACCCGCAATGTGAACATCCTGCTGGGCGAGCTGTCCGGCGAGGCAAGCACGCGCGCGCACAGGATCGCGGGTCACATCGACTCCTCCGGCGTGCGCGCCGCGGCTGTCGCGGATATCCGCAGCCTCGAATGGTCGAAGTTTGCGGCATGGGTGGGGCTCATGGCGCTTTCGGTGACCACGCGGGCGCCCACCTGGCGCTACCTGACCGATCCCGGCTCGGCGCTGGTGCTCGCACGGCTGGTCCGTGAGATGGGGCGGTTGACCCGCTCGCTGCATATCGAGATCACCGATGAGTCGGTGCTCCCCGTCGCGACTCTCTGCGGGCGCTCGGAGGACGATGCGGTGGCGGCGGTGATGAGAGTGGGGCGCGAGTTCGAGTCGCGGGCTCCCGGACACCGGATGTCCTCACTACAGGACCTCGAGGCAGGCCGTCCGCTGGAAATCCACGAGACGCTCGGCTATGCCCTGCAAAAAGCCGCGCAGAGCGGGATGACATTGCCCCTGGTCGAGACGTTTTATCATGTGATCTCTTCTGTGGATCGCCTGCGGAGGTCCTCTGCCGGAGGCTAGCAGCCTGGCATTTCCGGTTTCCTAACACCGGGCTCACCGCGGAAGCGCTACCCTGCCGCCATGAGCAATATCCCTGTCGCGTTCCTGGTGCTGGGCGTATTCTTCTGTGTGTATCTCGTCGCCGCGCTGTGGCGCTCACGCGCCAGTGGCACACCGGTCCGCAGGCGCCGTGCGGGAAAGTCGAGGCCGTTCACCGGCGGGCCGTTTTCTTAACAGCTTTTTGTCTGGCCGCCCTCGCCGCCATCCGTACCCTGACGGGTAACTCGGGAGTGGAGATGGAGAATGGCGAAAGCAGATTTGACAGGCTCGGGCGTTGCTTTGCGGCGCGTTCTTGCAGGCGGCGTGACAGCTCTCGTGCTGAGCGCGCTGGCGCAGCTCGTACATGCGGAGGAGGCCACGACGCCCAAGCCGACGACGACGGCCGGCGCCGCCGACGGCCCTGCCGAAGGCTGCAATCCGGGCTCCGAGAAGGAAGGTTTCTTTCAGAGGCTGGCTGACAGCTACAAAGCTCACCTGTTTCCCGCGGATGGACCGGCGCCCAGCGACACGTCGGCGACACCGTCCGGATACGACCCGAGCCGCGTTCCCGAGCCGCCAGAGAGCATACCGCCCTGGCCGTATTCCACCTGGCCGATGGGAGGAACGGA
Source organism: uncultured Steroidobacteraceae bacterium (assembly GCA_964508005.1). Lineage (GTDB taxonomy): Bacteria > Pseudomonadota > Gammaproteobacteria > Steroidobacterales > Steroidobacteraceae > 13-2-20CM-66-19. Next base: position 14,711 of record CAZDTG010000002.1, read on the forward strand.
GGCCATCGGCTACGAGAACATGTACTACGGCCCGCTCATGGATGCGCTCTGGTGCGGCAAGCATGGCAGGAAGCTGAAGGACAGCCGCTGGACGATCTATGGCTGGCTCGAGCCTGGCGGCAACATCAGCACCTCCAGCACCCATTTCAACAAGGTCACCGGTACCGGGGGCAACTTTCCGGCGGCATACTCCTACGCGCCCAACACCGTGCAGCTCGATCAGTTCGCACTGTACCTGGAGCGAACGCCGGATGAGGTGCAGAAGGACCATTTCGACTGGGGCTTCCGCTTCACAGGACTGTACGGAACGGATTACAAGTACACCTTTTCCAATGGGCTCCTGAGCTATCAGTACACGAGGCAGGAAAGGCTCTACGGGTTCGACCCGGTGATGTACTACATCGACCTCTACTTCCCCAAGGTCCTCGACGGCATGAACGTGCGCGTCGGCCGCTACATCTCGATACCGGATATCGAGGCGCAGCTGGCGCCGAACAACATCACCTACAGCCATTCGCTTCTGTACACGTACGACCCGTACACGCAGAACGGCATCGTCGCGACCGTCCGGCTCAACAGGAACTGGTCGATACAGGGCGAGATTTCCGGCGGCAACGACATCGCGCCGTTTCAGCCGCATGAGAACCATCTGACGCCCGCCGCCTGCGTGATCTGGCAGAGCGACTCGGGCAACGACGAGCTCTATCCGTGCATGAACGGCGTGAACGACGGCAACTGGCGTTGGAACAACGTGCAGCACGCGGTGATGACGTGGTACCACAAAATCAACAGCCGGTGGCACACGGACACGGAAGTCTGGTACATGTGGGAGGCGCACACGCCAAACGTGAACAATGCGGAGGGGCTCGCGGCGATCGGCGCGCGCTATCCGCCGCCGCAGTTCAACATAGGGGCGCCGTCCGGGGCGCAATGCAACCCCGCCGTCGCATTCTGCTACTCGTACGAATGGGCGATCGTCAACTACCTCAATTATCAGTACACCTCGCACGATATATTCACGTGGCGCACCGACTTCCTGAACGATGCCCGCGGGCAGCGCACGGGATTCAAGACGCGCTATGTCGAGTTCGATCTCGGCTATACGCACTGGGTCGGCGACGCCCTCGAGCTGCGGCCTGAGTTGCGCTATGAGCACTCGCTCGACAGGGATGCCTACGACAATCCGAGCGCGACGCCGGGCGGGGGCAAAAAGTATCAATTCATGCTCGCCGCGGACCTGATTTTCCACTTCTGATTCCGTAGCCGCGCATGGGAGCGACTGTCATGTCATACGACGGATCTCGACGGGGCCATGCTGAAGTTCTGTCGAACTGGAGGGGAGCATCATGCGCAAGAGACTGAGTCCGGCAATCGCGGTTACCCTGTTGTTTTCATGCGGGGCCATCGCTGCGGCGTGCGTCCTGGCGGCCGATGCGCCGCCGGGAGCCGACGCCGGCGGTGACAGCCATAAGAAGCTCGAATTGGGGCTCTCGCCGACGATACGGCTGCTGCAGCTGATGGATACGGATAAGAACGGCAAGGTTTCCAAACAGGAGTTCCTGCATTTCATGGAGGCCGAGTTCGATTTTGCCGACAAGAACCATGACGGCGAGTTGGATCCCAGGGAGCTGCGGAATCTGGTGCAGGGCTTGCGCCATCCGATCAAGGGGCCCGGCAAATAGGGAACGCTCCACGGGGGGGCGCAATTTCCCGCCCCTTGAGCCGGTCTCCTTGTGCGAGAGCATTACCGCTATAGGAGCTTTGTATGGCGTTCCTGCCGGGGCGACGTGGTGTGGCGGCCGCGCTTTGTGTCGCTGGCGCCTGTGGCCTGCCTGCTGCGCACGCGGAGCCGCGCCCGGCGGTGGTCGAGCTGTTTACCTCCGAGGGCTGTAACTCGTGTCCGCCTGCCGAGGCGTACGTTGGGGAGCTGGCCAGGCGCAGCGACGTCCTTGCTTTGGCGTTCCACGTGGACTATTGGGACGATCTGGGCTGGCGCGATCGCTTTGGCCTGAGCCAGGCGGTGGCAAGGCAGCGCAGCTATGCGCAGGCATTGCGCCTATCCACGGTGTACACGCCGCAGGTCGTCATCGACGGCCGCGCCGACTACGTGGGCTCCGACCGAGGCGCGATCGGTAAGGCGCTGAAGGAAAGCAGGGAAGGTGTACCGATTGCGTTATCGGTGAGCAACTCAGAACTGCTGGTAACACTCGGGCCGCTCGGACAGACTTCGCGCGGGCAGGCCCCGCGTGGCGATGTCATATTGGTTCCATATCTGCGCAAGGCAGTATCAGCGATCGGCCGCGGAGAGAATGCGGGCCGCACTCTCGCGGAATACAACATTGTGCGCGCGGTCCGCGAGCTAGGTCGCTGGGAAGGAGTGGCGCAGGAGTTTCGCGTCAAGCTTTCCTCCTTGCCGCAAGACGCGACGGACGTAGCCGTGTTGGTCCAGGCTCCGGGGCAGGGGCCGATCAGCGCGGCGGCGACCCTCGCGATAGCCCCCGGCAGCCTGGCTTCCACGAGTCCTGCGCAGCCGCGCTGACTCACGACTTGACAGGCGAGGTGAGCGCCGGCAAGGTTACTGAATCGCCTTGCGGGGGATGACTGTCTCGCCATGCACAATGGCGGCATTTCTATTCGAGCCGTACGCACCCTCGGTGATCGCGAGATCCAGGGACTGAGCGATGTCCTAATCGACTGCGTCGAGGGTGGCGCTTCGGTGAGCTTCATGCTGCCGATGCCCCGCGCCAAGGCCGAGGCCTACTGGCAAAGCATGTCGACGAGCATGGCGCGTGGCGAGCGGATAGTGCTCGCCGCCGAGGATGCGGCAGGTAAGATCGTCGGCACGGTGCAGGTTCTTCTCAACCAGCCGGAAAACCAGCCGCATCGGGGCGACATCGCGAAGATGCTCGTGCATCGCGGCGCGCGTCGGCGGGGAGTCGGTGGTTTCCTGCTCGCGGCCGCCGAGCGCAGCGCACTCGAGGCCGGTAAGACGCTGCTCGTGCTGGACACCGTCACCGGTAGCGATGGCGAGCGCCTGTATTCACGCCACGGATGGCAGCGTTGCGGCGAAATCCCGAACTATGCACTGTGGCCTGATGGCCGCCCGTGCCCGACGACGATTTTCTACAAGTCGCTGCGCGCGTGAGGGGTACCGTTCGCCCGAAGCGTCTGCGCCAGCCCGCTCCCTGCTACTACTCGACCGACACCCGCGGCGCACCCTCGACCATCCTCCCGATCACCGCCGCTTCCTCGAAGCCGCGGCGCTCGAATGCGGTCATCACATCGTCAGCCGCATCCTCCGCGCACGCAACCAACAACCCGCCCGAAGTCTGCGGATCGCATAATAGGGCCTGCTGCGCGCTCGTAATGTTCGGGGCCAGCCTCACGTCGGAGCCGTAGGAGGCCCAGTTGCGTCCGGACGCTCCGGTGACCACGCCAGCTTCGGCCATCGCAAGCACGTTCTCCAGCAGCGGAACGCCCGACATTCTCACGTGCGCTGCCAAGCGCGCCCCGCGGCACATCTCGAGCAGATGTCCGAGAAGTCCAAATCCCGTCACATCCGTCATGGCGTGAACGCCTCGCAGTCTGGCGAGGTCAGGCCCCACGCGATTGAGGCGTGTGGTGAGATCTATCATCGCGCGGTAACCCGCCGCATCGAGCTCGCCCTTCTTCAGCGCGGCCGACAGGATGCCAACACCAAGGGGCTTGCCGAGCACCAGAACGTCGCCCGCGTGCGCGGAGGAATTGCGCTTCACCTGCGAGGGATCGACGACACCGAGCGCAACCAGGCCGTAGATCGGCTCCACCGAGTCGATGCTGTGACCACCGGCGATCGGAATCTCCGCGGACGCACAGACTGCCTCGCCGCCGCGCAGGATCTCGCGAATCACATCGGGCGGGAGCACCTTGATCGGCATGCCGACTACGGCGAGCGCCATGATCGGCGTGCCCCCCATGGCGTAGACATCCGATAACGCGTTAGTCGCGGCAATGCGGCCGAAGTCGAACGGATCGTCCACGATCGGCATGAAGAAGTCCGTGGTGGCGACGATAGCCTGCGTGTCGTTGAGGCGATAGACCGCCGCGTCGTCCGCGGTTTCCGTGCCGACCAGGAGTTGCGTGAACGCGCGCGTCGGAGCAGCGTTCTTCAGCAGATCGGCCAGCACACCCGGCGCGATTTTGCAGCCGCACCCGCCACCATGTGACAGCGAGGTGAGTCGTGGCGAGGAGGGGACCGACGTCATGATCGTAAACTCCTTCGATGGCGGAAGGCAGCAGGAGTCGAACCTACCAGGAAGCGTCTGACGCCCCCTCCTGGGTTTGAAGCCCAGCCGCACCACCGGGTGCATGTGCCTTCCAGATGTCCTTGGGCCCTACATAGTCCAGCCGCTGTCGGGCCGTAACACGTGCGAATCCCTCACGCGTCGCGTGTACCCGACCCGGTCGAAAAACTCCAGGATCTGAATAGTACGCTTGCGCCCCAGGCCGAGCGCGTCCCGATAGCGAGCGGCGTCAACCGCACCGTGCTGCTGCGCGAGCCGGGTGATGATCATTGCAAGCTCGCCGATGCACTCGCGGTCATAGAAGAGATCGCGCACGACCTGGTACACAGTGCCCTGGGTAACGGACTTTCGCAGCACCTGGCGTACACGCTCTTCGGGCTCGTGGGAGGCGGCCGCGAGATCCCTCACCCAGGGAGGATCGAAACGGCCGGTGGCGATCATCGGCTGCAACTTGCGCGCGAGCGCCTGGTCGTCCGCGGACAGTGCCACGGTATGTTCTGGCAGGTGCAGCCAGGGTCCGCTGCGAAGAACGAGTCGCTCATCCACGAGCGAGCCAATCACAGCGCGCCACACGGCGTCGGAGAGGTCAGGGAGAGCGATACGGCGCAACCGTCCCACATCCGGGCCCGGCTCGTCCGGTGCCTGCGCATGAAAAACACGAAGCGCGCCCGTCGCGCGGTCACGCAGAGCAGACCAGTGAGAGGGGTGGAGCACGAAGCGCTCGTGACCGCAGTCTATCGTGACGGCCTCGGGCGGCAGGGGCACCTGCTCCGGCGCCAGGCAGGTCAGTTGCAGCAGCTCGCTGAGCTTGAGGCCTTGGGGCGCTTGTTCCAGAAGCGGCGTGACCCCTTCGCCTGCAACCAAGCTCTCGAGTGCATCGAGTCGGCGCAATCGCTCCGGCGAGCGTCGCCTCCGTGATGGGGCGAATGGGTCAAGCACCACCCCGCCTCCCACGGTATGTATCGCCCGTGCGTCGCGCACGATGAAACGATCGCCAGGTGTGGCGCAGATGGGTGTGTCAAACACCAGCTGAACGCGTGCCGACTCGCTCGCAGGCACCGACTCCAGGGGTACGACATGAGCGACGCGGTGTGCGGTCCCGAGGTGTACATGCAGAGGTGCCCAAGTCAGCCGCACCGGGCCAGAGCGAGTGCTCGAGCTGCCTCCACTACCCGGGAGCAGCTTCAAACGCACATCGATACGCGTGGTGGGCGCAAGCGCCCGCGGGTCGGCAAGCCAGTTCCCCCGCGACACCGCGCTTGTCTCGATACCCGCAAGATTCAGCGCGCAACGTTGACCGGCGCGGCCAACCTCGGCGGCACGATTCTGCGCATGGATGCTCCGTACCCGCACCGATGTGCCGGAGGGCATCACCGCAACGGTGTCACCCGTCCTCACCTGCCCCGAGAACACCGTCCCGGTGACGACGGTGCCGTGGCCGCTGAGCGTAAACACGCGATCGACAGCGAGTCGGAATAGCCGCTGATCGAGCCGGACGGGGAAGCGGGCGGCAGCGTCGTGCAAATAGCGGCGCAGCGACTCGACGCCGGGATCATTCGGCACCGTGGCATTGAGCGGAAAGAGTGGAGCTGCCCTGAACGCCGTGGAGGCCAGCGTGGCGGTGATCTCTGCCTGCACCTGCTGCAGGCGCTCGTTGTCGACGCGATCCGTCTTGGTCAGCGCGACGGCACCGCGCGATACACCGAGCAGTTGCAGAATGGCCAGATGCTCCCGTGTCTGTGGCATCACACCGTCATCGGCCGCAACCACCAGCAGCGCGAAGTCGATCCCACTGGCGCCCGCAACCATGGTGTGCACGAGACGCTCGTGACCAGGAACATCGACGATCCCGAGCACATCACCCCCGGCGAGGGGCGTATAGGCATAGCCGAGCTCGATGGAAATGCCTCGGGCTTTCTCCTCCTTCAGCCGATCGGTATCGACACCCGTCAGTGCGCGAACCACTGTGGTCTTGCCATGGTCGATGTGACCGGCAGTGCCGATGATCATTGTTCCAGGGCGCTCCATTGCGCGCTGAATTCAGGCTCGTCCGCCGGCTCGAGGCAGCGCAGATCCAGCCAGAGCGTCTTCTCCGCCATGCGCCCGACTACGGGTCGGGGTAAGGCCCGCAACCGGGTTTCGAGGCGGTCCAGGCTGCCCCGTTTGCTGCCTGCCGGCCGGATGGCGAGGCCGTGACTCGGGAGACGGTCGACTGGCAGCGCGCCGCTGCCGATCTGACTGTACATCGCGGCGTCCGAGACTTCGTACGCCGCTCCCAACGCCTGCTGGACGAGCGGCCGCAGGCGCACGGCTTGTGCACGCATCAGCGCCGCCGGCCGGGTGAGCTGCCGCAGGGTCGTCAGCCGCTCGGCCAGAAACTCCGGTGCGCGATACAGGGCCAGCACCGGCTCCAGCGCCGCCAGCGTGAGCTTCCCGACGCGCAACGCACGTTTCAGAGGATGCTTCTTCAATCTGGCAATCAGCTCCGCCCGGCCGACGATGAGTCCTGCCTGCGGCCCCCCGAGCAGCTTGTCCCCGCTGAAGGAGGCCAGATCCGCGCCGGCCGTGATCGTCTCACGCACCGTCGGCTCCTTCGGCAATCCCCACCTTGTGAGATCCACCAGCGAGCCGCTGCCGAGATCTGCCACGACGGGCACGGAGTGCGCTCTCCCCAACAGTGCCAGCTCATCGAGCGCCACGCTGCTCGTAAATCCGTTGATGACGTAGTTGCTGGTATGGACTTTCATCAAAAGCCCGGCGCGCGGCCCGATCGCGCCGGCGTAGTCCGCCACGTGCGTGCGATTGGTCGTGCCGACCTCGACGAGTTTCGCGCCGGCCTGCCGCATGATGTCGGGAATGCGGAATGAGCCGCCGATCTCGATGAGCTCGCCACGGGAGACGATGACTTCGCGCCTCGCCGCGAGCGCGCTGAGCATCAACAGGACGGCGGCCGCGTTGTTGTTCACGACGGTCGCCGCTTCCGCGCCGGTCAGCTCACATAACACCTGCTCCACGAGCGCGTCCCGCTCGCCGCGGCGCCCGGTTTCCAGATCGTATTCCAGATTGACCGGAACGCTCATCGCCCGCACGACGGCACGGACCGCATCCTCGGGTAGAACCGCACGACCGAGATTGGTGTGCAGCACGGTGCCGGTCAGATTGAACACGGGGCGTAATTGCGGCTGCTCGACCCCGCCGAGCTTCGCTTCGAGGGCCGCGGCCACGCGCTCTTCCCCCAGGGAGGCGGGATTGAGCGAGCCGGCCAACGCCTCGCGACGCAGGTCACTGAGATGGGCTCGCAGGGCGGAGGTGACCTGAGTGCGTCCGTGATGAGCGAGCAGCGCTTCCAGTGCCGGCCGATGGAGGAGAAGGTCGATGGAGGGGATGGCGGCGGCAGCGGATTTCATGGAAGGCCTCGCAAAGGAAACCTGCGGCCTCAACGCTCGCCTGGCGTTTCGGCAGCTTGCCACAGCAGGGGGTTGCCGCTGCCCCGGTGAAAGCCCGCTTCGCTCACGAGGAGATCCAGTGCAAGACTGCCGAGGTCATCGGCGAGCGGCTCGACCTCCGTGTCCTGCTCCTGGTAGAAGATCTTGCGGTAGGTTCGGCACCCGTCACAGGTTTCGGCGCGGATGGCCGGCGAGCCCCCCTCGATCGAATGATAGTGAATGCCCTCGGTGGTTCCGCACTGGCTGCACTTGATGCGCACGAGGTGCCACTCGGTGGCGCACAGCGCGCAGTGCAAATAGCGATAGCCCTGGTAGGCCTTGTCGGCCCGCACGATGCTGGCAACGGGAAGAGTTCCGCAGACGGGGCAAACTCCGGGCAGGTCGATTCCGCCGACGTGCTCGGCAACTTCCTCGAAGCTGAGCGAGCCCAACATCCGTACCCAGTGGACCTGAAGGGCGGCCATGACGAACGGTGCGGCTTGCGGGTCGACGCCATTGGCCGCGGGCATCAGGAGCAAGTCGGCCTGCTCCTCCAGCTGCTGCACGGACATCGCCTGGATTCGCCGGCAGACCGCGGCGACGGCTTCCGGGAAGCCGGGTGCCGCGGCAATTGACTTGGTCAAGTCACGCAAAATAACACGCCAGTGAGCGTCGCGAGGCCACCCATCCGCCTGCAGCAGCGGCATGCCGTGAGCTTGCGCCTGCCGCATGCGTGGCTCGCTCGTGTCTCGTTCGCCGACTTGCGTCGTCAAGTCGAGCGCGGTCTGTTGAGCGTCGGCGAGCGTCGCCATCAGACGCAGATAGTCACCCACGGCATGGCCTTCGCTCAGCTTGCGAAGACGTTGTGCGCGGCTGGAAAAGAGGGTGGCAGGATCGGGAAGGCGAACTCTGGGGATCGCGCGTTGCGTGGTGAAGGCTTCAATCTGAGCGGGGTCGAGAATTCGCTGCATGCGCCAGTACCTCGCGAAACCAGGCCCGATGATGCTTCCATGCCCAGCCCGGTGTCACGGTGCCCCGCGTCATCGCGCGGATCGAGCCTTTGATCCAGATTGCAGCATAAATATGGACGATGATGGTAGTGACCAAAAGGAAGGCGCACAGCGCGTGCAGCACGGCGGCGAAGCGGATGACGGGAATCGGGAAATACTGCGAAAAATAAGCTCGCCAGAGGGGGATGCCGGACAGCAGGAGCCCGATCAGACACACAACGGCCGTGTAATAGACCAGCTTTTGTCCCGCGTTGTAGCGTCCGACCTCGGGCAGTCGTTCTTCCCTGTTGGATATAACGTCTCTGAAGTGCCCCAGCCAGGCCCAGTCGCGCGGCTCCATCCGGTTCTCGGCAGCCATGCCGGCCCCATAGAACGCGAAGGCCACGACCATGAGCAAGCCGATGAAAGGGTGAAGGATGCGGTCCCACGGTCCACCCCCGAACAAGGCACTGAGCCAGAACAGTGCGGGATGAAACAGCGCGAGCCCGGACAGGGCCGCAAGCACGAAGGCCAGGGCCACGATCCAGTGGTTCGTGCGCTGGCCGGCGGTGTAGCGCACGATGAGACGCTGTTGGGGGTCGATGGTGCCCGGACGCGGTGCATCGCTCATGGACGTTTCTCCAGTTTCTTCGCCATCTCCTGCGCGGCCGCCTCATCGCGGTCGTCCGTCTCGTCCGGACCGACGCGGACGTAGTGGAAGAATCCGGCAATGGCGGTGAATGCCATGGCGGCGAGGGCCAGCGGCTTGGTGAAGCCCTTCCAGGCGCGCACCGTGGGGCTGATCTGCGGGTCTTGCGGCAGGTCGTTGTAAAGCTCCGGCTGATCGGCGTGGTGGAGCACGTACATCACATGGGTGCCGCCCACACCGGCAGGGTCGTACAACCCGGCATGCTCGAAGCCGCGCGACTTCAGATCCTCGATGCGCTCGGCGGCGTGCAGCTTCATGTCATCCTTGGTGCCAAACACCAGCGCCCCGGTTGGACATGACTTGATGCACGCGGGCTCGAGCCCTACCGCGACCCGGTCGGAGCACAGTGTGCATTTGTACGCCTTCTTGTCCTTCTTCGAGATCCGCGGAATGTCGAACGGGCATCCCGCTACGCAGTAGCCGCAGCCGATGCAGTTCTCCTCGTGGAAGTCGACGATCCCGTTGGCGTACTGCACGATGGCCCCCGGGGACGGGCAGGCCTTGAGGCACCCGGGGTCCGCGCAGTGCATGCACCCATCCTTGCGGATGAGCCACTCGAGATCGCCCTTCGTGTTCTCCACCTCGGCGAAGCGCATCAGCGTCCAGGTGCTGTCCGACAGGTCGTGCGGGTTCTGATACTGGCCGATGTTGGTACCAACCTCGTCGCGCAGATCGTTCCACTCCATGCAGGCGACCTGACACGCCTTGCAGCCGATGCACTTGGTCGTGTCGATCAGCTTCGCGACGTCGCGAGTCCCGACCGGAATCCGGATGTCGGGCTCCGGCGCGGTCGTGGCCGATTGGCGGACGATATCGAGCGATTGCAGCGCCATGACTTGTCCTTACACCTTCTCGACCTTCACCAGGAAGGATTTGAACTCCGGGGTCTGCGAGTTGGCGTCACCGACGAACGGCGTCAGGGTGTTCGCAATGTAGCCCGGCTTGGCCAGCCCTTTGAAGCCCCAGTGGATGGGAATGCCGACATGGTGGAGAGTCTTCCCCTCCACCTGCAGCGCGCGCAGCCGCTTCGTGACGACCGCTACGGCCTCGATGTAGCCGCGATTCGAGCTCACCTTCACCCGATCCCCGGAGGCGATGCCGAGCTCCTTGCCCAGCGCGTCGCCGATCTCCACGAATTGCTCGGGCTGGATGATCGCGTTCATGCGCGCGTGCTTCGTCCAGTAGTGAAAGTGCTCCGTCAGTCGATAAGTCGTGGCGGCGTGCGGGAACTGATCGGGTTTGCCGAACGCCTTGCGATCGTCGTCGAAGACTCGCGCAGCGGGATTGCTCAGAGTCTGCGGATTTTTCGGGCTGAGCGGGTTGCTGGCGAGCGGCGTCTCGAACGGCTCGTAGTGCTCGGGGAACGGTCCCTCAGCCATGAAGGTGCGCGCAAAGAACCGACCCACTCCCTCCGCGTTCATGATGAACGGTCCCATGCCGTGCGTGGGATCCTCGTCGGCCTTGAAGTCCGGGACGTCGGCGCCGCCCCAGGTCTTGCCGTTCCAGGACACCAGCGCGCGGTCCGGATTGTAAGGTTTGCCGTTCAGATCGCACCCCGCGCGGTTGTACAGGACGCGGCGATTAGCCGGCCAGGCAAACGCCCAGTTCAGGGTCTGACCGATGCCGGTGGGGTCGGAATTGTCCCGACGGGCCATCAGGTTCCCGGTCGGACCCCAGGCGCCGCAGAAAACCCAACAGCCGCTGGAGGTGCTGCCATCGTTGCGCAGCTCCGCAAAGCCTGCCAGCTGCTCGCCTGCTTTGCGCGTCACCTTGGCCGGGTCCTTCGGATCGGTGAGATCCTTGAGCGCCTTGCCGGAATATTCGCGGGCCAGCTCCTCCGGCGAGGGACTGTTGGGTTGCGCGTAAGGCCAGGAGAGATTCAGGATGGGATCGGGAAACGCTCCGCCCTCCGTTCGATACAGAGCGCGCATGCGCGTGAACAGCTCGCCCATGATCTGCAGGTCAGAGCGCGCTTCGCCTGGTGGATCGGCGCCTTTCCAGTGCCATTGCAGCCAGCGCGAGGAATTGGTCAGCGAGCCATATTCTTCGGCAAAGCAGTTGGTCGGCAGCCGGAAGACCTCCGTCTGAATCTTCGCAGGGTCCACGTCGTTGTGCTCGCCGAAGTTGTGCCAGAACTCCGACGTTTCGGTCGCGATCGGATCCATGACGACCAGGAACTTCAGCTTCGCCAGACTCTGATTCAGCTTGCCTTTGTTGGGCGCCGCCGCCAGCGGATTGAAGCCCTGGCAGATGAAGCCGGTCATCTTGCCCTGATTCATCAGCTCGACGAACTGCAGCATGTCATACAGCTTGTCGAGCTTCGGCAGGTAGTCGTACGCCCAATCGTTTTGCGCCGTCGCGGCCTCACCCCACCACGCCTTCATCAGGCTGACGAAGAATTTGTCGTAGTTCTGCCAGTAGCTGAGCTGATTCGGCCGCAGCGGCTTGAAGGTGTGCGCGGTGATGTATTGGTTGTAGTCCTGGTAGGTCTGGCCGGGCAGATTGAGATAGCCGGGCAGCAGGTCGGACATCAATCCGAGGTCGGTGAGTCCCTGAATGTTCGAATGCCCGCGCAGGGCGTTCATGCCGCCGCCTGAAACGCCGATGTTCCCCAGAAGCAGCTGTACCATGGCAGCCTGACGGATCATCTGCGATCCGACCGAGTGCTGCGTCCACCCCAGCGCGTACATGATCGTCATCGCGCGCGTGGGCGTGGCCGTCGAGGCCATCATCTCGCAGACCTGCAGGAACTTCTCCTGCGGTGTGCCGCAGACGCGCGCCACCATCTCCGGCGTGTAACGGGCGTAGTGCTGCTTCATCAATTGGTAGACGCAGCGCGGATGGGCGAGCGAGGGATCGGTCTTCACGAACCCATCGGAGCCCATCTCGTAGTCCCAGGTGGACCTCTTATAGGAGCGATTCTGTGCGTCGTAGCCGGAGTACAGGCCGTCCTGGAACGAGAAATCCTCGCGGACGATGAAGGTGTAGTCCGTGTAGTTCCTGACGTACTCGTGTTGGATCTTGTCGTTCGCCAATAGGTAGTTGACGACCGCGCCCAGGAACACGATATCCGTGCCCGTGCGGATCGGGGCGTACACGTCCGCCACGGAGGCGGTGCGGGTGAAGCGCGGATCGACGACGATCAGCCGCGCCTTGTTGTGCGCCTTCGCCTCGGTAACCCATTTGAAGCCGCACGGGTGCGCCTCGGCGGCATTGCCCCCCATGACCAGCACGATGTCGGCATTCTTGATGTCGACCCAGTGATTCGTCATCGCTCCACGGCCAAACGTCGGGGCAAGACCTGCCACCGTCGGGCCGTGTCACACACGCGCCTGATTGTCGAATGCCAGTGCGCCGAAGCTGCGCATCACCTTGTGGGTGAGATAGCCGACCTCGTTGCTGCTCGCCGAGGCGGCCAGCATGCTGATGCTGAGCCAGCGGTTCACCGTCAGCCCTTCCGGGGTCTTGGCCTCGAAATGGGCGTCGCGATCTTCTTTCATGAGCTTCGCGATCCGCCCGAGCGCCTCGTCCCAGGAGATCCGCTGCCAGTGATCGGAGCCCGGCGCCCGGTACTCGGGGTGATGCAGGCGGCTCGGGCTGTGCACGAAGTCGAGCAGGCCGGCGCCTTTCGGGCACAGCGTGCCGCGATTCACGGGGTGGTCCGGATCACCCTCGATGTGAATGATGCTGGCCTTCGCATTCTTGGAGGAGTCGCCGAGTCCGTACATGACGACGCCGCAGGCGACGGCACAGTAAGGACAGGTATTGCGTGTCTCGGTGGCACGCGCGAGCTTGAACTCACGGACCTCGGCGAGCGCCACGGATGGGGAGAAGCCCATCAGCGCGAGACTCGATCCGGCCAGTGAGGCGCCCGTCACGGCCAGAAAGCGGCGGCGGGTGATGTCGGCCATATCTATCCCCTTAGCGTGCCCAGGTCTACGCTGAGTGTAGCGCCGGCCGCACTGTAGCCACAAGGCGACAGCAGCCGTCGGCGCCTTGCTTTGCACTTCTTTGCCATGACTTGTACATCCTTGCGCAATCAAACCGCGCGGGTGACTTCCGAGCGGGGTGCCATCCGGCATCGCTGCGATGCTGCAGGCTCCAGCAGACCCTCACCACGGCAGGCCGGCGTCACACCAGCGCCCGAGGCGAGCACCAGGTGCGGCAAGCGCAGTCTCGGCACATATCTTGCGTCGAGCCCTCGGGTGGGGTCGAGTAAGCCGATCCCGACGGACGAAAACAACACCGATCGCGGGGATTCTGCAGAACAACATTGCTCGCGCGCAATGCGTCTAAAGGGGGACGGCCATGTTGAAACGGAGTAGCTGTTTATTCGCGGTGGCGTTGCTCGCCTGCGCTGCCTCGCGGGCCCAGACGCCCAGTTACACCAGCATCGAGATCGGCTCACTCGCGGGCTCGGGCGGCAATGTCACGGCAGCCGGGCTCAACCGGCATGGCGACGTCGTCGGAACCTCGCAGGTGCCGGCCGGGGGCGAGAGTGCATTCGTGTATTACCACCGCCAGGGGTCTGCGCATGCGTTGAGCGGCGTCGCGGCCAATGGCATCAATGACAACGGCAAGATTGCCGGCGAGCAGAGCAACTCCGTCACGGGACCGAGTGCCGTCGCCTGGTACATGAACGGCGGGGTCGATATCCTGCCGTCGAATACGCTGTCCAGGGCGACCGCGGTCAGTAACAGCGGCCCGGTCGCCGGCAACATCGACAACGGCCACGTGAGCGATCTCGCGGTCGAATGGAGCTGGAAGCCGACACTCCACATGACCGTCCTGGGCGTGCTTTGGACAAATCCCTCGCTGCCCGATTACGCGAGCAGCACGGCATCGGCCATCAACGCTGCGGGTCACATCGCGGGGTCTTCCGACGCTGGCGAAGGAACGGACCCGAACACGGCGCGCTCGCTGGGCGTGCACGCATTCTTGTATCGCACCGGCAAGATGCAGGACCTGGGAGCACTGGCACTCTCGAATGCCGGCGCGGATGATAGCGAGGCGTATGGACTCAATGACCTCGACCAGGTAGTCGGGATTTCGAGTACGGCGTTCCCCGCGCGCAGCGCCTCGGGGGCAACCTGCGGGAACTGCGGAGTCGCCAGTCACGCCTTCCTCTGGAGTGCCGGCAAGATGACGGACCTGGGCAATCTCGCCGGCGTCGCCGGCTGGGAGAGCGCGGCGAACGCCATCAATAACCGCGGAGAGATTGTCGGGTGGGCCCACTCCAATGTGGGTGGTACGGCGACGAAACGCGCCTTCGTGTACGCCGGCGGCCGGATGTTCAACCTGCAATTCCATATGTATCCGCAGCAGCCGAACGTGCGGTTGACGGACGCCGTGGGCATCAACTGCAACGGCTGGATCGTCGCGAACGGCTACGATACCCGCACGCCAAACATCAATCGGGCCTATCTCCTGGTGCGTCGCGGTCCGCCGCGCCCGGAGTGCCCGCCGCCCTGATTCGCGTGAGGGCTGCGGGCGTGGAAACGGCTGCTCGCCAGCGCTGCACAATCGAATACAGGCACAGGCCACGCGCTTAGGCGATACTGTCGCTCTTTCAGGCAAGCGGTCGGTGGTGGATGGTGGAATCGCACGGAGAGAAGTGCAGGGGCGAGTGTGGCCCCGGTTCGGAGAGCCCCGCTCGGATACCCGGTGTAAGCGAATCGTTAGCGGGTCAGCGCAGGCACAGACCCTCGAGCAAAATCCTGCTTGCACTCTCTCTCGCCGCCGCGCACGCCGTGGTGCATGCACGCGGCGTGACTCCGTATCTGCCCCTGAATCTCGATCCCGAAGTCGAGAGGCAGGTCGAACGCGTTCTCGTTCTCGGCGACAAGCCCGTCATGACGCGACCGATCCCCGCGGCTCTCGTGCTCGATGCCTTGCCGAAGGCGTGCGAGGCCGACGCGGTTCTGTGCGAGAACGTCCGCCGGTACCTGAAGCGCTACATGCACGGGAACGGGGTGGAATTCGCGAGCGTGGAAGTCGATGCCGCGCGCGGCTCCCATCTCGTGATGCCCAACCAGCACGGACGTACCGAGCAGAGCGACTATCAGGTTGCGGGCGCCGCGTATATCCAGCCGAGCGACTACCTGCTGGTGAACCTCGGCGCCGTCTCCTACCAGGGACGAACGACGCCCACCGGCTCCGTTCTCAGCCTCGGCTTCGATTTTGCACAGCTCGATATCGGCTATCGCGACCGCTGGTGGTCGCCCATGACGGACAGCTCCATGCTCCTGAGCACGGAAGCGCCGACGATGCCGTCCATCTCGCTGTCGAACTACGAGCCCCTGATCCGTCATCTCGGCCTGCACTACGAGATCTTCGTGGCACGCATGTCGGAGACCGACAAGATCGAGCTGCCCGTGACGGGCCAGCTGACGAGAGGATATCCGAAGGTCGCCGGTCTGCACCTGGGGTTCGAGCCGGTGAGCGGCTGGTCGATTGCCGCCAACCGTATCCTGATATTCGGCGGCGGGGCCGCGGGCGGACAGTCGATCGGCAACATCTTCCAGGCGTTCTTCAACCCCAGCAAGGCCCAGAGCACCGGTTTCGGCACGGGGACACCCGTAGTCGGCAAACAGGAGGCCTCGATCACCAGCCGGTTCATATTTCCCGGGCCGGTCCCGTTCGCGGTGTATTTCGAATACGCCGGCAACGATACCGACGCCGGCCGGAACTACCTGTTCGGCAAGCCCGACCTGTCGATGGGCCTGCACTTCCCCCATATCGGGCCGTTCGATGTGACTTTCGAGAACTCCTACTTTGCGCCCACCTGGTACGTGCACGGCTTCACCAACGTGCAGACCGGCTATGGAGACGGCATCACCAATTACGGCGACAGCTTCGGGCACTGGTTCGGCGATCAGCGCGTTCGCGGCGACGCTGTCGGCGGCCGAAGCTACATGCTGCGCGTGGGTTGGGAGCCGTCCGTGGGCGGACTGATGGAAGCGCAGCTGCGCGCTCTCGTGAACGACTCGTTTTATTCGCAGGTGGCGTATAGCCACGAATACATGGGATCCCTCAGTTACTCCTACCCCTGGCGGGACTACGTTGTCGGTGGTGAGATCGATCAGGGCCGCGATGTTTTCGGCCGCTCTTTCACGCGACTCGCGGGGTTCTTGCGCTACGGCGACGCGCTGAACAGGTCCTCCGCGGGCGCTGCGGATGCGTCACTTGGCCTGCAACGTCCCGATGGCGCCGAGCTCTTCGTGGATGCCGGTGCGAACGCGAGCCGCGTCAACATCGACCTCAACGGAATTCTGCCGCGTTACAACGCAAACCAGGTAGCGCCGCATCTTGGTCTCGGCGCGCGCCGCCAGATTTCGCAGCATCAGGACCTGGGTGTTCGTATCGAGGCCGACGAGATCAACCACCGCGCGTTTTACAACTTTCGCCTGCTCGACTATCGCTGGCGATTCAACAACCCGCTCGCGCTGAATCTGTTTGCCGGCGCGGCACGCTACAATCTCTCCACGCCCGCCTACGGGTTTACGCTGGGCGCCGGACTGCAATGGCGCAACCTGCTGCCGGGATGGGATCTCGGGCTCGATTATATGTACGGCGTCAAGGTCGCACGGCTGCGGCTGCCGAGCGACACGCAAACCGGGACCCGGCCGGATTCGTTCTACGATATAGACCGCGTGAGTCTCTACATCTCGCGGAAGTTCTGATCCGAAGCGCCGCTGGCCCTGCCGCGGAGCCGCGGGCGGATGCGGCGCCCGGAGCGGCCCGCGAGGGACGCCCCGTGCTCCGGCGTGTCAGCCGTGAAGTCGCCTCGCCGTCTCGGCAATCTTTCGACCTTGGTAGCGGGCGCCCTGCAGCTCGTTTGCGCTGGGCTGTCGCGAGCCGTCGCTGCCGGCGATCGTGGTCGCGCCGTAGGGCGAGCCGCCGGTGATCTCGGCGAGTGTCATCTGCCCGGCATGGCCGTAGTCGAGACCCACGATCACCATGCCGAAGTGCAACAGGTTGGTGATGATCGAGAACAGCGTGGTTTCCTGGCCTCCATGTTGTGTCGCGCTCGATGAGAAGGCGCCGCCCACCTTGCCGTGCAACGCACCGCGCGCCCAAAGCCCACCGGCCTGGTCCAGGAAATTGGCCATCTGGGAGGGCAAGCGCCCGAAGCGGGTTCCCGTACCGATGATGACGGCGTCGTAGTTCGCCAGGTCATCGATACGGGCGATCGGAGCCGGTTGATTCAGCTTGTAATGCGCCTGGCGCGCGACGTCTTCCGGAACCAGCTCCGGAACGCGCTTGATGTCGACCTGGGCTCCGGCTTCGCGAGCCCCTTCGGCCTCCGCGTACGCCATGGTTTCGATGTGTCCGTAGGCGGAATAGTAAAGAACCAGTACTTTCGACACGTTTGTCTCCTTTGATGAATGGCAAGCCCGCTGCGCGCGTTGACGGGGTCGCGCGGGGCGGGTCCCGTTTGAACTGTCTGGAGCCTGCCCGCTGCTGTCTTGCACAAAAGCGCTGATCTTTCGCGGCGCCTGGCAGGCGGAGGGCGTGAGGTGTACCAGGGACGGAACATGCCTCCTGGCCATCCTTCCGGCCGCCTTCGTTCCTTTCACCGGGGCGGGCGCGGAGTGCATACTCCGCCGGGCTCCTGGGCGTGCGGATCGCTTGCGCCGGCCCGATGAGGAGCAGCCGTTGAACGAGCCGAGCGCGAGCGGAAGCAGAAATGGCGACTGACGATATCAAGCGTTATCAGGCGAACCTGCGTGACGAGTTGGATGGCGCCGCGCTGTACACTGCGATTGCCGCAGCCGAGCCGGACCCGATCCGGAAGGATCTGTTCCTGCAGCTCGCACAAGCCGAGGCGAAGCACGCCGCACTGTGGCGCGAGAAGCTCGCGGCGGCCGGCGTCAGGGAGGACGGACATGTACCGGGATTCCGGACGCGCCTGTTGGCAAGACTCGCACGGCGCTTCGGTCCCGGGTTCGTGATGCCGACGATCGCGGCCGCGGAGTTCGCGGACCGGAACAAGTACGCGCAGCAGGCCGATGCGCAGTCCATCTCCGCGGAGGAGCGCGGGCATGCGGCGATCGTGCAGGAGATGGCGAAAGCGTCCAAGCCCGGCACGGTAAGCGGCGCCGACATCGCGCGCGCGGAGCCGTGGCATCGCGGCGCCTCGGGCAACAACCTGCGCGCGGCGGTGCTTGGGGCGAGTGACGGGCTCGTTTCCAACTTCTGCCTGGTCATGGGTGTGGCGGGCGCCGGTACCGGAAACAGGGTCATCCTGCTCACCGGGCTCGCCGGCCTGATTGCGGGCGCCTGCTCGATGGCGCTCGGCGAGTGGCTGTCGGTGACCAACGCGCGCGAGCTCGCGAGCACGCAGATATCGAAAGAGGCGGAGGAGCTCGAGCAGACCCCGCAGGCGGAGCAACACGAGCTGGCGCTCATCTACCAGGCAAAAGGGCTGCCGAAGGCGGATGCCGAGCGTATGGCTGCCGAGCTCATGAGGGACAAGAAGGCGGCCCTCGACACGCTGGCACGGGAGGAGCTCGGCATCGATCCGACCGAGCTCGGCGGCAATGCCCTGAGCGCTGCCGCGACTTCATTCGCCTTGTTTTCCGTCGGCGCAATCTTCCCTGTGGCACCGTTCCTGTGGCTGCAGGGTCCAGCGGCGATTGCCGCCAGCATTGTCGCCAGCGCGCTGGCGCTGTGCGGCATCGGTGTCCTGACCTCCTTGTTCAACGGCCGAAGTCCCTGGTTTTCGGCTGCGCGGCAGGCCTTCTTCGGATGCGCAGCCGCCGGAGTGACCTACGGGATCGGGAGCGCTCTCGGAGTCTCGCTGTCGTGAGGACTGGCGGCGAGTCGCGAACGCCTCACATCTCATTCAGCACGTCGAGCGTGCGGCGCGCCGTCGCCGTCCAGCTGAATGCCCGCGCGCGCGCGAGCCCGTGCTCGCGCATCTCCCGGCGAACCTGGGGTGAGTTGCTGACTTCCAGCAATGCCTGGGCGATGTCGTCCTCATCGTAGGGATCGATCAGGCGAGCGGCACCGCCTGCGACCTCGGGAGCGGCGCAGGTTTTGGGCACGATGGCCGGACAACCCGTGGCGAGCGCTTCGAGAATCGGCAGACCAAAGCTCTCGCACAGCTTTGCGAGCACGAAGAATTCGGCCAGTTGGTAAGCGAGGTGCATCTGCTCATTCGGGATGAATCCGATGAACCGGACTCCGGCGAAATCGGCGTCCGTGAAGCCGTTCGCGCGCAAATACTCCTCGATGCGATGGCCGGCTATCACCAAAGGCAGCCGCCCGCCGCCTTCTCGGTACCGCTGATAGGCGCGCAGCAAGCGCTCGTTGTTGCCCCCGGGGTAGGGCGGCGAATGCGAATGTCCGGTGTGGTACGCACGCGTGGCGGTGAAGATGAAGGACTCGGGCAGCTCGTACCTGGAGCGGAATTCCCGCAACGCGGCCTCGTCCCGCCGCGGGGTGAAGTTGGGGCTGACGGCGGCGTGAGTGACTTTGGCCTTGTTTGCCGGAATCACACCGTGACGCGTGAGATCGGCGAGCGTGGACGCGGATATGACGAGCAGGCGCTTCGCCTTGCGGCAGTACAGCGGCAGCAACAATCGGATGTAGATGATGTCCCACCACGGGTAGTTGTGCGGGTTTACATACCAGTCCGCATCCTGCAACACGAATGCGCAGGGACGCCGGGTGAGGAATGGGACCGAGAATTTCGGATTGAAGATCAGGTCGACGTCGAGGTCCCGCGCGGCTCGGGGCACGCTGATCTGATCCCACCAGAGCTTGCCGTGGGCCGGGAGAACACGCGTCTGGGCATTCGCGTAATCCTGAAACAGGGCGGCATGCCGGGGTGTGCGCAAAAATATGACATAACGGTTATCCGGGTCCAGCGCGATCATGTGACGCAACAGGTTGATACAATACAGCCCGAGCCCGTCGCGTTGGTCGAGTACCCGCCCCATGACTCCTATGGTGCGTGACGCCCCCTGCCCATCCCCGGGTACATGCATCCGGTCCTGGCGAGTTGCATTTCTGTGCAGCGCCGGCACGCGCGAAGCGCGACCGAGAAGGACCCGCCGGACGCGCCGCCAGCGCGCCTCACCGTGAAATGTTCGTCCTGGCGTATTCACGCACCGCGCCTGTCGCGTTCGAAGGCGCGACTCGATTGATTCAATTTACGGGCACCGGGGAGTCCGCAACGATTGTGCCCGCGCGGAGCCTGGACCGGGGCGTGGCGAGCCGGGATCGAAACTTGCTCTTGGCTGGAGATCGGACCTGCAGACCCGTGGAGCACCGGCCAACGATTATGAGCACCGTCACTGCGGTCGTGGACGCTCACGTGCACATCCATCCGTGCTATGAGCCGGATGAGCTTCTTGCGAACGCGTACACCAATCTCTCGGCCGCGCACGCAGGCGGCGCTCAACCGGGCAGCAAGGCCTTGTTTCTCCTCATGACGGAGTGCGCCGGCGATGACTACTTCGGCGCCTTGTACGGGAGCGCCCAAGGGCGCGGGGACGGTCGCGGCATGTCGCTGCGGCGCTGGCTCATGGCGCCAACGGGGGAGGACAGCAGCGTGCTCGCCGTGAGCGGGAGCCGGGAGTTGTTCATCGTGGCCGGACGGCAAGTGGCCTGTCGGGAGGGGCTGGAGGTGCTGGTGCTCGGCACGACCCGGCGCCTGCCGGATGGCCTGCCGATCCGCCATGTGTTGAGCGAAACCGACTCCTGGGGCGTGCCGCGGGTGATCCCCTGGGGTCCCGGCAAGTGGCTGTTCCGGCGCGGCCGGTTATTGAACGAGCTGGTGGAGGAGTTCCGCAAGCCGACGCTGTTTCTGGGCGACGAGGGGGGACGCCCGGTCTTCTGGGGCTATCCCCACCATTTCGGGCGCGCCGCCCGTCTGGGGGTGCGCGACCTGCCCGGAACCGATCCCCTGCCGTTTGCGCATGACGTGACGAAGGTGGGGCGAATGGGCTTCCGCGTTCGTATCGACCTCGATCGCGCGCGCCCGTGCGCGAGTCTTCTCGATGCCTTGCGGCAGCAGAGCACCACTCTGGAGCGCTTCGCTGTCCTCGAATCGCCGTTGCGCTTCGTGCGCAACCAGATCGGGATGCAGCTCCGCAAGCGCCGGCTGGCCTGAAGCGCAGACCCATGTGCGGCATAGCGGGGCTAGCGACCAGAGGATCCACGCCTGCGCGCGAGCTGATTCGCGCGATGTGCGACGTCATGCGTCACCGCGGCCCGGACGGCGAGGGCATTCACGTCGCGCCCGGCATCGGTATCGGCATGCGCCGCCTCGCGGTGATCGATCTGGCAACCGGCGAGCAGCCGGTGGCCAACGAGAGCGGCACGGTACAGGCCGTCTTCAACGGAGAGATTTACAACTATCGTGAGCTGCGCGGCGAGCTGCTCGCCCGAGGCCACCGCTTCCGGGGACACAGCGACAGCGAGATCATTCCGCATTTGTATGACGAGCACGGCCTCGATTTCCTGTCGCGGCTGAATGGGATGTTCGCGATCGCGCTGTGGGACGGCCTGCAGCGCCGCCTGCTGCTGGCGCGCGACCGTGTTGGAATCAAGCCGCTCTTCTACAGCGTGCATCGCGGCACCCTCTATTTCGCCTCGGAAGTCAAATGCCTGCTGGCGGCAGGCGGCTCCGCGCGCGAGCTCGATCCGCTCGGCCTCGATCAGTTGCTGACGTTCGAGTACACCGCGGGTCCGACGACGCTTTTCCGGGATGTCAGGAAACTCGCCCCCGGGTCGTGGCTCACGTGGCGCGATGGCAGCCTCCATCAGGGCACCTTCTGGGCGTTGCCGGATCCGGCGACACCCGCGCTCGCGGCGCCCATTCCCGAGATTGCCGAGCGCCTGCGGCACACGCTCACCGCGGCCGTGCGCCGGCAACTCGTGAGCGACGTTCCGCTCGGAGCGTTCCTCAGTGGCGGGATCGATTCCTCGATACTGGTTGCCGCCATGAGCGAAGTCTCGACCGCGCCGCCCCTGACTTTTTCAGTGGGTTTCGGGGATGCGTCCTACAGCGAGT
This sequence comes from uncultured Steroidobacteraceae bacterium, assembly GCA_964508005.1. GTDB lineage: Bacteria > Pseudomonadota > Gammaproteobacteria > Steroidobacterales > Steroidobacteraceae > 13-2-20CM-66-19. The sequence continues at coordinate 37,141 of CAZDTG010000002.1, forward strand.
TGCAGTTCGCGCGCACGGTGGCGAGCTACTGCGGCACGCGGCATCACGAGGAAGTGCTCACACCGGATTATCTGTCACTGCTCCCCGAGGTCATCTCACAACTCGACCAGCCGATTGCCGATTTCTCCGTCTTCCCGACACTCCTGGTCGCCCGAATGGCGCGCGCCCGGGTGACGGTCGCACTCGGCGGCGATGGCGGTGATGAGCTGTTCGCCGGGTACGACGCTTACCAGGCCGATCGCTACAGCTCGCGCCTGCTCGACTGGTTGCCGCGGCCGCTGCGAGCCAACATCGAGCGGCTGGCGCGCTTGCTGCCGCTGGGATCGGGCAAGCGCGGCATGGGCAACCAGGTGCGCCGCTTCCTCGAGGGCGCCGCGTTGCCGCCCCGATGGCAACACATGCGCTGGATGATCTTCCTCCAGGAGCAGAGCCGGGCACGCCTGTACGCGCCGCCGTTCCGGGCCCAGATCCCGGAACAGACCGGCGAGCTCGTCAGCGCCGGGCTCGAGGCCGCCACGTCCGACCGGCTGGCGAGCCAGATGCGCTGCGATCTGCGCTTCTACCTCGCCGAGAACATCCTGCCCAAGGTCGACGCCATGAGCATGGCGAGCTCGCTCGAGGCGCGAGTGCCGTATCTGGACAACGAGGTGCTGGACCTTGCCCTCGCGATCCCGTCGGGACTGAAGCTGCGTCGTGGGGTTCGCAAGTGGATCCTTCGAGAGGCGTTCGCGACGCGGCTGCCGCGGGAGATCCTGCAGCGGGGCAAGGAAGGCTTCAGCATGCCGATGAAGAACTGGCTGAACGGCGCATGGAATCCGCTCATGCACGAGCTGTTGTGTGCGGAGAATCTGGCGCGCGACGGCCTGTTCGATGCGCGCTACATCGCTCTCCTGATGCGCGAGCACGAGGCACGCACCCACAACCACAGCCATCTGCTGTGGGCGCTGATGGTTTTCCAGCTCTGGCGGGACCGCTTCGCCAGCGGCCTGCGCCAGCCGGGGACCCACGTGCATGCGGCGTGACCTGACACGTTTGTGCGCCGAGCCGCATGACGTCATCGTCGTGGGCGGCGGAATCCACGGCGCCTGCGCCGCCTGGGAAGCTGCCCGCCGCGGCTTGAAGGTCGCCCTGATAGAGGCCGGTGACTTCAACCAGGGGACCTCGAGCAACAGCCTGCGTACGCTCCACGGCGGCTTGAGGCATCTGCAACGCCTGGACCTCATGCACATGCGGGAGTCGATCCGCGAGCGTCGCGAGTGGTTGCGGCTGGCGCCCGATCTGACCCAGCCGCTGCGCTTCGTGCTGCCGCTCAGCGGGCGTGGAATCCACAGACCGGGACTACTGCGCGCCGCGCTGTGGGCCAACGATCTCCTCAGCTCCGATCGCAACCGCGCGGTGCGCCCGGATCACCAGCTGCCGCGCAGCGCGGTGCTCACGAAAAGCGAGTTCGAGTCCCGTTACCCCGGCCTGTCACTGGCGGATTGCAGCGCAGCGGCTGCCTGGTACGACGGTGTTTGCCTGAACACCGAACGGCTGCAGCTCGCCGTCGTGGCCGCCGCGGTCGGGTGCGGCGCGCAAGCCGCCAACTACCTGCGCGCGCTGCAGCCGCTCAGGGCTGGATCCGGGATCAGCGGCACGCGCGTACGCGACGAGCTGACCGGACGCGAGCTGAACCTGCACGCCCGGCTGGTCATCAACGCCGCCGGCCCCTGGATCGAGGAATGGTTGGGATGTGAGCCGCCGCGCCCCGCACCGGTCTTCAGAGCATCGAAAGCGTTCAACCTGCTCGTCCGCAAGTTTCCCTTCCCCGATGCCCTCGGGGTTGCGGTGCCGCCCCGCGAGCGGAACGACGGGCGGACCAATACTTACTTCATCATGCCGTGGAACGACTACTCCCTGGTCGGGACCCGTCATCTGCGCTGCGACCACACCGCCCGGACGGCCGAGGTGAGCCGCGATGACGTACTGGAGTTTCTCGCCGACCTCAATCCGCTGTTGGGCGAGCATCGGCTCACTGGAGCAGAGGTTTGCGGCGTATTCAGCGGTCTGCTGCCGGAAGTCGCTGGTGCCCAGGCTCGCGATGTTGCACTGCAGCGGGCGCCCGAGATCATCGAGCATACCGGCAAGGGACGGGGACTGCTGTCGATCGTCGGCGTGAAGTGGACGACGGCGCGCGCGGTCGGGGAACGGGCCGCGAAGCTGGCGTGCCGCCGGTTGGGAAAATCGGAACCTCGGGCTCGCGACCGAACTCTCGCGAGCATCAGTGCCGTGCCCCTGTTCGATGCGGACCCTGCGCTCGCGGCGCGCGTCGTCCCGGATTTACCCGTCGTATTCGGACACATCGTCCATGCCGCCCGGCACGAGATGGCCATGCGTCTGCGGGACGTGGTGAGGCGCCGGACGCCTCTGTATCTGAGCCGGGCGCTCGATCGTTCCGCACTCGCTGCCTGTGCGGCGGTCATGGCACGCGAATTGCGGTGGAACCGACGCGAGACGGCTGCGGAAATCGATGCAGCCGAAGCGGAGATCGCCGCCTTCAAAGGTCCGCTGCGCGCCGACTCCCGGCCCGCGGCAGCCTGATTCAAGAGGAAGACAGCCGTGCAAGCTGACAGTCACGTAGCACAGAACCCGCCGCAGCCCGCTCCCCACGCCGCACCGCCGTGGCAGCTGCAGATGTACCGCAAGTCGCTGAAGAAGCGCCAGAAAGTCGAGCTGCTGATGAGATTGATGGGGCCGGTGCGCCAGGAGCGCTGCCTGTTGATCTCGGGCCATGACAACAATGGCGCGATGAATTACCAGTTTCGCGCCGCCGGCGGCCACTGGAGCTGGGGCCAGGTGTATCCCCAGGGGATCGGCGAGATGTCCGAGTTCCTCGGCGACCCGGTCGCGCACGTGGATATCGAGCGTTTTCCCTTCGCGGATGCGGCTTTCGATGTCGTGATCGTGATCGACGTCCACGAGCACTTTCGCCACACCGACGGCCTCAACAGGGAGATCGCCCGCGTGTTGGCGCCCGGCGGCATGGCGATCATCACCACACCGAACGGCGACACGCGCCTGCCCGTCGCCGCGCTGAAGCGGGTGATCGGCATGGGTCCGCAAGCGTACGGCCATGTCGTGCAGGGCTACCGGATCCGTGAGCTCGAGCAGATGTTGCGCGGGGCGGGGATGACACCGGTGGGTCGGGGCGGTTATGCCCGTTTCTTCACCGAGCTCGCCGAGCTGGTGATCAACTTCGCGTACGTCAAGTTCCTCGCGAAAAAGAAAGCCCACCCGCCGGCAATGCAGGGCACGATCGCACCGACCTCGAAACGCGAGCTGGAGGCCGTGCGCAAGGAATACCGCATGTATTCGCTCATTTATCCTTTCATGTACACCTTCTCGCTGCTCGACAGGCTGATCCCCGGCCGCGGCGGCTACGCAGTCGCGGTGGCCGCCAGAAAGCCCAAATGACGACCCCTGCACGCGCACTGGTAACGGGCGCGGGCGGCTTCATCGGCTCGCACCTCATTCGCTATCTCGCCGCGCGCCGCTGGGCCGTGCGTGCGATCGATGTACATCCGGCCGCCGGCACACTCGATGGCAACATCGAGTATCGGGTCTGTGACGTTCGTGACGAAGCAGCACTGTCCCAGGCGCTCGAGGGTGTGGACTATGTGTTCAACCTCGCCAGCGTGCACCTGGACGTGCACGCGAGCTTCGACCAGTTTCAGTCCGTCAATGTGCGGGCGCTCGAGCGCCTGGTGGAGCTGAGCGCGCGGGCCCGGATCCGGCGCATCGTCCAGGTGAGCAGTGTCGGTGTTTACGGCCACGTGGCCTCGCCGCCCGCCAGGGAGGATGCGCCGTTGCATCCGGAAAACGACTACGAGCGCACCAAGGCCGCCGGCGAGGAGGTGGCGCGTCGTGCGGCGGGTCGCGAGCGTCTCGATCTCGTGATCGTCAGGCCCTCGTGGGTCTATGGAGCCGGCTGCCCGCGTACCGAAAAGCTGCTCAGGTCCCTGCGCAAGGGACGATTCGTCTACATCGGCCGCGGCGGCAATCTGCGCCATCCGCTGTACATCGACGATTTTCTCGCGGGAGTCGAGTTGGCCGCACGGGCGCCGCCGCACGTCGCCGGGGGGACTTTCAACTTGGCGGGCCCGCGCTGGATGACGGTGAAGGAGATGGTCTCGCAGTTTGCCCGCGCCATCGATGTGCCGCCGCCGACCCTGCACGCGCCGCGTTGGATGGGGATGAGCGTCGGCTGGGCAGCCGAGCAGGTGAGCGCGGTCGTCGGGGCGGAGCCCCCAATATCCAGGCGCACCCTGGCGTTCTTCGAAAACAACAATGCCTTCGATATCAGCGCCGCGCGTGCGGCATTCGGCTTCGATCCTCGGACGGAGCTGCCCGCGGGAGTGCGGCAGGCGGCCGCGGCCCTGCGCTGAGCCTGCCGCGACAAATTCGCCGCCCGCTCTCAACCATGGCGGGCAAATCCGCCGATCGCAGTGCCGGCACCGGGGCGCCGCAAATGCGGCAGCGCCATCCAGGCGGCGATGAGACTGCGAACCAGCCAGCCCGCCGAGATCCCATACAGGACACCGACCAGGCCCCAGGGTGCCGCCGCGAACGCCGCGACGACACTCAAGCCAAGTGTTGCCCAGGACACTGCGCTCAGCGTCCGCAACCCCTTGTCCTCGGCCAGAGCAATGACGGTCCCGGTGGCGAAGGCGCTGCAGAGCTTCAGTACGCCTGACACCAGCGCCGCACACATCAGCGAGACGCTCAGGTCGTAGCGGCCCGAGAGGAACCAGTGCGCAAGCGGCGGGGCAACGTTCCAGATGACTAGCGAGCCCGCACCGATGACTCCCGCGACGAGCAGCATCTCACGACGCAACAGCCGCCGGCGCTCCTCGACGCCGCCCGCCTGCCGCAGGTTCGGAATCAACGTGAAGAGCACCGCCATCTGCAACATGCGGAACGGCGACGCCACGAGCGCCGCGGCCACCCCAAACAGGGCGAGCGCCTGCACGCCGGCTACGGGCGCAAGCAACAGACGCTCGAGCTGCAGGAACATGGAGTTGGAAGTGTGGATGGTGACCAACGAGAAGGCTTCTCCCAGCAAGGCGCGAGCGGGCGCCGATGCCTCTCGAGGCGTGGATCCCCCGGCCGCGTCCTGACGCGCGGCGAGCACCCATGCGGCGGCCCCGCCAACAGCCGTTGTGAGCGCAAGCACGGCGCACGACTCGACGGCCGTCTCGAGACGAAGCAGGGACGTGAGCAGCGCGGTGAGCAACAACGTCCAGTTGGAGAGCTGCACGATCCACACGGCGGATCCGAATCGCCGCTGGCCTTGGAAGTGCGCGGCGCTCGCCTGCATGAGCCCGGAGGCGACCGTGGTGACCAGGATGCAGATCAGCAGCGCAGCATCCAGGCGATAGAAGATGGCGCTGGCGGCCGCGGTCACCAGGCCCACGGCCGTCGAGATACCCACTATCGCGCGGCGCAGCCGCGAGTCGAGCCGCAACCCCCTGCGGCCGATCACGAGATCCAGGCCCAGCGGCGCCGCAAGGCCAGCCACCGCGACGATACCGACGATGAGTGAGATGACCCCATATTCCTCCGACGGCAACGTCCTCGCGAGGATCAGGTTGCCCAGCGTGAAGGCCACTCCGCCAAGGCCCAGGACCGCCGCCGCGCGAAGTGATGCTGACTTGCAGAGTGCGCGCAGCATCAAGCTGCCGCTGTGCGCACCCGCGAGGGTGGCGGCGTACTCGAGGCTGCCTCGGCGGGCATCGGCCTGGGCCCCGAGAGCAGTTGCCGCTCCCACAGGCTGAGGTTGAGCAGCCCCCAGAACAGGTGGCTGTGATTGTGCCGGCGTTGCTGATGCTCCTGCCAGCAGCGCTCCAGCGTGTCCTTGCGGAAATGCTCCGCGATGAGCCGCGACGAGAACACCTCGTCCCGGGTGAGCTGCAGGAGCTCGCCGCGGATCCAGTTCTTCATCGGAATGCTGAAACCCTGTTTCGCGCGAGTCGCGATGCCCGGGGGCAGCCGCTCGCGCATGACGCTCTTCAGCAGCCACTTGGTTGTCAGTCCGCGCAGCTTGAGATTCGTCGGCAGGGAATAGCAGAACTCGACGACGCGGTGGTCGAGGAAGGGCGGGCGCACCTCCAGGCCGCACGCCATCGACATTTTGTCCACCTTCATCAGCACGCTGTCGGGCAGTACCGTGTTCAGCTCTACGTACTGCTCACGCGGGCCGCGCTCTTGCGGCGCGAGTCCCGACCAGCGTTTCACGGGTGCGAACGGATCGGAATCGATGGTCCGCAGCCATTCGGCGGCGAATAGCTGCGCCGCCTCCGCGGGGTCGAGGAAGTACTGCCAGCGAATGTGCCCGCCTTCCGCGGGCAGGAGTGCTCCCTGCAGGAAGCGCTTGAGAACATTCCGGACCCCTTTTTTGCGCTCATCATCCGGTATCCGGCGCACGATGGCGCGGTAGAGCTGGTTGCGGAACGGGAGCGGCAGCGACTCGAGGCCCGCCGCCGCCTTGCTTGCTCTGAACCGGTCGTATCCCATCAGGAGCTCATCACCGCCGTCGCCGCTGAGGCACACCTTCACATGACGACGCGCCTCTTCGCAGATGAGCATGAACGGCAGATTCGAGGGATCCGTGGTCGGCTCGTCCAGATGCCACACGGAGCGCTCGATCGCGGCAGCATCTACCGGCGGAATCAACAACTCCGTGTGCCGGGTCTGGAAGTGGTCCGCGACCTGCCGGGCATATTCGAACTCGCTGAACGAGCGCTCACGGTAACCCAGTGCGAAAGTCTGCAACGACGTTGGTAACGCCTTCGCCAGGAAACTCACGACCGTGCTCGAATCGATGCCGCCGGACAGGAAAGCCCCGAGCGGGACATCGCTCATCGTGTGATCGGCGCACGAGCGCTCGAGGATCTCCAGCAGGCCCGCTCCACTCGGCTCGATGTCCTGCTGCTGCAGTGTCCAGTACCGCGACAACCGGACACCCTGCGGATCGACGATGAGCAGGCATCCGGGCAGGAGCTTGCGAATGCCTTCAAAGAGCGTGTCGGGCGCGGGGATGAACTCGTAGCCCATGAAATCGAACAGACCCTGCGCGTTCACCTTGCGGGGCACGAGCGGGTCGGCCAGGAGAGCTTTGATCTCGGAGGCGAAGCGGACCCGCGTCCCCTCCAGCATGTAGTAGAGCGGCTTGATACCCAGCCGGTCGCGAGCCAACACCAGGCGTCGCTGCCGGGCATCCCAGATCGCCAGGGCAAACATCCCCGTGAGGTGCTTCACGAAGTCGAGGCCATACTCCTCGTACGCATGCACGATGGATTCGGTATCGCTGCGGCTGCGGAATGCGTGCCCCTTGCTCTGCAGCCGCGCGCGCAGCTCCAGATGGTTGTAGATTTCGCCGTTGAAGGTGATCCAGATGGAGCCGTCTTCGTTCGAGAGGGGCTGCCGGCCGCCGTCACTCAGATCGACGATGCTCAGGCGGCGATGCCCCAGGGAGACTCCGTCGGCCACGTACGAGCCGTGGCCGTCGGGACCCCGATGCACCAGCAGGGCTTTCATCCGCTCAACGAGCGGCGCATCGGTCCAGTTGAAGCCGCAAATTCCGCACATGGGTCAGGAACGTGCCGCGGTCGCGGGGGTCGCAGCAGCCTCCATAGGTACCAACTCATCGAAAACCGCAAGGATGCGCTGTGCCGCCTGTTGCCAGGTGAAGCTCCTCGCGCGGACGACGCCGGCCCGCGCCAGCCGTGTGCGCAGCTCGTCCGAGCCCGTCACTTCCAACAGCGCCGCGGCGATGTCCGACTCATCGTAAGGATCGATCAGGCGCGCCGCGGAAGCGGCCACCTCCGGTCCGGCACCCGTAGAGGGCACGATGGCCGGACAGCCCGTCGCCAGGGCTTCCAGGATCGGCAGACCGAAACTCTCGAAGAGTGTCGCCAGCACGAAGCAGTCGGCGAGTTGATAGGCCATGGCGAGGCGCTCGTTCGGCACGAATCCGATGAAGTGCACGCCTTGCAGGTCGGCGTCGGAAAATCCCCGCGACCGAACGTATCTCTCGATTTCCCGTCCTGCGACCACGAGGGGCAGGGGATGCGGCGTCTGTTGCCGGTAGCGGCGATAGGCTCGCAGCAGACGCTCGTTGTTGCCGCCGGGATAGTCGGGAAAGCCGCGGTGGCCGGTGTGCAGTACGCGCGCGACGGTGAGGATGAAGCGCTCGGGTAGCGCATACTCTTTGCGGAAGCTCTCCTGCGCGCCCGGATCCCCAGCCACGGTGAATTCGGGGGCGACGCCGGCGTAGGTGATGCCGGTCTGTGGAAGCGTCATCTTCATGTGACGAGTGAGCTCATCGAGGGTCGTCTTGGAGATGGCGAGCAGGGCGCTGGCCTTGCGGCAGTAAAGCGGCAGCATGAGCCTGATATAAATGTTGTCCCACCATGGATAGTTCCGGGGATTGACATACCAGTCGCTGCTCTGCAGGACGAAGACGCCCGGAACGCGGCTCAACAGCGGAAGGGAGAACTTCGGGTTGAACAAGAGATCCACCTTCATCCGGTGCGCAGCCACCGGCACGAGCACCTGGTCCCAGATGAACTTGCTGGGGCAGGCGATCACGTGCGGCTGTGCGTTGCCGAACTCGGTCCAGCGATCGCACGACTGTCCGCTGCCCAGGAAAATGACGTAGCGGGTCTGCGGATCCAGCGCGAGCAGCTGCCGCAATACCTGCTCGCAGTATCTGCCGAGCCCGTCGGGCTGATCGATCCCGCGCGCCATGACCCCGATCGTTCGTCGGGTCACCCCCCCGGCGGCACTAGTGCGCAAGCGGCTGGCTCCCGCGGAAAGTGGCAAGCTTGTGGGCGGCGATGGACAGCAGGCTCGCCCGTCCCCGCCCCGGCAGCAGCGGCAGCCAGTCGGACCTCAGCCGTCCAAAGACCGGCAGCGGCAGCCGGGCGCCCCGCGCCCGGCGATAATCCAGGGCCACGCCGAACGCGTTGCGGAATCCAAACCGTTTGGCGAGCTCCAGCGAGAGCGGTGAGCCGAGCATCCAGGGGTAGGCCACGGAAGTCGGCGCATAACCCAGGTGAGCCCGAAACTCCGTCCGGGCCAGCTCGAACTCGGAGCTCACCAGGCTCACGAAGTCGGTGTCGCTCATGAGCTCGCCGCTCAGCACGGGGGAGCGCGCGCGGTACAGCCTGTGCAGCCGGGCGGCCCAATCTGAAAGCTCGAAGAAAGCTTCTCCCCCCGACTCGGTCACCAGCCGGATGCAACATTCCGTCAGTCCCGGACTCTCCAGATAACGCGACGCCGCGGAGAGAAGGGGAGCCGCGCGGTAGATGGGTGCGCCCGGCGGCGGCGGCCCGAGCCGGTCGCCGGCAACCGTGTTGCACATCGGCCAATCGTACAAGTCGCGCTGCGCGAGCAACTTCGGCGTTGCAAAGCCGACGAGCTGGTCGGAAGTCGCCACCAACGCGTGGCGATGGGCATGCGATTGCACGTCCACCCGCCCGGACTCCGCGCATGCGCGCACCTGTTCCCAGCTCATGAAGCGCTGACAGCCCGTCACGGCGGCCGGATTCATCCAGTACGAAGGCACGAAAAGGGTGGCGCGGGCGTCGAAGGCACGCAGCGCCGGCAAGGCGACTTCGTAAAAACTGCTCCTCGCATCGTCAAACGTGAGCAGAACGCGCTTCTCGCGGGTGCCCGCCTTGCGCGAGGCCGCGGCCATGAACTCATCGAGGCCGATCGTCCGATAGCCATTGGAACGCAGGAATTCGAGTTCCCGGCTGAAGGCGGACGTTTCCACATCATGATAGATGAAGACCGGAATCTCGCCTCGGGACGGGGGTAACCCCAACAAAAACAGGGGATAACGTGTCCTGAGCACGTTCCCCGCGCCGCGCAGCGCGCGCTTGGCCGCGGCAAAGGCCACTTCGCCCTGCTGGTTGTACCGTGCATTCCACTTCATGACGCTGAAGAATTGCCCAACGTGAGCCAAAGCTCGGGTCCTGTGAGTTCCTGACGACGCGCTTGGGCCTGCAAGTTGCAGGCCGGGGGCCGAGGGTGGAAGACGGATGAGCCGCTGTCATTGCCGAGGCTCAGGCCAAGCGAGCTTGGGCTGAGCTTGTGTGCGGCACGGTTCGTGCTCCCGTCCCGTGCACCATTCGATAATAGATTTCAGGGCGCTCACAATCGAGTCACGCGCGCTTGCACCCATCAGCTGACCTAATCCATGTAGCGAAGCATCGGACCCGACTCCAAGACGGATTCCCGCTCGTCATTCATGCCGACGACTTCGGGGAAACGATCGAAATCACCAACGGCATCCGCCGGGGGATCGAGGCGGGTGTGCTCACGAGCACCTCCATCATGGCGAACATGCCCGCGACGACTTACGCGCTGCAGCGCGTTCGCCCCCTTGCCGGCCATGCGAGCTTCGGGGTTCATCTGAACCTGTGCGAGGGGCGACCCCTCACCCGCGCACCGACCCTGAGCGGCGAAGCAGGAGAGTTCCACTGCAAACGGGATCTGATCCGGCGCGCGCTGTCGCGAAGATTGTCTCTCCCGGAGTTGGAAAGTGAGATTTCGGCACAGATCGCGCTCGTGCGCGACGCCGGTGTGGCCATCTCCCATGTCGATGGACACAAGCACCTCCACCAGCTGCCGGTGATCAGCACCGCGGTGGCCAATGTGTTGCCGCGGTTCGGCATCGAGCGCGTGCGCCTGATGCGCCTGCAAACTCTCGCCGCGCTCGGCGCCCGCGCCACATTGCTGCGCGAGCTGGCCGCGTCGCGTGCCGCCCGGATCTTCCGGCGTGCCGCCCTCCGTTCCCCGGTTCGCACGCTCGACTTGCGAGACATACTCGAAAACAGACTCGGCCGCCGCGGACCCCGGGCACTGGTGGACGCGCGCGGGCCCGTGGAGCTGTGTTGCCATCCCGCGTCCGCCGCCGCGCTGGTGGGCAAACCGAGCAGTCACCGCCGCTCACAGGAGCTCGATTATCTGCTATCGCCGCGTTTCCGCGAGCTCCTGGAAGAAGCTCAGGCGCGACCGGTCACCTACTGGGAGGTAGGCTGAATGCGCATCCTGAAAATCGTCCCGCAGGCGTTCTACACCGCCAGGGGCACACCGCTGAGCGCCTACCACCGCGCGCGTGAGCTCATTGCACGCGGTCACGAGGTCGACATCCTGACGTATGGGGTCGGGGGCGACCCGCCGAACTCCGCAGCCCGCGTGTTCCGCTCGCGCGGACCGCATTTCAAGAGCTCCATTCCCGCCGGCCCCTCGCGGCTGAAGATCTGGTTCGATTTCCTGCTCTTCATCAATCTGCTGGCACACCTTTCCCGGCACCGCTATGACGTTCTCTATGCGCACGAGGAGGGCGCGCTGCTGGCGCGGCTGGCCGGCGCGATCTTCCGCATACCTTACATCTACGACATGCATTCGAGCCTGCCATTGCAGATCACCGATTGGAAATTCAGCACCCGCCCGTCTGTGATCGCAGCGTTTCGCTGGGTGGAGCGTCTGAGCGTCCGGGGCGCCTGTGCGGTGGTAGCGATCTCTCCCGCGGTCGCGCGGGCCGCGCATAGCGCCTGCCCCGACACTCCCTGTGTGCTGTTAGCCAATCACTTCGAGCTGAATCAGGTCGTGCCGCGGGAGGAGGTCGCGGCGGTGCGCTCCCGTCATGGAATTCCGCTCGAGCGCAAGCTCGTGGTGTATGCCGGCTCGTTCGTCGCGTTACAGGCGCTGGATCTGCTGCTCGATGCGGTTCCCAGTGTTCTTGCCGCCGTGCCCAACACGACGTTCCTGTTGGTGGGAGGCAGCGACCCTGAAATCGCAGCCCTGCGCTCCCAGGCGCAACGGATGGGCATCTCCGAGCAGGTCATCCTGGAGCGCAATCTGCCGCAGAGTGCCGTCCCGGCTTATCTCGAGGCCGCGGACGTGCTCGTGTCGCCGCGCATCCAAGGCATCAACTCCCCCGGCAAGCTCCTCAACTACCTGGCATCCGGCCGGCCCATCGTGGCCACCGACACCCTGGTCCACAATCAGCTCCTTACGGACAAATCCGCGATCCTGACTCCTCCAACCGCGGCGGGGCTGGCTGCGGGCCTCGTAACGGCGCTCACCGATCCTGCTCGCGTCGCCGAGGTCACGGCGGGTGCCGCCAAGCTCCTCAGCCGTTACTCCAGCAAGGCGGATCGGGACGCTGCCTACGAGGCAGTTCTGAATGCAGCTCGAATGGCGGCGCTCTCCAGAAGCGCGCGCCGCAGCACGCCCTCCACGGGTAGCGAAGGACGACGACCCTCCCCATAAGCCTCCCTGTCGCCGGAGGCTGCCGCAGCGACGAGCGCACCGGGGCGGTCGACCCTGTCGCTCCACCTGCGGGAGCGTTATGTCAACTTCCGGATGACGCCAAACAAAGACAGTTGTGCCGCATCTGAGATTTTTGGTCTCATATGTGGCAGATGCTGGCTCGGGTCGGCGGTGACTGACGGCAAAAAAAGGGAGCGTATGGATTCGACGCACGCGTTGTTGACGCCCGGATACATCGAGCATGCCGAAACGGGGACCCACGAGCGCCTGGTGCAGCCGCGCGGCTCGTTCTTCCTGACCCTGTGCCCTGTTGCGGCACCGATTCCCGTACCACAGCCGACATCGCCCGGACTGCAATCCTACCGATTCTTCTTCACGCGCCGCGGGGAGAACGGCCGGGAGCGCTGCTGGCTCCACTTCGGCCATTTCCGCGGGGCGGCGGAGGCCCGAAAATGGCTCGAGGTCCTGCGGCGCGTCTATCCGCGCGCGGTGATGCGTCAAGTCCCGCAGACACATGCGGCACCTCCGGCGCGTGAGTCGCAACGCGAAACACTCAGCGACAGTCAGGTGTTGGCGCTTCTCGAGAAGAGCCGGAGCGACGACAACCGTCCTCACGAGGCATCACTCCCAGCGACGCAGCGACGCGACGAACCGACCCTCGAAGACACCCTGAACGAGCTCCGGCAGAGTGCCTACGACGGTTTGGAAGCGGACGGCGATCTGAGCGCCACCGGAGTGCGGCACTTGCGAGTGGAGCTGCAAAAGAAGTCACCCTTTTCGCAACAACAGAAGAGGCGCGGCGCTGCGGCACGTGCCCGCAAGTCATAGGCGGGGTAGCGGAGATTCCCAAGTGCGCAAATATCTCGACATGGCCAAGCGTTCCACGGACCGCGCGGCGACTGTGATGCAACGTCTGTTGGGTTTGTCCCGCGAGCAGCCTCCCGCTCCGGGGCCGACCGACCTCAACGAGCTGGTTCGCGAGATGGCCGAGCTCCTGCGCAGCTCGCTCGGGCGCGGCGTGTCGATACGAACCCGCCTGGGTGAGGATGTTGGCACGACCGCCGTCGATGCGGGCGGCCTCGAGACCTCGATTCTCAATCTGGCCGTAAACGCCCGCGAGGCCATGGGAGCCTCCGGAGAGCTGACGATCGAGACGAGCAACGCGTTACTCGATGAGGCCGACCCCTTCGGCCATCGAGAGGTGACACCTGGTCACTACGTCGTAATCGCCATGGGCGATACCGGCGCGGGCATGTCGCGAGAGGTCATCGCGCGGGCGTGCGATCCGTTCTTTAGCGGGCCGCCAGGCGAGGGCACCGGCCTCGGCCTCTCGCAGGTCCGCGACTTCCTGCGCCAGGCGCGAGGACATATCGCCATAGAAAGTGAGCCGGGCATGGGAACGACGGTCCGCCTGTATCTGCCGCGCTCGACGCCCAGCGCCTCGGATCCTGTGTACCGCAGCTCGCAGATTTACGCGATCTCGTAGAGGGACGACAACTGCACAGCTCGTGTCGTGCATATGTGTTAGGTTGTCCCACATATGGAAACGGAACCCGCATCGTCAAGCCAGGCGCTGGCGGCGAGCCGCCAGTGGCTGCGGCCTCTGGTCAATGTATTGCTCCGGTGTGGCATCACCTGGCGCGAATTCGCGGAGCTTGCAAAGTCGGTGTACGTCGAGGTGGCCACGCAACGGTTCGGCAAGCGCGGCCGTCCCACGAACGTATCGCGCACCGCGGTCCTTACCGGCCTGGCGCGGCGGGAAATACGCAGGCAGCGCGAACTGATCGAGGCAGGGCCGCAACCTCTGACGGGCTACGTCACGAAGGGCTCGCTGGTGCTGTCTGCCTGGCATCTCGATCCGCAGTTCCTCGATGCGGCGGGCAAACCGGCGCTGCTGCCCCTCGAGGGCGACGGCGCCTCGTTCGCGACATTGCTGCGGCGCTGTGGGGCAGGGGACGTGCGGCCCTCGACCCTGTTGAAGGAGCTGCGCAGCGCAGGTGCCGTCCGCAAGACGGCCGACGGGCGCCTCGAAGCGCTGCAACGCATCTACATCCCACACACGATGGATGAGCAGCTCATTCGCTTGTGGGGCACGGTGCTCGCCGATGTCGCAACCACGTACGCTCATAACCTCACTCGCGAGAGGAAGCCTGCACGCTTCGAGCGCGCGGCGGTCAACGATCGGGTGCGCGCCAGCGCATTGCCTGAATTCCGGCAATTCCTCGATCAGGAGGGCCAGGCATTTCTCGAGCGGCTCGACGCGTGGCTGACGCAGCACGAAGCGAAAGATGACTCGGACGCCACCATCCGCCTGGGCGCTGGCGTGTACCACATCGAGGACTGAGATCCGCATACAGGGCGGCCACGTTATGTATAGGACTTTGACGATGAATCGCACGGGCGCCTTGATCCTGACGGTCGCGGCATTGCTGCTGGCAGCTTGCGGCGGCTCGGCGATCACCGCCGGCATACAGGGATCGGGCAGCCCGGCGCCCGCGGCAGCGGTCGGCCCCATCACGGGGTTCGGCAGCATCTTCGTGAATGGGGTCGAGTACACCACCTCCGGCGCGCAGATTCTCATCGATGGCCAGGCCGGCACGGAGACGCAGCTGCAAACGGGCCAGGTGGTCGCCATCACAGGCAGCGTGAATTCGGGCGGCACTACCGGCACGGCGACGCAGGTCACCTTCAACGGCGATGCGCAAGGGCCGGTGGCGCAGATCGATCTCGTGGCCAACACGCTGGTGATCCTTGGGCAGAAGGTGCAGATAACGGCCTCCACGTTGTTGGACGCTACGATTCAACCTGCGGACCTCACGGGCCTGCAGACAGGCACGATCGTCGAAGTGAGCGGATTGGCCGATGCCTCGGGGACGATCGTAGCCTCGCGGCTCGACGTCAAGCCTGCCGGCAGCACATTCCAGGTCCGAGGTGTCCTCCAGGGGCTCGACACCACGACTCACACCTTCCAGATCAACGGACTCACGGTCGATTACGGCTCCGCGACGCCAACAGGCACACTCGCGAATGGCAGTACCGTGCAGGTGCAGGGAGCGGCCGTGGGCTCCACGGGGACGCTTCTCGCGACACATGTGGAGATCCTGCCGGGGCTGGGGACCTCCACGAACGAGCGCGCGGACATCGACGGGATCATTACGGCCTTCACCTCGACTGCCGATTTCGTCGTTCAGGGCGAACACGTCACGACGGATGCCAACACACAGCTCGTGCTGCACGGCGTGAGCCTCGGCGTGAACATCGAAGTCGACGTGCAGGGGCAATTCAACTCGGCGGGGATGCTGCAGGCAACGAAGGTCGAGACGAGGCCGCGCAGCATGAGTCTCGTGCGCGGTCCGGTCGACGCGGTGAGCGCTTCCGGCCTGAGCATTCTCGGAGTCACCATCGTGACGAGCGCGTCGACGGGGCTCGAGGACAGGTCGAACCAACACCTGCGGCAGCTCCGGCTGACCGATCTGCACGTCGGAGATTACGTCGAGGCCGATGGGACCGAAGGCCCGCCCGGCACGCTCGCCGCGGCGATCCTCACGCGCGAGAACACCAACTCCCGCGTTTATCTGCAGGGCCTCGCAGGCAATCTCGCGCAGCCCAGCTTCACCGTGCTCGGGGTCGGGGTGACCACCACGTCGCAGACCCGGTTCGCCGGCCCCGGCGGAGCAGCTGGTGGCGCGGCAACGTTCTTCGCCCAGGCGGCGAACCGCATCGTCAAGGTGAGCGGGGTGTTCTCGAACGGAGTGCTCACGGCCGACCAGGTGCAGATCGAACAGTAGCCCTCAGCGAACCGCAGTTGGACGTTGCCTGCCGGCCATCTCACCCGGACGCGCCGCATCGCGTGCCGGTACGCCAGTTTCGAGAAAGGTCTTGAGGCGGACCAGGTCCTCATCGAGCTCTGTCTTCGGATCGGCCCCGAACAGCTTGACGACGACATGTCCGAGCGCGCCTGCCGGCGGGGCGTACGTCATCTCGACGTGGAGCCGGGTGCCGGCTCCGGCTCTCTCGAAGCGGATGATGCCAGCGTGAGCTACGGTGGAATTGGCGACGGTACGCCACGCGAGCAGCTCATACGGCTCACACGCGGTCGTCTCGGCATCCCACTCGACTGGGACACCCGCTGGTCCGGCTACCACCCAATGCGAGCGTCCATCCGAATATCGGGTCACGCTCCGGACGTTCCGCATGAAGGCAGGGAAGTTTTCGTAATCGGCGAGCACCTCGAATACCTCCTCGATCGGCGCTTCGACGTGCATCGTCTTGCGGATGTCAATGGCATATCGATCGGTTATGCCGGCGAGCCGCCGGACCGGTGCGTTCGTTATGCTGCGTGCCAGAAGCAAACTCCCAACCGCGAGGGCAATGCCCCCGAGGAGGCCGCGATCCCGCGTACCGAGGATCTGGCGGGCCCCGATGAGCATGAGCCCGCCACCGCAGGTGCCGGCGAGCAGTCGCGCGGCCGGAGACCAGCTCGTCTGGGGCGGGCCGAAGCGGGACCCGCGCAGCGACCGCCCGCCCTGAAGCGACGGCACTCCCTCGGCACTCTCGTACACGGCCAGCTCATCCAGCGCTTCTCTGATACCGCGCACCGAGAGGACGACGTCCAATAGCGCTGCATGCTCGCGAGCGAGCACTGCGCCGCTCAGCCTCACCCGTCCGTTTCGGGCCTCGACGTGAATCGCACCCGGGTGCGAAACGGCCCGCCCCAAGGCTGCGCGCACGCGCTCGACCAGCACCTCGTCAGTGGCCTTATCCGGTGTGAGCACCGAGCGCATACGCGCATCGATCCCTCGTGTCCGGTGCCAAAGATCCCGCCCGGCGACGCCGACACCTTCCGCGAGATCGCCAGCGGCGCTTCCCAAGCGGTCGCGCAGCAATGCGCGCCGCCGCCGGCCGGTCGCGGGATCCAACCAATACATCGCAGCGGCTCCCAAGGCCGCGCCGGCCAGGACTCGTGTGACGGGAGTTATCATGCTCAGCCCCTCCGATGCGGGTCTCCAAGGACGTGCAGCGAGCTGAAGCAAGGTGCGCGCCCGACCTGCACGCGGTGACCGTGACCGTGTCGTTCCGAAAGGCGGCTCAGCGGCGCTGTGAGGCGGACGGTGCCGGATATGACGGTCCGGGTCGTCCGTCTTCATCCCAGCCGTGCTCGCCGATCAGCGGCACGAACGCGACACCGCCGAGATCCTCCTCCTGGTACGCCGTCTCGCTCAGCCGTGTGATCTTGCGTAGTGTTTGTCTGTACCGCTGCGCGCCGACCGGAATGATCAAGCGGCCGGCGCTTGCGAGCTGCTCCTTGAGCGCCTGGGGCACCTCGGGTCCACTCGCTGCGACCAGAATGGCGTTGAATGGTGCGGCTTGCGGCCAGCCGCATGTTCCGTCCCCGACACGCAGCTCGACGTTGTCATACCCGAGTGTCGCGATCCGGCGTTGCGCCGCCTCGACGAGGACGGCATGACGCTCGATGCCGTAAACCCGCGTGACGATGCGGCTCATCACCGCCGTCGCGTAACCCGAGCCCGCGCCCACTTCCAACACGCGATCGGTGGGTTTCAGCTCGGCCGCCGCGATCATCAGGGCCACTATGTAGGGTTGCGAGATCGTCTGGCTCGCGTCGATCGGCAACGGGCCGTCCTCGTACGCGAGCTCCTCGAAGCCGGGCTCGACGAACAGCTCGCGGGGCACAGCCTGCATGGCTTCGAGCACGCGGGAGTCGCGCACGCCGCGGCCGGCGATCTGAATTTGCACCATTCGCTGGCGGGCGCGGCTGAAGTCCGGCACGTGGCATAGCTCCAGCGCAAGGCTGCGCGTCATCGGCTTGATGGCCACCTGAGCCGTTAAGCCTTCACCGGCCGGATTGTTCCCGGGCGGCCGCACTGCGGCGACCGTGCTGCAGCCGGAAGCTGCCTGCATCAGCTGTCGAAATGCGACTCCTGATGAAGGTTGGTGCTGCGCCACAGATACAAGGCGAGGAGGGGGCGTGCACCCGTCCGCATCGCGTGCGGCTCATCGCTCGCGTGATGGATTACGGCTCCCGGCAGGCGCTCCCGCCAGATTCCGTCACCGTTTTGCCATGACGCGGTGCCGGCTAACGGGATATAGATCTCCTCGGCTTCGTGGCGATGGCGGGGATAAAAAGTCGCGGGTCCAAGGAGCAGGAAACCACACGCAAGCCGTTCGCTCGCGAGCGCGCCAGTCAGACCTGCGATCTCACTGTAGCCATAATTCTCCAGGAATTCGGCACCGGCCTGGGCAGCCGTGTAGGTCCGCCGCCACGCCATCCACGGTGCATCACGACAGATCTGTTCGACCAACTCGAGGCAGACAGCCGGTGCATCCGCCCGCGCCTCGGGGAGCCAGCGCAGGGCCGGTATGGGTGACGGCACGACCGTACGGCGCGCACCGGCAACCGGCCAGTCAGCGAGGTACGGACCCAGCGCGGCCGCTTGCAGCGAGACGAGCAGCGCGTGCGTCCGTGCGATGAGATCCACGCGCCCAGGATCCGGGTCCATTGTTCCGTCCTGCGACTTGTCCGGCTGCGCATTCGCGGGTTCGAGGCGGGAGGTCTCGCGGGGAACCGCTGGACAGGTGGCGACTAACGCCGCCAGTGCGCCAATGCTCGTGAATCGCCGCCGTGCATCATGGACCATGTGTTGATCGTAGCACGCACGGTCCCGGGCTGGGCGCACGCCGAGTGCTCATCGTGCCGGGGGCTGCAGCGCCTGTGATATGCTCGCTCGATCGTGACCAACGGCTCCCGGCTCCTGTGGCTCTGGCTATCGCTGGCCTGCGCCACCCTTCATGCTACGGACTCCTACGGCGATGTTACGCCGGTGGATTGGGTCAACACCTACATTGGCACCGGCGGCTCGAGCGACGGGCCGGACTACGGCGGAACCATGCCCTTGGTCACCACGCCGTTCGGAATGACCAACTGGACCGCGCAAACCCGACAGAACCGCATCAGCGTGAGCTCGTACGCGTACGAGGACAACACGATCTCGGGATTCATCGGCACGCATCAGCCCGCTATCTGGATGGGCGACTATGGTTACGTGACGTTGATGCCCGAGACTGGAGTGGTCCAACCGGCCGTTGAATACCGCCGGCGGCCGTTCTCGCATGCCGACGAAGTCAGCACGCCGTATTACTATGCGGTGAAACTGGGCGCGAATTCCCGTCATCCCATCACGACGGAGATCACCGCGACCGATCATTGCGGCTATCTGCGTTTTACATTTCCCGCCGGCGCGCAAGGAAGTGTGCTCGTCGAGGCAACGCGAGCGGGTACCGCGGGCTACGTAGCGGTCGATGCGGGCAGGAGGGAGATCGTGGGCTACAACCCCGATCGCATGGATGCCTACCTGAGCTCGCTGAAACTGCCGAACTTCAAGGGTTATTTCGTCGTGCGCTTTCGCCAGCCCTTCCACGGCCAGGGGGTGTATCAGGGCGTGCTGCCGGTATCGGACCAGGTCTCGGTAACAGGGGACGCCGTCGGCGCGTTCGTCCAGTTCGATACGCGGGCGAGTCCGGTCGTCGAAGCGCAAGTGGGAACGTCTTTCATCAGTATCGAGCAGGCACGCGCCAACCTCGACGCGGAGCTGCCGGCCTGGGATTTCGCGGCAGTGCGCGATGCCTTGAAGAACTCCTGGAACGAGAAGCTCGGCATTGCTGCCATCGATGGCGCGAGCGACGACGAGAGGCACATCTTCTATACCGGCCTCTATCATGCGTTGCTGTATCCAAAGCTGTTCTCGGAGCACGGCCGGTACTACAGCGCCTTCGACGACCAGGTGCATGACGGCATCTCGTACACGGCGTTCTCGATCTGGGACACATTCCGCGCCGCGAACAGCTTGCTGACGTTGATCGCTCCCGAGCGCATCGACGGGATGATCAACGCGCTGCTGCAGGACTATCGCGAGGGCGGTTGGCTGCCGAAGTGGCCAAATCCGTCCTATACCAACATCATGATCGGCACGCACGCCGACTCCCTGATCGCGGAAGCCGTCAACAAGGGCTTCAAAGGCTTCGACTACCGCCTGGCCTATGCGGCCGTGTACAAGGACGCCATGGTTCCGCCGGACGGGGACGGCACCCGACGCTGGCTCGACCGGGAGCCGGACGTGCCCTACGAAGCGCGGGCCGGACTGATATACGCGCGCCAGCTTGGCTACATTCCCGCGGACAAGGTTTCCGAATCCGCATCCAGCACGCTGGAGGAGAGCTACGATGATTTCGCGGTGGCGCAGGTTGCCCGGGCAGTCGGCAAGCACAGCGACTATCGCTTCTTTTTGCAGCGCTCGGGGAATTACCGCAACCTCTTCAATCCGGCGCGCGGCTTCATGCAAGCGCGCAATTCCGACGGCTCATGGGCCAGTCCCGAGGCCGGTTGGACCGAAGGCGACCAGTGGGTTTATCTCTTCGCGCCGCTCCACGACATCCCGGGGGTCATGGCGCTGTTGGGTGGCGAGCAGGCTTTCAATGCCAGGCTGGATGCGCATTTCGACGGCGGGCACAATCAGCACGACAATGAGCCGAGTCATCACTACGGCTACCTGTACGATTTCGGCGGGCAGCCGTGGAAAACGCAGGCCAGGGTGCGACAGCTCGCGCGCACGGCGTATTCCAACTCGCCGTCGGGCATTCTCGGCAACGAAGACTGCGGGCAGATGTCGGCGTGGTATGTCTTTACCGCGCTGGGACTCTATCCCCTCAACCCCGCCTCGGCGCGGTACATGATCGGCAGTCCGCTGTTCACCCGGGTGAGCTTGAAGCTGCCGAACGGCAGGCATTTCGAGATCCTGGCGCCGAACAACTCGGCCGACGACGTCTACATCCAATCCGCCAGGCTGAACGGCAGGACACTCGCGGTACCCCTCATCACCCATGCGCAGATCGAGGCGGGCGGCAGGCTCGAGTTCGTCATGGGTCCGCGGCCCTCGAAGTGGGCCTCGGGCTGGCGGGCAAAACCGCTGCATTGATGCGCGCGAGCGCTCGCTTCGCCTGAGGCAACGCTCGGTCACGGCTCAGCATGTCTTCACGGTTGCCGCTGCCGCGGGTTCCTGAAATCATTCTGCAGCCGCCGCCTCGCCTGGCTGTCTCCCCGTTACACATTCCCGGACGATCACGTCATGACAATCAGACCCGTCTTCATCTTCGATCTCGACGGCACGCTGGTGGACAGCGTCTACGAGCACGTGCTGGCCTGGCAGGAGGCGCTCAATGAGGAGGGCATCGAGCTGTCCGTGTGGCGCATCCATCGCAAGATCGGCATGAGCGGCGGCCTCTTTACCAACCAGTTGTTGCGCGAGACCAAGGTGGACATCACCGAGGACCGCATCGAGCGCCTGCGGCAACTGCATGCGCGGGCCTATCGGCGGCTGTCCGGGAAAATTCGCCCGCTTCCGGGAGCACGCGAGCTGCTGCTCACCTTGACGCAGGCCGGTATTCCGTGGGCCATTGCGACCAGTGGGCGCATGGAGACCGCGGCACCCAACCTGTCGGCGCTGGGTGTGGATCCGGCCAACGCGGTCGTGATTACGCGGGATGACGTCAAATACGCGAAGCCGGATCCCGATCTGTTCCTGGCGGCGGCGGCCAGATTGAACGCGCCGATCGCAACCGCCGTGGTGGTTGGGGACAGCATCTGGGACATGCTCGCCGCGCGGCGCTGCCTGGCACTGGGGGTGGGCCTGCTGTCCGGAGGGTACGGCCTCGACGAGCTCGAGCGCGCGGGCGCCTACCGGGTGTACGAGGATCCCGCCGACATGTTGGATCATCTCGATGAGGTGGGCGGGCGCCGTTGAGCCGGCGTCAGGAATCTTCCGGGCTGAGCACGACGCTGGAGAACCAGACGTCCTGCCAGCGCTTCACCTTGTCGGTCTGTGCCAGCAGCTTGGGTGAGACAGGCTGCTCCGCACCGAAGACTGTCGGACCGTCCACGATCTTTGCGTTGACCGTGCCATAGAGTCGTGGGTCATCGCGGTACAGAGCGCCGATCAGAACTCCGCAATTCCCGCAGAGCAGCAGCTCCGCCGTGCCGCTTCCCTGGCGGTACGTGCGCCAATTGCGCTCCGCCTTGATCCGAATATGGAGCGACCCTGCGGGATCGGACACGTAGGCCGCCCCGTGTTTGCGGCAAAAATCGCAGTCACAAGCTCGCGGGCTGTACGTGATCGGGGGGCGCGAGAGCTCCAGTTTCACTAGAATGCTGCCGCAGTGACATCCGCCGCTCGCCTGGTGCATGACGCTGACCGACCATCCACGACTGTCGCAAACACTACGCCCGCCGCAGCGCGGGTGCAATCCGGCGGCCGGCATGGCGGCAGGGTCCAGCCCTCTCTTGTTTTGCGTGGGAGTTAAAAGTATTGCATACGGATATCATGCCCCTTAATCTGCGCTCAACGGCAGGGGAGCATCGCCGGCGACCTCGGGAACGCCGCCGCCAGCGGCGGCCGTGAGTACCGGGCCGGTGGGGGCGCGACGGGTGTTCCGGCCTCGCGAGCAAGGCGGTTAGATTGGGCATTGCTGCAATTGACCTGACGAAGTTACGCGCTCCCTCGTCGATCGAGCGCTGGTATGTGCTCATCCTCACGTGCCTCATCTACGCAATCAACATTGCCGACCGCTATGTGGTCTCCACCGTGCTCGAGCCCATCCGGCTCGAGCTGCGCCTCAATGATGCGGGCGTGGCATTTCTGACGGGCGTGCCGCTGGCCTTGTTCTACGTGACGCTCGGCATTCCGATCTCATGGCTCGCCGATCGCTCGAATCGCCGCAATATCCTCGCTGCCTGCGTGCTCATCTGGTCGGGCTTCACCGCTGTCTGCGGCCTTTCCCGCAACTACCTGCAGTTCCTGTTGGGCCGCATCGGCGTAGGGACCGGGGAGGCAGGGGGCACGCCGTCCTCCTCGGCGCTGCTGGCCGACTATTTTCCGGCGGAGCGCCGGCCGATGGCGTTCACCGTCCTGGCGCTTGGTGCACCGATCGGAGCGTGGTTGGGGGCCGACATGGCGGGGGCCATTGCGCACGCCTACGGGTGGCGCGCGGCGTTTCTGGCGCTTGGGGTGCCCGGAGTGGTCATCGGCCTGATCGTCTTGCTGACGGTTCGCGAGCCGGAGCGCGGACGGTTGGATACCGTGGAAGTCGAGCTGCGGCCTTCGATGGCGGAGTCGCTGCGATTCCTGTGGCGCCAGAAGGCGGCATTCCACGTCATCATGGGCAGTGGCGTGTGCTCTCTTTGGGGCTGGGGCCTCATCTGGTGGACGCCGACGTTCCTGATGCGCACGTACGGACTCAATGTCGGGGAGGCGGGTGCCGTCACCGGACACATTCATCTGGTGGGCGGGGTACTCGCGAGTCTGGGCACGGCCTGGCTGCTGTCGCGGCCGTTCATGGTCGACCCGCGGCGCGTCTGTTGGGTGTTGACTGTCGGAATCGGCCTCGCCACCATTCCTTCGTTCATCGCCTATTGGACCCACTCGCTGCCGCTGGCGCAGGCGATGTTCTGGCTCTTCATTCCCGCGATCTATTTCTATATCGGTCCATGCATGGGCCTGGTGCAGAATCTGGCGGCGTGCCACATGCGTTCCGTGTTCGCGGCATGGTCCGGCCTGTGCGGCAACGTGTTCAACCTGATCGTGGCGCCCCAGGTAGTGGGGTTCCTCAGCGACTGGTATGCGGCAGGGCACGCCACCGATGCGGCCTCGCTCCGATTCGGCCTGCTGATTCTGGCGCCCACGGGGTTCTGGGCTGCGTATCATCTCTATCTCACCAGCCGGACCATCATCGAGGATCAGAAGACCGCCGGCACTTACGCAGGAGTCGCGCGTTCATGAATCCATACAGACGGGCAGGTTGGCGGGTGGGAGCGGGCCTCGCCGCATGGATCGCCACCCTGGCGGCCCATTCCGCCGGATTCCAGGTCCTGAACGGGGACGCTCATTACCCCGAAGGGCCCGTCTGGCACCAGGGGAAGCTCTACTACGTCGAGTACGACCGCAACACCATCACTGTCTGGGACGGTAAGAGCAATCGCATCTTCGCCTCTCAAAAGGGATGCGGACAGTCTGCCGTGGTTCCCACCGTCCGCGGCGATTTCATCACGACCTGCTACGACAACGGCACCATAGGCCGTATGTCGGCGGACGGCAGCCAGCTGCCGGCCTACGATCATGATCGCGAGGGCAACAAATTCGTCGGGCCCAACGATTTCGCCCCCGACGATCACGGCGGGATCTATTTCACCACCTCCGGCACTCCCGGGCCGGTGATCGATGCCAAGGTGTTCTACATTGCGGCTGACGGAACCATCACGCTCGCGGCAGCCGATCTTCACAACGCGAACGGTCTGGCCGTCTCGAAGGACGGTGGGACGTTGTACGTCGTGGAGACCGAAGAGAACCGGCTGCTGCAATTCAGGATCGGCCCCGGAGCGCGACTGTCGGAGCGGCGCATCTTCCTGAATCTCGACGATCTCACCCATCATGTCGGTCACATCTACCCGGACGGCGTGAAGATCGACTCGCGGGGCCGCCTCTACATCGGCCAGAATCCCCGAGACAGCCACGCGCCGCTCGCCGGCAGCATCTTCGTGGTCGATGCGGCCGGCAAGCTGTTGAAGACGATCAGCCTGCCATCCCCGGGCGTACCCAACCTCGCGTTCAGCCCCGACGAAAAGACACTCTACGTGACCGCGCTGGATGAGCTGGACAAAGCGCCTTTCCGCGGCAAGATCTACGCCGTGCGCAACGATTGACGATGCTCTTGGCACGCGAGCCGGCTCGCCTGCGGGGGCAGGTGGATTTTTTGTGAACGCAGCGACGCAACCCGATCTCGACCTGGCCGCCGGACTGTTCGAGCAGCTCGACCGCGCGACCCGTCAGGGCCGCGGTATCGTGCGCGACAGTTACGGCGCGGGCGAGCAGGCGGCGCACGACATCATGCGTGCCGCGGCGGAGCGTATCGGACTCGAGGTCTCGATCGATGCAATTGGCAACCTGACCCTGACTCTGCCGGGGGCGGATCGGCGCGCGCCGCGCATTCTCATCGGCTCGCATCTGGACAGCGTGCCTCAGGGAGGCAACTTCGACGGCGCGGCTGGCGTGGTGGCGGGTCTGTGCGCCTTGGCGTCGCTGCGCAGCGCCCGCTTCGTTCCATCCTGCGACGTGGGTGTCATGGGCATACGCGCGGAGGAGTCTTCCTGGTTCGACGTCTCCTATCTCGGCAGCGCCGGCGCATTCGGATTGCTCGATCCGGACTGCCTGTCGGTACGCCGGTCCGACAACGGGCGCACCCTGGAGGCCACTCTGATCGAGCGGGGATTCGATCCTGAGGCGATACGGCAGCGCCGCCGCCTGCTCGAGCCCACCCAGGTGCGAGCTTATCTGGAGCTGCACATCGAACAGGGCCCGAGGCTGGTGGACGCGGGCATTCCCGCGGCGATCGTGACTGGCATTCGGGGCTGCAAGAGGTTCCGCAACGCCCGGTGCATGGGCGAGTATGGTCACTCGGGCGCGCTGCCGCGTCCCCTCAGGCACGATGCAGTCGCGGCGACCGTCGCATTGCTACATCACCTGGAGAGAGTCTGGCTGCGCGAGGAGGCAGGGGGCGCGGACTTGTTGGTGACGACGGGCGAGATCGGTACCGATCCCGCCATGCATGCCCCGAGCAAGGTTGCCGGAGAGACGCGTTTCGTGCTCGATTTGCGCAGCGTGTCCGAGGACACCATGAGCACCGTCGCCGCGGAGGCACTGAGCGCCGCGGAGCGTATCGGCAAGCAATATCGCGTTACCTTCGACCTCGGCGCCGCCACCGATTCGCCACCGGCTGTGATGGACGCGCGATTGAGGAGTAAGCTGATGACCCTGCTCGAGCGCCCCCTCGAGATGGCGAGCGGGGCGGGGCATGACGCGGCCGTGTTTGCCAAGGTCGGGGTTCCGTCGGCGATGATTCTCGTTCGCAACGATCACGGCAGCCACAATCCCGACGAGGCGATGGCGCTCGAGGACTTTGCAGTCGGCACGCGGGCGCTGATCCGGCTGCTGCGGGAGTTCCCCTTCTGAGCCGGTTCGAGACAGCATGACCTTACTGATAACGGGCGCGACGGGTTTTGTCATGAGTGTTCTGGCCCGACACTGGCTCGATGCCGATCCGCGCGCGCGCCTGGTTATCCTGGACGCCGCTTCGCCCGATGCGGCCCTCACCCGCTATCTCGCGCCCGTAGCGGACCGAGTCTCCATCGTGGTTGCAGACGTCACTGAGCCCCAAAGGTGGCGTGAGGCGCTCGCCGGACACGATGTCACTCACATCGTGCATGGCGCCACGATCACTCCGATTTCCCGCGGCACGGCGTCCGCGGCCAGACAGGAGCCGGAGGCTGACAATCCCACTCGGATCATCGATGTCAACGTCATGGGTACCGTGGCGGTGCTCGATTGGGCGCGTGCGCTGCCCCGACTGCGACGCCTGATCTACGTGAGCTCGGGTGCCGTCTACAGGCATCATGGCCCGGACTGTCCCGGCGAGCCGCTGCCGGAGGACGGGTATGTCATGCCGCGCACGCTCTACGGGATCTCCAAACTGGCGTCCGAGCTGATTGCTGCGCGGTACGGCGAGCTTTTCCGTCTGCCCACCGCATCGGTGCGGCTGTCATCGGTGTACGGAACGATGGACAGGCCGACGGCGAGCAGAAATTTCCGACATGTGCCCAACCGGATTGCGCACCTGGCCGTCGATGGCGTGAAACGGGTGCGAGTCAATACCCTGCAGGCCGTTGGGGACTATGTCCACGCCGAGGATGTCGCTCGCGCCATCATCGCACTGCTTCATGCGGAGCGACTGCGCTACGGCACATACAACATCGCCATGGGATCTGCTGCAACCCTTGGAGACCTGGTGGCGTGGGCTGCCGAGAAATATCCCGGCTTCCATGCCGAAGTCACGGCGGAGGAGGACGCAGACATCGTGCAGGATCCAACGCGTACCGATGGGATGTGGGGCGCCTATGACATCTCCCGAATCAGCGCCGAGACGGGCTGGAGGCCGCGACCGGTGAGGGAGGCGCTGCATGGCTACATGGACTGGATCGCCGCCGAGCGCCTCGACAGGGGGACCATTAATTGAATCCGCCAGACTCCTATCCGCGCGATCTCATCGGGTATGGCCGGCACCCGCCCGATCCACGTTGGCCCGGCGACGCGCGGGTCGCGGTGTCGCTGGTGTTGAATTACGAGGAGGGCGGCGAGTATTGCATCCTGCATGGGGATGCTCATTCCGAATATGTGCTGACCGATGTCGGCGGGGAGCCGCTGGCGAACGCGCGCAACCTGAACGTCGAATCGACCTTCGAGTACGGCAGCCGGGTCGGCTTCTGGGAAATCGCCAGGATTCTGCGCGAACGCCGGGTCGCCACGACAGTCTACGCGGTCGGGATGGCGCTGGAGCGCAATCCGGAGGCGGCCGCCGAAATGGTCGAAAGCGGCTTCGAGGTCGCCTGTCACGGCCAGCGCTGGATCGACTATCAGTTCGTTCCGGAAGCCGCGGAGCGGGCGGACATACGCGCAAATGTCGAGGTGGTCACGCGCCTGGCCGGCCGCCGGCCGGTGGGCTGGTTCACGGGGCGGCCGGGCCCCAACACACGGCGGCTGGTCGCTGAGTTGGGAGGCTTTCTATACGACAGCGATGCGTACAACGACGATCTTCCCTACTGGACGCGCGTTGGGGAAGCTCCACACCTCGTCCTGCCGCATACCTTCGACAACAACGACAGCCGCCTGCAACGGGGCGGAGACTTCAGCACCGGCGATGATTTCTTCCGTTATTGCCGCGACGCGTTCGACTGGCTGTATCGACGCGGGACCGAAGGCAGCCCGCGCATGCTGACGATCAGCCTGCATGGCCGGATCATCGGTCGCCCCGGCCGGATCGGGGCTCTCGAGCGCCTGCTCGATCACATTCAGCGGCACGAAGCGGTTTGGTTGTGCAACCGCGCCGCCATTGCGCAGCATTGGTGGGCGCATCACCCGCCGAAGTGAAGGCCGCCGACGGATGCGCGCAGCTATCTGCCGAACAAAGGCTCTGCGCGCCTACACGCTGCGAATCATTCCGCCATCCACGCGAACGATGTTCCCCGTCACATAGGAGGCCTGCGTGCTGGCAAGAAAGGCAGCCATGGAGGCGAACTCGCCGGCCTCTCCATAGCGTCCGGCCGGGATCGCGGCGCGCGCTTGCCGTTCCACCTCATCGAGGCCGATCCCTTCGCGGCGCGCGCGCCCCTGGTCGAGCTCGGCTACGCGGTCGGTGGCGATGCGGCCGGGCGCGAGACAGTTTACGGTGATGCCCTGGCCGGCAACCTCGCCCGCCAGGGTCTTCGCCCAACCGACCAACGCCAGGCGGATCGCATTGGAGATCGCAAGGTTGGGAATGGGTTGTATGACGCCGGAGGACACCACGGCAATGATGCGGCCGAAGCCGCGCTTGCGCATACCGGGAAGCGCCAGGCGCGTGAGGCGCACAGCGGTCAGAAACATGGCGTCAAACTGTGCGCTCCAGGCAGCATCGGAGGTCTCGGCGGCGGTGCTGGGCGGCGGGCCTCCGGTATTGAGGACGAGCACGTCCACGCTCTCCAACGGCTCTGCGAGTCCCTGGATCGCGACCGGATCGGAGAGATCGCAGGCGCGCACGGTGATGCTGCCGGACGCAGACGCGGCTGCAAGTTGGTTCAGGCGATCGAGGTTGCGTGCTACCGCGATGACGTCGGCGCCCTCGGCGGCCAGAGCCAGAGCGATTGCCCGACCCAGCCCGCGGGAAGCTCCGGTGACCAGGGCACGGCGCTTTTCGAGTCCCAAGTTCATTTGTGAGGCTCCGCTGCAGTTCTCAGTCCCGTTATGGTAGCAACATCGGGGAATGGTGTGGCCGGGCCGCCCGGGACAAGGCTATGATCCAGTTCCGCGCACCTCCTGGTCCACAAAAACACCCATCCCGTATGTCGAACCTGCTGAGCGGAAAGACTGCCATCATCACCGGTGCCAGCTCCGGAATTGGCCGGGCGATCGCCATGAGTTTTGCGGCTGAGGGAGCCGATGTCGTCGTCGCCGATGTCAGATCGGACCCGCTCGAAGGCGGCGAGCCGACCGTCGACTGCATCATCCGCGCCGGGGGCGCGGCGACTTTCGCGCAGACGGACATCGCGCGCTGGCAGGAGGTCGACGAGATGATCGCAAAAACCGTCAGGCGGCGCGGTCGGCTCGACATCATGGTCAATAATGCCGCCACTTATTCCGGGACAGCGCTGCTGGAGACCAGCGCCGAGCAATGGGAGCGGGTGATGGCAGTCAACATGACGGGCATGTTCAACTGCTGCAAGCGGGCCATCCAGCAGATGATCACCCAGGAGCCGCTGCACGAGGTGAGAGGGCGCGTCATCAATCTGGGATCGCAGCAAGGCATCGTGGCCGCGCCGCGGGACACGGCGTACGGTGTGAGCAAGGCCGGGGCGATTTACATTACGAGACAAATCGCCACGGACTATGCGAAGGATCTCATCGTCTGCAATTGCATCTCACCCGGCAAGGTCGTCACCGGCGCTCCCGGCTTGCCGATGGATCCCGCGCTGCTCGAAAACGCCCGCCGCCGCACACCCTGGCCGCGATTGGGCCGACCCGAGGACATAGCGAACGCCGCCGTGTTTCTCGCCAGTGATCGTGCCACGTTCATCACTGGGGCAAATCTGGTGGTGGATGGGGGATGGCTGGCGCGCTGAGCGCTGCCGCCTGCCCATCAGAAACGCGCAGGGCCAAGCTGCCAAGGACTCAGGGTGCGTTGGACAGGAGGCCTGCCTCGACCAGGGTGGGCGGATGGCGGTGATGGGTCGCCTGTTCGTAAGCGTACGCATAGCCGATCAGGTCGCCGTCGCGCCACGGGCGTGCCGAAATCTCGAGCCCGAACGGCAGACCTCCCGGATAGAAGCCGCCAACCACGACGATTGCAGGCACACCCAGCATATTCACCCAACTCGTCGCGGAGTGCGGGCCATCGCTCAGGTGTCCCTTCTGTGGCATCGTCTCATCCACGGGCGGCATTTGGATTGCCGGATAGACGTAACCATCCAGATGCAGCCGGTCGAGCGTTTCCAGGTACGCCTCCATCATCCGGCGTCGCGGCATGAAGTAGTTCGCCTGAGCCTGGGGGTCCTCTTCAATCATGCGCTGCCCGATGGTGACAGCGCCAAATTTCGCATTCAGCGGCTCGGTGCCGATGATCGCCTCGCCGAGCGGATGTCCAACAGCCTTTTCGTACTCGGCTGCGGACCGGTACTGCTGCGGCCCGAAGCTCTTGAGGAAGAGGTCCGTGCCTTCCCGGACGTAGGGATAAGTGGCTACGCGCGTCGCGATCCTGACGAAGCCTTCCGGCAGGATCGTCTCATCGATCACAACCGTGGCGCCCGCCGCCCGCAGCTCCTCGATCGCCTTGAGGAAAGCGGCGCGAGTCGCAGCCTCGAGGGGTATGGCCTGGTCTGCGGCCTGCTTCGCGGCAAGGTCGTCTCCCACCTCGGCCGGTACACCATGGAACGGCGGCCCGATGCCCTTCAGGACAAACGCGGGTACGCCGAAGCGCCTGCCCCGCAGCGCGTCGGTTTTCAGATAGCGTGTGTACGGGCCGGGCTGCGCCTTCTCCGTTGCTTCGGCGGTGACGGGATCGAGCGGGTCGGGACCTGCCATGACCGATAGCGCAATCGCCGCGTCTGTCACGTCGCGCGCGATCGGACCGGTATTGTCGAGCAGCCAGTCCAGCGGCGCGATACCGGCAATGCTCACGAGCCCGCGGGTTGGGAAAACGCCCACGACAGCGCTCGTGGCGGACGGCATGCGAATCGAGTTGCCTGTGTCGGTCCCGTTGCCCAGGACCGCCATGTTGGAAGTCACCGCGGTCACGGTGCCACCCGAGGAACCGCCCGGAGAGAAGCGCACGTCATAGGCGTTGCCCGTGCGGCCGAACGAGCTGCTGCGGTTGGTATCGGCGTTGGCAAAGTCGGGCATGTTCGTATGCCCGATGAGGATGGCCCCCGCGGCCCGCAGCTTCGCCACGATGGTCGCGTCGCGCGGCGCGACGAGCTCATGCCCCGGGATCGTGTACCCGTCCCAACCGTCGGTCGTGATCTCGCCTTGGATGCTCGTGTTTGCCTTGATGACGATCGGGACGCCCCACAGTGGTGCATGGGGCGCCCGGCCGGCTGCGGCCTCGGCATCCTCACGAGCCGCGGCTTCGAGCGCTGCCCGGTCCATGCTCGTTTCAACGGCCCGATAAATGCCGTTGTACCGATGGATGCGCGCGAGATGCCACCGGACCACTTCAGTGACGGTGTAGCGGTGCTCCGCGTAATAACGCTGCAGCTGGGGGACGGTGACTTCCATCAGATCCCGGTCCTGCGCCGGGGCGATGCCCGCGGCGGGTGCGGCCGGGACTGCGCCGAAAATACCGAGCACGGCCAGAAAAAGCTTGTGATAGCGATGCATGACAGACTTTCTAGGATCGGCAGCGGAGCGTCAGTCCCTGCCAGCACCGAGCTGCGGTGACGCCGCCGGTACCTTGTTGTTAAGAAATACTGTGCGTCGCTGCATCATACAGGCGCCTCATGAGAGTGCGCAATATTGCGAGCTGGCACTTGAAGGACGCCGAGCGGCACGTGCGCGAGTGACCGCGCGCGCTTCATTTGGGCCGTGACAACGACGGATTCGGTTATCATCCGCAGCGACTCCCACCCAAACCCCCACTCGGAGTTAGGTTATGCGTTCCGAACGTTGTATCCCGTTCCCGGGCTTGCTGCTGAGCGCCATGCTCGCCGCCGGCCCGTTGGCTGCGCAGACGGTCGCCCCCGCCGGCAATGCCGGCCTCGAGGAAGTCGTGGTCACCGCCGAGAAGCGCTCATCGACCATCCAGGACACCCCGATCAGCATCTCGGCCTTGTCGGGTGAGCAGTTGCAGCAGCAGGGGATCTCGGGAATCACCGGCGTCGTCCAGTCGATTCCGGGCATCTCGATGCGCACGTCCGGGCCGGGACAGACGGAGTTGGAAATGCGCGGGCTGTCGTCATCCGGCGGCTCATCCCCGACCGTGGGGTTCTACCTGGGTGACTACCCGCTTACCGCGCCGGCCGCGGGCCTCGTGGGTAAGGTCGTGATCGACCCGGATCTGTTCGATCTGAATCGCGTTGAAGTGCTGCGCGGACCCCAGGGAACGTTGTATGGGTCGGGTTCCATGGGTGGGACCGTGAAGCTGGTCCCCAACGAGCCGCGGTTCAACCAGTTCGAGGGAGAAGTCGAGGCCTTTGGCTCGGGCACGCGCGGCGGCGGCTTCAATCGGGGCGGCAACCTGATGTTGAACATCCCCATCATCGATGATCGGCTGGCGCTGCGTGTTGTTGGCACCGATAAATTCCGGGACGGGTGGATCACGCGCTACGTCGAGCCCAATTTTCCGGTGCCGACCAACCCGGGACCCTGCGGACCGGGCTGGCCGGGGTGTACGCGCGGCGATGTGACCGCCGTGACCCCGTCGCAGGTCACGCCGCGCATCAACTGGGAACGCCTGCAAGGTGGGCGGGTGGAGCTGTTGGCGAAGCCCGCCGCGGGCCTGGAGATCGACGCGCTCGCCATTTACCAGAAAATCACGCAGGGCGATTACGACGAATACGACCTACCGCCGGGGAATCCCGCCGCGCGCTATCAGCCTGCCAACGTCAACGAGCCGATTTCCGACGAATTCAAGCTGTTCGGATTGACCGTCAACGGTGACCTGGGCATCGCCAGGCTGACCTCCGCGAGCGCCTACTATTCGCGCGGGGAAAGACAGACTCAGGACACTTCCGAGGCGATCTACAGCCTGCTGCCGCTGTATGGCACGAATGCGACGCAGTTCTATCCGAGCCCGTTTTCGGAAATCGACACGACGCGTCAATTCAGCGAAGAGCTGCGGCTGGCTTCGGCCGAGGATGGCACGCTGCAATGGATAGCCGGAGCGTTCTTCAGCCACTTCGAATCCATCTTCGCGGAAGACAACCGCTCGGTGGCGGTAATCGCCGCCATTCCGGGGCAACTCGCCGCCAACCCGGAGGGCATCCTTTACCAGGCCCACAACCCGTACCATATAACCCAATATGCGATTTTCGGCGAGGCGACCTACAGGTTCGCGGCA
Organism: uncultured Steroidobacteraceae bacterium; assembly: GCA_964508005.1. Lineage (GTDB taxonomy): Bacteria > Pseudomonadota > Gammaproteobacteria > Steroidobacterales > Steroidobacteraceae > 13-2-20CM-66-19. The sequence continues at coordinate 70,669 of CAZDTG010000002.1, forward strand.
GCCTGGAAGGTGACCGCCGGCGCCCGGTGGTACAAGTTCGACAGCCGCGCCGACGAAGAGACCTCGGGCTACCTGGCTCCCTCCGGCAGTGCCGCGCCATTTCTGAGCTCCTTCACGCAAGCGAACAGCGGCGTGAATCCCAAGCTCACGCTCTCTTATGAGCAAAACCATGACCTGACGGTCTACTCGACCATTGCGCGGGGATTCCGCCCCGGCGGCATCAACCAGCAGATTCCGAATCCGCCGTGTACGCTGACGACCGAGACCTATGGTCCGGACAGCATCTGGAACTATGAGATCGGTGAAAAGGCGAGGATGTTTGACAACCGCCTCATCGTCAATGCGGATGTATATTACATAAGGTGGTCGCAGGTGCAGCAGTCCGTCAACCAGACCTGCGGCTATCCACTCACCGAAAACGCCGGTACTGCCGGCTCCTACGGTCCGGAGATCGAGATCACCGCGCTGGTGACGCCGGAGCTGACCCTGACATTCAGTGGAACCTATACGCATGCCACGCTGACCTCCGTGAATCCGGCCTTGCAGGCACAGGACCCCGCCTTGACACCCGGACTTGGCCTGCTGAATGTCCCGAAGTACACGGAAACGACCTCGCTCACGTACACCAAGCCGATCAACGGCGACCTCAAGTTCAGCGCCCGCCTGAACAACTCCTATGTTGGCCAGTCGACCGATATCGACTTCACGTACGGCACGCTGCCTTCCTACGATCTCGTCGGCCTGCGCTTCGGACTGATCGGTGAGAAGCTGTCGGGCTTCCTCTTCGCGGATAATCTCACCGACAAGCGCGCGCAGCTCGGGATCAACACGACCGCCTTTTCCTACACCATTCCATCACTCATCCGCGTGGCAACCAACCAGCCGAGAACGATCGGGCTCGATTTGACTTACAAGTTCTGATGGCCGGGGGACGTCGCGGGAGAGGCGATTCGCGCATCCGGTCCGGGGCAGGATCTCGCGCCGCGGCCTCGAAGGCGGGGGCGGCTGCCAAGCACGTTCCCGGTGCAGGTGCCGCTCGGCCCGACCGGAAAGATCGACAAGAAGGTTCTGAGGTGGCGGCTCGCCTCGGGGGAGCTGAGACGGCCGCCGGCGCCCTGAGACGTCCTTCCGCGGCGGGAAACCCTCCGTTGACGAACCGGCCAGCTCAGATAAAGTCCTGTCGTAGCGCGGACAGCACGGGACCACCATGAACATGTCGCAAGAGGGTACTTACGCGAGCGGGCTCGAGCAGCTGCGTGCATGGCTCGCGGCCGGACGCCGGCCGCCGATCGCAGAGACGTTGAAAATCGATCTGGTCGAGGTCTCGGAGGGCCGCGCCGTATTCGCAGGCACGCCCGGGATGCACGCCTACAATCCGCTGGGAGTCGTGCATGGCGGCTATGCCGCCACGCTTCTCGACTCCGCCTGCGGCTGTGCGGTTCACTCGAGCCTCAGCGCTGAGCAGGCGTACACGACATTGGAGCTCAAGGTGGCTTACCACCGTGCCCTGAGGTCGACGACCGGCCTCGTACGCGCCGAGGGAAAGGTCGTGTCGGTCGGCAAGCGTGTAGCGTTTGCCGAGGGGCGGCTCACGGATGCCTCCGGGCAACTGTATGCGTCGGCTACCTCGACGTTGCTGGTGTTCGAGCGACAGATCTGAACGGGAGTGCCTCCCGCGCGGCGCGGGCCCGCCGTGTCACACGGGCGTCATGTCAGTTTGGCAAGTTCCGGGCAGCCGCAATTCCCGCCCGCCAAGACACTGCGCTGGCTCCCTTGGGAGTGATGGATTTCCCGTGAACGACACATTGCACCGCAACGTCATCTTCGATTTCGGCGGCGTCCTGGTTCGATGGCGGCCGCAGGAAATCATCGACGGGTTTTGCAGCGATGATGCCCTGCGCGATGCGCTGAAGCGATCCGTCTTCCAGCACCCGGACTGGCTCGAAATGGACCGAGGCGTGCTCAGCGAGGAGAGCGCAGCACTGCGATTCGCAGCGCGCCTGCAGCGGCCGCCTGCCGAGATGCGAGCGCTCCTCCGGCACGTCAAGGAATCCCTCACGCCCCTAGAGGAGTCCTTCGCTGTCCTGCAAGAGCTGTCCAGCCGCAATGTGCCGCTCTATGGGCTGTCCAACATGCCGGCATCCACGTTTGCCTATCTTCGCCAACGCTACCCTCATTGGCGTGTTTTTCGAGGCATCGTGATTTCCGGAGAAGTCCGGTTGCTCAAGCCGGAGCGGGCGATCTTCGATCATATCTGCACGATGTATCGCTTCAAGCCGGAGGAAACGGCATTCATCGACGATCACCTGCCCAACGTCGAAGCCGCCAGACAGCTCGGCTTTCACGCGATCCTGTTTGCCAACCCACAGCAATGCGCGGCCGAGTTGGACGAATTCCTCCGGGGCAGCGATGCCGCGGCACCTGTGAGCGCGCCTCGCGTATGACCGCGAGACAGCGCGCCGTTTCAGCTGTCACAGCCCCCGCTAGTTCTCGCCGGAGGACTTCCAGAAGACCTCCCGCCGGGCGGGTGTGAAGGGCAGCGAAACTTGCGGGGTGCCGAGAGGGGAGCCGGTCACAGTGGCCTGATTCGATGAACTGCTGCTGTTGGTGCCCTCGGTTCGATCGATCGCACCGATCACGACCGTTTCCATTTGCGTCGTGCCGACGTTGCCGTTGTTCACGACAGTCACTGGCAGCGTGGCAAGCACCGGGGAGGGCGGCAGGCCGCCGCCGATGAAGATACCCGAACGCGCTCCCCCGCAGGAGCCCGTGACGCCGATGGCGCCGGAGGCATTGAACAGGTTCACCACATATCCACGCGCCTCGCCCAAAGTCGTGGCGCACGTGCCCTGAGTGGCCGGAATCGGGCGATTGGTACTGAAATAGATGAGACCGCCGGCAACTGTTGCGGAAGTGACGGTCTGCTCGCCCTGGCCGTACTGGTTCAGGGCCATGGACCAGCCTCTCATGGAGGATGTCGGCAGAACCTGCGTCGCACCGCAGGTCGTCGCGGTCGTGTAGTCGTACAGGAGCGCAGGATCGTCGAGGTTCGTGGCGGTCGTCGAGGCCAGATTGTCCTTGTAGACATAGAAGCGATTCGGATTCACGAGACTGTTACTGTAGGGATATTGGCTCTGCAGCGGGTGCTCGCGGTCGCCCGAGCCGAGAACGACGTAAACCTGTCCTCCCGGAGCGGGCACGAGCGCAGGCGAAAACAGGAATTTCCTGCCGGCGCCGCTCGTATAAGCCACCTGGTGGATGGTCCACTGCGCGACCGAGGCGCCGAAGTCGATCCGGTAAATGCTGCCCCCGGTATCGACAGCGTAGGCATGGTCGATGACGCTCGGGTTGGCGACCGCGGCCAGCGCAATGTCAGCCGCTATAGCGCGCATCGACGAGGTGCTGAAGGATTGGATCAGCGCTCCCGTGTTGGCGTCGAGCACGTAAATGGCCGCGCCCATCTCGCCGGAACAGCTCGGGCTGGCGGAGTTGGCATCCTCGCAGGGATCGTAGCCGCCGCCGACCACCACGACCGGCCCCGAATAGCCCTGGATATTCGCCGCAGCGAGGGGCGCGGACCAGGTCTGCCCGATACCGGACATTCCCGAGCTGCAGCCCGATGTGCCGGACTGCGACGTGCAGCCTGCCTTCCACTTGAAGACCGGCGCGTCCGGACTGGTGACATCCAGGGCGTAGAGCTCACGTCCCCCGCGCCGCATGCTCGCATAGATCCAGACGTTCGTGTTATTCAGACTCTGATACAAGCCGAGCGAGCCGTCAAAGTAGAAATCTTTCGGCACCGGCGCCGGCGTGATGGTCCCGACGGGGAGGCTCGGATAGTTGATCAAGGGACTGTTGTACATCAGGCGTGCGAGCCCGGTCGGCGTGGCGGGCGGCATGGCCGGAGCCGGTGTGTAGAACTCGGGAGCAATGAACGCCCAGCGCTCCCTGCCCGTAGTCGCATCTACCGCGCGCAACGTGCCGTCGTTGGAGCCGTAATAGACTGTCACGCCCGTCGAGGAGCCATAATCGACCGGGAGGGGCCGCGAGTGGATCTCGTCACCATGCAGAGACGGCCGGGGTTCGGTCGTATTGCTGTTGCTGTTTTCGTCGAGGACATCCTGCCCGAGCACCCAGTTGACGAGCGAGGACGCAAGGCCCGTCGAGGCGGCAGTGAAGGGGATCAGGGTGCTGCCGCTCAGGCCGGACAGCGTGTAGACGTTGCGGTTGACGGCCCAGGTCGGAGTCGTATTGGTGGAAGGCGGGTTGTTGCCCTTGCGGATGACTTCGGCAACACCGCCTTTCTCCACGAACGGACCGTCAGGCGCATCTGACCATGGACTGTACGAGGTTGACGTGCAGGTCCCCTTCGGAGCCGGACTTTCAGGCACGATGCTCCAGTAGGTGCCCGAGTCGGACGTCCAGAAACTCAGCGCGCAGGGGGTCAGAAAGCCCGTGAGCGGATTCACGGCGGCAATCGGCGGGTTCGAGGCATCCCCGAGCTGCGTCTGGCCGTTCAAATTAACCACCTGATAACGCTTCAGGTTGCCCATCCAGCGCGGAGACGCATTGGGGTCCGGACGGAATACCGGGATGAACACCTGATTCTGGTTCAGGGCCCGGTTGGTGGTGTTCACCGGCAGGCTTGCCGAGGCAAACGTACTGTTGACCGCCTGGATCTCCGCCAGGATCTGTGCCAGGTCCGTTGCGATATCGGACTGGCTGCCGACGTGGTAGTACTTGCCGCCACCCACCTTTGCGGCGTTGATCAGCGAGTTGGAATAACTGACATTCTGCTGGGCGTTATAGGCGTCCAGAACATAGGTAACCACCGAGCCGTTGCTGTTGCCCGACGGGACGACCACGCCGTTCATGTAGAGCAATTTGGTCCACTCGTCGGTCCACGTGTCCCAGCCGGACGTCGCCGCCAACGCCGGATCGGCGTCGGCTACCCACTTCTCGTAGTACGGTTGGCCGAGAGCACCGCCGCTGGGAACATTGTTCTGGCCGCCCTGAGAGTTGTTCGCGATATAGATGATGTAAGTGCGTGCGCAGGGTTTCGACGAGCTGATCGGAGTCTGATACAGGCCATTGACGAGCGCGTACCCTGAGGTCAAACCCTGACCCGCGGCGGAGTTCGGATCGGTATTGCCCGCAACGTCCACCTTGCCGTTCTGTTTCGCGTAGGAGCTTCCGAAAGGGCCTGTGTAGGGGGCCAGGCCGGACAGATACTTGTAGATTTCGTAAAACGCGGCATCCTCTTCCTTGCTTCCCGTGCCGGACAGTTTCTCGGTCGGGTCGGTGGGATTGTTCTGGATGTACGTGAGGATGTTCTGTAACGCCGTGCGATTCGCCGCAATTGTCATGTCGCGGACGCCGAAACGGATGTAGCCGCCACCTTTGTCGGGTGTGGCGCCGCCGGCAGTGCTCCCGGCGTAAGAGGTGAGCATCGCCAGCCCCACGTTGACGGGCTGTGAGGCCGTGATCAGATTCAGCACATTGCTCAGCGCGGCCGCCTCGGCCGCGCCCTGCACACCGCCGTTGTCCGGCCACTTCTGCGCGGTCCGGCTCCAGTCGGGGCCGTTGTCCAGGAGAAATATCACATTGGGAACGTCGGCATTGGTCCCCGAAGTCCCGACATAGAGGTCGATGTCCTCGGCGCCGGCCTGCGGCGCAGCCGCAGCCAGCCAGGCGACGAAGACCAATGCCAGAAGAGCCGTTCTGCGGAGCGCAATCATGGAAGTCACCCTGAGGAATCCGCGTTTCAGATCATGAGGGCGGTGCGGCCTAACAACTGGTGTTGGCAGGTACACGCACGGCCGTGCCTTCGTCGACCACATAGCTTGCGTTGGTGACCGCGTCGACCGCGGTGGCCTGCGTGTCCCAGATCGTGTCGGCGCACAGCGAGTTCGCGGTCGGTGCTCCGACGATACCCGCGCTCTCGGAGTTGCTGCTCGCGAGGCAGGCCCGGTCGTTCGCGTTGCCCCAGGCGAGTTGAGAGTTCTGGAGCACGTAGTTCGAGACGCAAGTTGGATTGACGGTTACGGTAACGTCAACGACGCCGTCGTCGTTGAGGTCGACGCAAGTGGTGTTGGGAACGCCGTTGCACGGATTTGGCACAGCGTACGTCGGTGTCTGGGTGAACTTCAGGCTGCTGACTACGGTTTCGACCGCACCCTGCGCGGCGGCGAGCGCCTGGTTGCGCTGCTGCATGTTGCCTACTATCTGCAGGTTGCTCTTGCCGAGCCTGAAAGCCGTGACGGCCAGGACGGTGATGAGCAGCAGCATGATGAGGCTGACGATGAGCGCGGCGCCGCCCTGTCGGGCCCGTGGCGATCTCATGGCGAATTTCTCCCGGCGATGTTGTTCAGTCGGACGGCCGACTCGAAGACGTGCCGCTTGTAGCCGTCGTTCTGCGCAGCGATCGTAAGAGGTGTGCCGGCGTCATTGAGGAGTCCCAGCGTGTAGCTCTTGTTGTCGCTCCAGCCCGGCGTCTTGCTGGTATTGACCGCCAGCAGGTGGATCTTCACTTCCACGACGTTCTGCCAATTGGTGACGCACGCCGCGCCGGTGCAGCCGTTGTACGTATTGGGATTGACCGTATACACGGCCGGCGCACCGGTGGTCGGGTTGCCGTCGATTCCGTATTCGATCTGCAGGTTCTGCACGCCCTCGACCAGCGGCACGATATTGAACCCGAGGCCGGAGCCCAGAAGCCCGAGCTCTGCCCGCTTGAGCGTCGGAATCCCATCGCCCGGTTTGTCATTGTTGGCGACGAAGTAAATATGGGTGCGGTACTGATGAACGGGAGCGGCCGTCGCGCAGTCGATCTTGTGATATTGGGCGGCGAATCCGCTCGTATTGATGTCCAGGCCGAAGTAGTTGCCGTTTTGATAGTCGGTGGTGCATCCGGCGGCTGCGAAGTAGGGATCACCGGCCACGGCGGGATCGCAACCGGCATCGGCCGTCGCACAGGTGCTGGCCCGCCGGATGACGAGTATGTCGGTGTTGTTGGCGATATCGCCGCCGAGGCACGCCGGAGCGCCCGCCGCTCCCGGGCGGTCGTAACCCTGCACCGGTACCGCGATGTTACTGCGCAGGACGGGGAGGCCGACTGCACAGGGGTCTGGAATGGCGGTTGGAATCCCGGCCGCCGCCATTCCGGGAGTCGGTGTCGCCGCCGTTCCGGGATTGAACTCGGCGTAGTACCCGGCGTTGTGCAGATCGTCCATCAGGAGCTGCAGCGCGTAGCGACCGTTTTCGATCTGCTGATTGGCGCGGTCGAGCTCGTCGCGCGCCCGGCTGTTGTTTGCGAACAGCGTCGTGAGACCCGCCAGGATCAGCAGTCCGATGGTTATCGCCACCATCAGCTCGACGATGGTGTAGCCGCGAGGGCGGGGCGCATTCACTGGCATGACGTCGTGCCGTCCGGCATCTGCACGGCGATCACCACCTTGGTGGTAATCAGCCGGCGCGTGTCTTCGGAGGTGTAGAGTCCCTGGCCGCAGGCAAGAGCGGGGGCGTGAGTGTGGTTCATGCCTTGCCACACCACCGAGACCTGATAGATGCCCGGGGTGCAGGCCCCCACGGCAGGATTGGGGGCCTGCAGCTGGGTGATACAGCCGCGCGCGGCGGCCATGCCGCCGACGTTCGCGGCGGACTTCTGTTCGCCAGCGCCTTTGAGCGAGTTGCTCCATTCGCACAGATCACGGGCCGGACCTGCCGCGAGGGTAGTGCAGTCCGGGGGTTGGCTGTCTCCGGTTCCGATCGTCCCGGCGCTGACGTAGCTGGCCGCTTGCGCGCGGTTGGCGTTGATGCGCTCGGTGAGTTGTTCCAGCGCCAGAACCGCCTGGGAGCGTTGGTACGAGTCCATCTCGGCCACGCTCATCTTGCCTTGCAACCCGGCCACACCCAGCAGGCCGAAGGCCAGGATGAGGAGCGTCACCAGGATTTCGATCAACGAGGTGCCGCTCTGGGCTGCGGATCCCGGGTAGGGCGCGTGCCCTCGAGGACGACGCATGGCTCGATGAGCTTTCAGCATGTCGAGGCCGCCTGCATGGAGGGACGTCCGTTCAGATCGACCGACACGCACTGATAGCTCGTGGCCGATCCGGAGCTCGCGGTGATGACGAAGGTCGGTGCGGCCGTTGCCTGGACCCGACCGGACGGGCGGAAAGTGACTGTCGCGGGCGCCCCCGCGCTGACGTTAACGCCGCTCAGCGCGCCGTGGTTATCCAATGCGCTCGCGATATTGGTGGGAGCCGTGGGATTTTCGATGTACCAGCCGTTATTCCAACCTCCGCTGTACTGCGACACGGTGATATTCGCGTTGCGCATGATCGCTTCGGAGCGTGTCCTCATGAGCTCCAGGAACAACTCCGACGCCGCCGCTTTCGCGCGCTGACTCGCCATGAGATTCGAGAAAGACGGAACGGCCACCGTCGCGAGAATGGCCGCGATCGCCACCGTGATGGTGAGCTCCATCATGGTGAACCCGCCGATGCAGCGCCGATACGGCATGCGCGCGCAGCCCGGGGCTGCTGCGCCTCGACCGGAATGCTGTTGCTCGCACACGCTGGTCATGACCGTTGTCACCAAAGGCTGGAAGGCGTCTTGGCGCCCGTATTGTCGATGGTCAAAACCGAATCGCTTGCTTGCGCGGCGATTGGAGTTGCAACCGCGAAGTAAGCGAGGGATCCGGCTGGCGGTGCCGTGCACGGGGGCGTGGATGACTGGCAGATCTGAACCGTGTAGTAAGGCGTGACCTCCTGCGGAATAGTGACGTTCAGCGTGCCAATGTCCGGCGCGTAGCTGCGCTGGTCGAGCAGGTACTGCTGCTGGCGTTGCGCTATATCCATCAGCAGCGACTCGGCAGCCGAGCGCCGGCCCTTTTTCATCTGGCTCGTATAGGCGGGATAGGCGATTGCAGCCAGAATCCCCACGACAGCAACGGCGACCATCAGCTCGATGAGAGAGAAGCCCGCGACCGACGGCGCGGATCGTGGCTGAATCCTCACGTAAGGACGTGAGCGAAAGACGTACCCGTGATTCATTTCAAGCTACCGCAGGTGAGACTTCGGGTCTCACGAAGGCACGTAGCATCTCATCGCCTCGAGCGGTTCAGCGTGACGGGGCGCACAGGCTGAAGACTCTGGAAGCCATGCAGGCCGCCGGACTCACAATTTATGTTGAATCTGGGCCTGATCAGCCGTGAATCGTTGGCCGGTTTCAGCCGGCGCGTCACGTTTAGATGGGCGAAGGGTGCGCGCCCTCACAATTTGTCAGTGACTTATGACAACTCCGCGCCCGTTGCTTTGGCCGGAAGGGCGGCCGGTGTGTTAGCGTGTCCCACATATGGAATCTGCGGAAAAGGGAGACGTTCTCTCCGCCACCCGTCAGTGGCTGAACCCACTGGTCCACGTTCTCATCCGCTGTGGAATCACGTGGCGGGAATTCTCTGAGCTCGCGAAGACGGTGTACGTCGAGGTGGCGACTGGAGAGTTCGGCAAGCGCGGACGGCCGAGCAACGTGTCGCGGACGGCACTGCTCACGGGTCTCGCCCGGCGGGAGGTGCGCAAGCAGCGCGAGCGGCTCGAATCCGGACCCGCGCCCCTGGAAGGTTACGTCACGAAGGGATCGCTGGTGCTGTCAGCGTGGCACCTCGACCCCGAGTTCCTGGACGCCACTGGGAAGCCCTCATTGCTGCCCGTGAACGGAGAGGGCGCAACGTTCGAGAGCTTACTGCGGCGCTGTGGTGCCACGGACGTCCGTGCGTCGACGCTGTTGAAAGAGCTACGCGCGGCAGGTGCGGTTCGCGCGACGCCGGATGGCCGAGTCGAAGCGCTGAAGCGCATTTACATCCCGCACACGATGGCCCAGGAGCTCATTCGGCTGTGGGGTACCGTGATAGCGGACATCGGCACGACCTATGTCCACAACCTCACTCGAAATCCCAAAATACCCGCCCGGTTCGAGCGCGCGGCGGTGAACGATCGCGTGCGCGCGAGCACCCTGCCTGAATTCCAACAGTTCCTCCAGCAGGAGGGCCAGGCGTTTCTCGAGCGGATGGACGCCTGGTTGACGGCACATCAGGCAGACGCCGGTGACGAGAGTGGGATCCGTGTGGGCGCCGGTGTATATCACATCCAGGACTGACCCTCCAAGCTTCAAGAGATGGTGTATCGTTTATGTGTGGAATAACGACGGGCAATCGCAGCCGGGCGGGGATCGCCGCCGCCATGGCATTGCTGCTGATGGCCTGCGGGCAGTCGGGCGATGTGGCCGGAATCCAGGGCTCCGGCCTGGTGAGTCCCGCGGCGGTAACAACCGGTCCGATCTCCGGCTTCGGGAGCGTCTTCGTCGGCGGCGTCGAGTACGCGACCTCCGCGGCACAGATTGTCATCGACGGCCAGACCGCCACGGAAGCGCAACTGCAGATCGGCCAGGTGGTCACTATCCACGGCACCGTCAATTCCGACGGCATCTCGGGGGCTGCGACGGCGCTCACTTTCACGGGGGACGTCCAGGGGCCGGTGTCGCAGGTCGACCTGGTGGGCAACACCTTCACCGTACTCGGCCAGACCGTGCGGGTCACGGCCTCTACGACCCTGGACGCGAGCATTCAACCGGCCGATCTTACTGGCCTGCCGAGCAGCGCGGTCGTCGAAGTGAGCGGGTTTGCGGACCCGGCCGGTGAGATCGTCGCCTCGCGCGTGGACGTCAAGGCCGCCGGCAGCGGCTTGCAGCTGAAGGGCGTTGTCCAGGGGCTCGATACCACGGCCCACACGTTCCAGATCAACGGGTTTGTCGTTGACTACAGCGCCGCGACCTCTGCTCCCGCGTTGAGCAGTGGCGATACGGTCGTGGCGCACGGCTCGGCACTCACTCCCTCGGGTGCGCTGTTAGCGACACACCTGGAAGTGTTGCCCGGTCTCGGGGCGAGCGCGAACGAACGTGCGGATCTCGACGGCCTCATCACGACGTTCACGTCCAGCTCCGATTTCGCGCTGGGCGGCCAACGGGTCGCGGCGGGGGCGAGCACGGTCCTCGTACTACACGGACTCACGCTCGCTACGGGAGTCGAAGTCGACGTCAAGGGGACGTTCGATACCTACGGAGTGCTGCAGGCGCAAAAGATCGAGGCGAAGCCCTTCAGCTCGGGCCTTACAGCCGGACTGGTCGATTCCGTGAACGCCTCGACGAACACGCTGAGCGTGCTGGGCGTGAACATCAACGCCGGCATCGCGACCGCGTTCGAGGATCGATCCAGTCAACACGTGAGGACATTTCGCCTGACCGACCTGCACACGGGTGACTACGTCGTGGTGGGCGGAACCGAGAGCACCCCAGGTACGCTCGATGCAGCAACGCTCGTGCGCGAGAACCTCACGAGCCGCTCTTACTTGCAAGGAACCGCCCGCAACGTCGCGCAACCCAACTTCACCGTTCTGGGTGTCACCGTGACGACGACTGCGCAGACCCGATTCGCGGGTCCCGGCGGCGCGGCGAACGGGGCTGCGACGTTCTTCAGCCAGGCATCCAACCGTCTCGTTCGCGTGAGCGGGTCCTACTCGGGCGGCGTTTTGACGGCCACTCAGGTGCAGCTTGCGCAGTAGCGCAAGGGAAGGCTCGCTCCCGCGAGGGCGATAGGCGCAAGCGAGCCGAAGCGTCGACGCAATTTTTTGTATCAAGGTCTTCCGGCGTGGACGTGCATGCAGCGTCCTCCTACATGAAAGTCAGGCGAGCTCCTACGAACAAGTGCAAATGGGTTGGGTGAGTGTGGCCTTGCCCCCAAATTGAGCGCGCGGAATGATCCGCCATACGGGGTCAATACTTGCGTGAAATCAATGCGTTACGCATGTAACATCATGGAATTTATAACACGTTGGTGCGCGCCAACGGAAGACACCGCCCGGCTTGGCGAGCGACCTGTCGACAACCTCGTGCCTGGGCCTGGGAACATTGTTTGCGAATTTCCCGACAGCCGGACTCCGACGGCAGCTGGGGAAACACCGAGGAGCTCAAATGCATAAGATCGCGCGCACCTGTACGTACGCACTGATGACGACGGGCATCCTATTCAGCTCGGGATGCGTTGTCGCTCCGGATCGCGAGCATGATCGCTACTACGAGCGCCGAGCCGACAGCGCCGAATATCGCGAGCACGAGCGTCGCGAGGCATACCGGCGGTGCCGTGAGGAAGGCGGGCACGATTGCGACGATATTCTGCACGGACATTAATTGAGCTGTCGCCGCACCTGAGGCTCCTTCATCTTCGGCGGGGGTGGCCCTCTGGGATACATGATTCCGGGTGGGTTGCCGGCTATGAGTGCGGTACGGCGCCTCCTGGACGCGCGTCAGCCCGGCCTGTGAAGCGGAAGAGGGTGGCGGCGGTGCCGCCGACCTCGTTCATTCACTGCCTCGACACATACCGATTGATTCCATCAAAATACAAGTGAGCACGATCCTGTGCAAGAGCGTGCAGACACTGCCGCGCAGCTCAGGGATTTCACTGTGCTCAATATCGTGACTGGCTTACCTCGACAAGGTTTCCAGTCGCTTACAGGTCGGTACGACTGTGGGGCTCGGTGGCCTTCAAGCCCTGCGTGTCGCACCCAACTTCGACGCGCTCGCTGCGCTTGGCGGAGTTGTAGGCGAGAGTAACCAGATCCTCGGCCTTGATGCTCGAGCCCGCGTTCTTGTCGAAGCGAATGAGCTTGCCATCCTGCATGGTGAAGTAAACGGCCACGACCAGATTGCACTGTGTGACGACGACCGCCGTTAGAGGCTGGCCCTCTTTCACATTGACTTCGGGGTTTTGAGCTACCTCGGATGCCGGTGCATGCGCACCATTGAGAACGAGAGCCTGAACCGGACTGATTGGACTCGCGGTTTGGTCCTGAGGCGAGGCGTCGCGAGCATACGCGGCGTCTGCCGCCACCACCGCCATCACTGTCGTGATCATCATCGCACTAAAGTAGCGTTTCACTTCGGAATCTCCAGTTGGGTGATCTCTCAAGACCTTGCGGGGCGCTTTGTCGAGGAGGAGCGGTCCAGGTGGAATCGCCCAACGACCTCGCCCCCACAGCATTGCCAGGGACCGTTACCGCACAGTTGCGTGAGGCGCGGCTTGTATTTCACGTGAAACGCGCTCGCCCTGGGGCCGCGGATCTATACGCTCCGCCACGATCGTGGCAGAGGAACTGGTCGCCGCATTCGACCGCGTCGCAGCACGGTGGATCCCGCTCCGCTTCCGCCCCAGTGCAGATCACAGGGAGCGTAGGGATAGACCCGCTCATGGGTCGCGCGGCACTTCCTTCTACCAACGTGGAGTACATCGAAGTGACTCCGCCAGAGCGGCTGGTCTGGCTTCACTCGAGCTCCGATGCGGACTGGAACATCATTCCCTCTCCCGCGATGGCTAACTGGCCGCGGGTGCTGGTGACGACGGTGACGTTCGAGGACAGAGAGTCCGCGAACTGCGACATCTGCACGACCGAAAGCTGGTGTCAGCGATCACCGAAAGTGACAGTGGCGTGCCAGCTGACGATGATAGTTGCACGTTGTCAGTAATTTGGGGTGACGTGGTTGCGTCATTGAGTGTCTGCAGTGTTTGTCCGCCGGCAATGAGCCCGTGCGAGAAATCCGCCGGCCCGGCTACGAGCGTAACCGATCCCGCAGCGGGCTGAGGGCAACGAAGACACAGACCCAATCAAAGAAGACGGAAAACTGTCCACGGAAGCGGGGCGGGTCCAGAATGGCGAGCAGAACAGACCTGGAGGCAGCCAAATGGGCAAATGGGCCGATCAGTCGTTTCTCAAAGTTGAGTCGATGACCTACATCGTTCTCGGCGTATTGCTCACCTTGGCACTGGTCAAAGGGTTGGCAGACGCCGGCAGCGAGCTTCTCGACTCGGTGCGGGTGCACAGGGATGCCGGCGCACTGATTTTCGCGATTGACCGCATGCTCCTCGTGCTGATGATCGTTGAGATCCTGCACACGGTGGGGGTGTCCTTTCGTTCTCACTCCCTGACTGCCGAGCCATTTCTCGTCGTCGGCCTCATCGCCTCGATACGGCGCATGCTGGTCATCACGCTCGAGTCCTCACAGGCCGGTCAGACGAGCCATCTCGCGGCCGAGGGAGGGGTATCGCTGAATGCGGGCATGTTGGAGCTCATCGTGTTGGGATTTCTCATCCTCGTCATGGTGATCTCAATCTTCCTTCTTCGGCAAAGCAAATGGAGCTCTGTCGATAAATGAGCTGGCGTCCGAAGCCGACCATGCCGTTCCCGCGACGTGCGAATCCGCGCCGCGCGCCATTCACGATCTTGGCGAAGCCTCCAACGCACCGAGAGCGAGAAGAAACACCACGGCGCGCCAGATCCAGTCGGGCGGCGCACGCCAGTCGAACGCGAGCTTCGGCCCCTTCATGCACGTACGGTAACTCCGAGGAGCTCCAAAAAAACACGCCGCCACAGTTCAGGACTGCATGGTTAGAACCATACGAAAGCGCGCCTTGCCCGCCATCATCTTGGCGTAAGCCTCCGCAGCTTTCTCGAGCGGCATGGTCTCGATCATCGCAGCGACGCCGGTGAGCACACTAAACTTCAGGGTCGCGTCGCCCGTGGCGGGATCTCCGGTCAAGGCACCTTCGATCGAACGGCTCGCAAAGAGTAGATCGCCCGTCGAGACTTCGATCGGATCCGGTGCTGCGCCGAGCGTCACGAGCCGGCCACGCGGGCGCAAGCCCTTCACGACTTGCGCCGCCGCCTTGCCACTGGAGGCGGTAGCGATCACCAGCGCGGCTCCGCCCAGGTCCTGCAGGGCCTGAGCCGGATCAACGGACGAACTGTCAATATAGTGGTGCGCACCGAGCTTTCTCGCGAGTTCGGCCTTGTCCGCTCCACGTCCAATCGCGGCGACCTCAAATCCCATGTGCCGCGCGTATTGGACCCCTAGATGTCCGAGTCCGCCGATCGCCAATACAGCGACAAGGTCGCCCGCTCTGGCGGAGGAGTTGCGGAGCGCGCTGAACGTTGTGAGGCCAGCGCACAGGAGGGGTGCAGCGTCGACGGCGGCGAGGTCGTCCGGAATTGAGATGAGCCCGCTCGCCCTGGCGAGCAGCACCTCCGCGTAGCCGCCATCGCGTTCTATCCCTGTGAACTCCTGGTTGCGACAATTTACAAGGTCGCCACCGCGGCACTGATCGCAACGTCCGCAGCTTCCACCCAAAAATCCCACCCCGACGCGCTGTCCCACGGCCCATCTCTCGACACCCGCGCCGAGCATGTCGATTACACCCACCGCCTCGTGTCCCGGCACCCGCGGCCACGCGATCTGAAACACGCCCTCAACAGTCGCCGCGTCGGAATGGCAAACGCCACAAGCCTCGAGGCGTATTCGGACATAGCCTGGCGGCGGATTTACCAGCGGCTTGCGGACCAGTTCGAGCTTGCCGGGGCTGACAGCCTGAACGGCCTGATATGTCAGTTCGGGGTTAGACACTTTGTCTCTCCAGTTGTCTCTTTGCGGGTGGTTCACAGATCGACACTCGGCGCTCAACCTCCGCCGTGCCGCTTGCTATCCCAGCCGTCCAGTGAGGCTCGAGCCGTTCCGAAAACGTGTTGCCACAGTTCGACTGCGGCTACGTGCTTTCTGGATGCCGCATCGGCATCCCCAGGGCGTGCCGCCGGTTGAGTTGGGAACAGTTGCCTGCAAGAGTGATCACGAAACCGTAAGCTCCTCTGCGATCTGTCGATCGAAAAATTACAGGCGAGGTCCGCCGTCCGCGTCACGACATGCAGGGACGCTTTGTTACCACTTTCGGGTAAGGCAATGATCTCTTCGAAGGACCGGGCGAGCGCCTCCTTGTCATTCCGCTGGATGTCACCGACGGAGAGCATTCCAGAGCCTTAGACGAGGCCATAGCCGCCTTCGGCGGATGAGTGAGGGCCGTGGGCCAATTTGATGTCTTCGACAACCCTATCGCGCAAGCGCGGCGCGCTTACCCATTCGTGGCCGTGCTGCAATCCGATCTTTCCGAGACTGGTCGTGAGCGCGTCGTTGCTCCGCTTGTCCCGAGCGCGCATCTCCCCGGCATAGTGGGACGACTGACGCCTCGGGTAAAGGTGTCGGGTATCGAACACATTCTGATAGTTCAGGGCTTGACCCCGATTGTGGCCTCCGATCTGGGTGACGTCCGCGACGAGCTAACTTCCTATAGGAACGAGATCGTCGCAGCGCTCGACTATCTGTTTCTCGGAGTGTGACTACGGCGGCTGTTGAACGGGTGAGAGGGCGCGACCAAAGTATGAAACCGGACGATCACACAGCGGGAGCTTCGTAATCAGTCTGCAGCCGTGCTTCGCGAAGTGGAGGCGGGTCGAACGATCGTGGTCACCCGCAACGGCACGCCTGTGGCAGAGCTGCGGCCCATTCGACCGCGCCGGTTCGTACCTCGCGCAACCCTTGCCGAAGCGGCAGTGCGCGCGCCTCGGATCGACGCTGATCGGTTTCGTGCAGATCTCGATGCTGTGATCGATCAGCGCATCGATGGCTGAACCGACGAGAGGGCTTCCTCGACACATCGGCGGTGATCGACCACGACGTGATCGATCCCGCATTGCTGCCCGATCAGTCTGCGATCTCCGCCATAAAGACTGCCTGAGGACTTTCGGCAGAACGAGTCCGCTGCCCATGTCAGCGCACTTTCACTCCTCGTCTTCGCCTGTCGTCAGTGTCAACTCGTGTTTTGTTGGCGGCGCCCGAGCGGGCCTTCACGTGATCGATGAAGGCTCGTAGCTTCGGCATTATTTGCCGGCCGCCGGGATAGCACAGAAATACACCCGATGCCGTCGGCGCGAACCGCTCCAGCACGTGCACGAGTCTGCCCGCTCTCAGCGGCTCGGCGGCGATCGGCTCTGGCACTTGCGCAAGACCCACACCTTCGACGGCCGCGCCAAGCATGGTGGGGAAGTCGTTGGCAATGAGGGGTCCCGATACGGCAATCTCGATCGCGCGGCCATTGTCGTTGAGCGACCATAGCGCGAGCGCGCCGTTGGATCGTCTCAGTCTCAAGCATGAATGTTGGCGCAAATCGTCCGGGCGGTCGGGCCTGCCAGTGCGGGCGAGGTAGGCTGGGCTGCCGACGATGACGAGGCGAAACGGCGGCGTCAGCCGCACCGCGACCATATCGGCGGCGATGAACTGGCCCAGCCGGATGCCGGCGTCAAACCCTTCGGCCGCGAGGTCGACCAGCTCCTCGCTGGCGGCGATCTCCACCTCGACCTCGGGATAGGCCTGGCAGAAGGATCCGATCAGGCGCTCCAGCACGATCGGCACCACTGCGCGCGGCGCCGCCAGGCGCAATAGTCCCGCTGGCCGCCGTCCGAGTTCACGCGCGACCTCGCTTGCGGCGACGAGCTCCTCGAAGGCGGGCTTTGCGCGCGAGAGGAATCGTTCGCCGGCTTCGGTCAGGCCGACACTGCGCGTAGTACGTATGAAGAGCGTTACGCCGAGGCGCGCCTCCAGTGCTCGTACCGCCTGGCTCATGGCCGATGGACTCACACTGAGTTCCGCGGCCGCTCTGCGAAAGCTGCGGTGCTGGGCGACGCTCAGGAACGCCTCTACGCCATCGAGCGCGCGTTGCCTGATTATGAAGCTCTGCTTCATACCCCATCGACATTACCGCGAATAGTCATCCGCGGGAAGCGGCCGTACATTTGACCTGCAAATCGGCCGTCGTGCCGGTCTCCAGACCCAATGCCTGCGACAACCACCTGAAGCATCGAGGAACCTTGTTATGGCTGATGTACTGGATGGCGTGCGCGATCACTATCGCGCCACGGGCCTAACCGAACGCCTGAAGACGGCGCTCACTGCCCTGGGACCGGAGGATCAGCGGCTGACGCCGCAGCAACTGGGTCCCCTCGACCAGTTTCATACCCGTGGGCTCGCGGCGACCGTTAAGCTCGCCAAGTTGGCTGGAATCACCGCCGACATGTCGGTTCTGGATGTCGGCTCGGGCGTCGGCGGGCCGGCGCGCTTTCTGGCTGCGACCTATGGCTGCCGGGTTACGGGAGTCGACCTAAGCGAGTCGTTCGTGGATGCCGCGCGCTATCTGACCGAGCGCACGGGACAGAGCGGGCAGGTGTCGTTCCAGACCGCAAACGCGCTGGAGCTTCCATTTGAAGATGGCCGTTTCAACGTCGTGTTGCTGCAGCATGTGGCGATGAACATCTCCGACCGGGCGCGGCTCTACCGCGAGATCCGGCGCGTCCTGAAGTCAGGCGGCAGGCTTGCAACCTTCGACGTCGTGTTGAACAGCGGCGAGCCGCACTATCCGCTCCCTTGGGCGCGAACGCCGGCAACGAGCTTTCTCCTGACAGCCGCGGCAACGCGCGACGCGATCGAACCGGCGGGTTTCCGCACGCTGACATGGCAAGACGACTCAGAGGCCGCCAAGGCCTGGATCGCCCAGCTGCGCGCGTCGGGGCCGCCGCCTTCACCCAATCTCGGCGTTGTGATGGGGCCGGACTTTGCACAGCTTGCTACCAACCTGGGACGAAATCTCATGGAAGGCCGACTCGGCATCCTGACCGCGGTGTTCGAAGCCCCCTGAACTGACACCTGATGGGAGCTCACATGTCTCCGGCAACCATTTTCCAGTTACATCTCGTTCTGGGTTACGTTCCCTGGCTGCTTCTTTTCGGCGCGTACGTCCTGCCCAGACTCAACTCGATGGACCAGGTCGAAGCGCAGCGCGCGATCGCTACTCTGCACAGCTTCCGCTTCTTCGGTCTCGTCTTCATCGTTCCAGGCGTCATCGGCCCCAATCTGCCCGCTGGCTTCGCGACGTTCGCCGCCTACGGCGACCTGGCAACCGGGATACTGGCCATGGTCGCGCTTCTCACGGTAAGGATGCGTCCTCTCTTTTGGTTGTTCGTCGTCGCCTTCAATGTCGTGGGTGCGGCGGACATCATCATCGACTATTACCGCGGCAATCAGCTGGGCCTTGCGGCGCTGGCAGGGGAGTTGGGCGCGACATACGCGATCCCGGTCATCTACGTGCCCGTGCTGATGATCACGCACGTTGTCGCATTCTATTTGCTCGTGCGTCCTAAGCTCGAACGGCGTATGCATCACTGGCCCCGGAGGGCTCTACAATAGCTCTACGCTGCCATCTGGTATTCCGCGGATCGCTCGCCCGAAAGGCGCTCACCGGACGATCCAGGAGGGGATCGAATCCGCCGATGCAGGCAACCAGGGACAACAGCTCGCTGCACAGCTCGTCGTCATTGCCGGCTAGTCGAAGGCACGCAGCGTGCCAATCGCGTTCCGGCAACGACAGGATCGTATCGAGCGCCGCCTCTTGATGTCATCCACTGCTGCTTTGGCTCAAGCCAATGAAAACTAAGGAATTCCTGGTGCCACAATGTTCAGTCTGCGATTCCGCTCGATCCACAAAGGGCGCGGTAGAGGAGGGCACAGCGGTAAAGTGCCATCAATGAGCAGTCTCGGCGCTGGATGACGGATGCGGTGCCTGGGTCATGATTCGGCGCTCCAGGCACTTCGCGGAAACGACGGCGGGGGCAGGAGCGGGCCCCGGAGGAATATATATGACAGGTAAGGGCTGGGCGATCGTCACCGGTGCATCTGGCGGAATGGGCGCGGCGTTCACGAAGGCGCTCGCAAAACGCGGCTACTCTGTGCTCGCTGTGGCGCGCGGAGTCGAGCCCCTTGCGAGGATGGCCGACGAACTGAGGAAGGACGGAGGGTTCGTCGAGACGCTGGCCGTAGATCTCGCAAGCGCCGAAGGCGTCAATGCCGTCGTCGAGAGAGCGCACGCCCTGGGCGACATCGAACTGCTCGTCAACAACGCTGGACTCTCCACATCGGGTCACTTTCTCGACCAATCCGTTGACAAGGAGATTCAGTCGATCCGGGTGAACGTCGAGGCCCTGTACACGCTGACGCGAAAGATCGTCCCGGCGATGGTGGAACGGAAACGCGGCGGGATCCTCAACGTCGCATCCATTGTCGCGTTCCAGGCGATTCCCTATTGGACGACGTATGCAGCGACGAAAGCCTTCGTATTGGCGTTTGGAGAAGGGCTCGCGTACGAGTTACACAACACTGGTGTCCGCGTGGTCACCGTGTGCCCCGGCTTCACGAAGACCGGGCTCTATGCGGATTCCGGTGTCCCCGGTTTGGCTGGAAGGCTCTTGCCCTTCGCAACGCCGGAAGAGGTCGTGCGCGTTGCCGTCGCGGCATACGACGCCGGTCGCGTGATTCGCGTCGTTGGGCTGACGAACCGCATCGTGGCTTTCGCCGGTGCCCTGACCCCGCGTTTCGTTCTGCGTTGGCTTATGGCGACGATGTTCGCGCCGATTGCGGCGACCGCGCGTTCGAGCGGGCCGCCGACAACACACGACGCAACGCCGCGTGTCTAATCTCCTATAGCGTTTGCATCAATCTGCCGCGTGAAGCGGCCTTCCTCGATGAACTGCAGGATTTCGCGCTCACGCTGGGTGAGGTGGCGGTGCCGTCAACTGACCCTCGGGTGCCTCGCCTCCCGCCGAGCTTGAGAGGGTTCTCAGGCGCTCGAAATTGGCCCGTGTGGTCACTCACGCCACGCGCTCTGGCGGCCCGATCTCACGACCGCGAGCGGAGTGCCGCGCGCCGGTCGGCACCGGCGACACTATCCCGGAGGACGCGTGATCTGACGCGGCAGTTGCGTGCTGCGGGGGCTGTCGGTGCGGCCGCTCGGGTGGTTCGGGACTCACTCTCCATATGTGCACATTGCGCATCAACGATTGCGGTATCTTGGAAGCACTCACCGAAGGTAGGCCTGAGGCTCCAAAACCCAAGCGGGCGCCCGCCCGATGGGCGGTGGTCGGGCAGCTCCGGGCCGATTTGCCTCAGGGGGCAGGGCGCTATTGCGTCCAGCGTGAACGGACAGCGACCGTATGGCGAGTGCGCTTCGCTCGCACTCACGAGTTGTTGCCGCCTAGGTCAAAACCCGTGAGCCATCAAGGTGAAGGGGAAAGCCCGGCAAGGCGAAGCGTACGCCGCGGTAGCACAGGCATTTTAGGTCCGCAGATGGACCTTAAGCAGATGACATGATAGTCGACACAGTGGGCCCACAACATGAAAGTTCTCTCTGCGCGCGTTGAGCTTCGGGATACCGGTACCCCGAAGGGTCGAGGTGTGTTTGCACTCCAGGCCCTCCACGCGGGCGAGGTTGTCGAGATCTGTCCGGTTGTGATTTTTGCAACGCCATCCGAGGCCCTCCCGGAGGCGATCGACAGGCTAATGTTTGACTGGGGGGTGCTCGCGAAAAAACCCGGAACCGATGCGCTGGCCCTCGGTTATGGCAGCCTGTACAACGATGACAACCCCGCCAATATGCGATATGAGGCGATCCCCTCGGAGGCGGTGCTTCGATTTATCGCGGTTCGTGACATCAAAGCCGACGAGGAACTGACGATCAATTACAGCGCTCGCGGCGGGGGTGCCACCTGGCACGACGACAACTGGTTCGACCGTAAGATGACACCCGTGCGGAGTGCTCCTCGGACAGCAGCACCCGCGTCGCGCGCGCGCGACGCTGGGCGTGTGATTTGTACGAAGCTTTTCCTGCTGCTCATGGCATCCTTTACGCTTCTTCGATGAATGGCGGTGCACCCGCCCTGGCGGTGAGCGACCGCGCCGAGAAACGCGGAATGTTTCCGGAGCATCCGTTGTTCCACCGAGCCTTGGCGGACGATGCCTTGCTCGATACTCTGAAGGATGCCGCAGACAAGCTCGGTTAGGCGCTGCGCTGAATCGCCGCGCAGTCGAGCCTTCACGACTCGACCGCCGCAGTCGATCAAGCTGCTCAAGCAATGATCCATCAGAATCACGGGCGATTCTTGTCGAGGAATTTCTGCCGCCGATCCACCGCTTTCTTCTGTGCCCCGGCGGCGCGCCGATACGAGCTCAGTGCTGCACTTTTTGCGGGCCCCGCGGGAGCATCGATCATGCGCAAAAAAGCGTCTCTCTCTGCCGCCAGGAGCTGGTTCAATACCTGCTCGATTCGCTCAACCTCTGCAAAGAAGTCCGCACGTTTCCGGCGTGGCATGTTGCGCTCCAGCCCGAGAAAGGGCTGCTGTAATCTAGCACGGGGGCAACCGGTTGTATCAGGGGTCGATAGTACGCGCGGACGAAAGGGGTGGAGCATGCAGGGGGAAGGCGGCTCTCTCAAATGCTCAATTGCTCAATCACCCCTTCGAGGATCTCTTTCTCCAGGTGCAGCGCTTGTCGCCATTCGTGTCGCTCCGTTTTGACGATCTCCTCCCGCAAATCGGAAACATAGATTTCCAATGCGCGACGTGCGGTATTTCGTTCCGGCTCGCTGAAGTCGAATAGCATTTGCTTCTCCTTCCGGGCACTGATTCGAGAGGATGGGGTGCAACTACCTGTCCCAAACTCCTACCTTGCATGCAGCTCCACAACATCGCCGTCGGCAACGAGATGATCTGGCCCTACCTGCTGTCCCTCGAATGCGCCGCTACCCCACAACCGCGCGAACTTGAACCTGCAGGCAACATTCTGATGCACGAGCCGCGCCACATCGAGCACGGTGTCACCCCTGCGTACGGTGAAGGGTCTGTTTCGGTCAGGCGGCTGTCCGGGTGGTTTCGTGTACACGCGTATGATCTGCAGCGATTCAAACAGGAAGCGCGCGAGTTGATCGAGCCCATGGCCCGTGCGGGCCGAGCAGGAGATCGCGGGAAAGCGCGCGCCCGTCAATTCCTCCAGCGCCTTAACTTCCTCCGGGTCGCTATCGAGGTCGCTCTTGTTTGCCACTAGTAGGGTGGGGAGGTGGACTCGGAATGGATCGGGGACGTCACCGGCCCCAGGCAGCCCGAGTACGTTTGACCCAACGCCGAGATGGGGCCAGTGATCGTCCAGTGTGATGCTACGCTGTGCGAGCTGCGCCCGGATTGAGAGCAAGTACTCGGCGCACGCGGGGTCGGCCAGGTCAACGACCAGCCACGCGGCATCCGCCGATTGAAGCAATTCAGCGATCCACGGCTCGATGCGCTGAGCAGATATCGGCGGCAGATCTACGAGCTGGAACGCGATGTCCTCGAAGGGCAGCATGCCCGGAAGCGGCTCCCGGGTCGTATAGGGAAACGGGCCGATCTCGGTTTTCGAGCCCGTCAGGAGCGCGTGCAGGCTCGACTTGCCCGAATTCGGGGGGCCGATCAAACAGACCTGCGCGGCGCCTTCACGGCGCACTACATGAACTGTGCCGCTGCGCGTCGGTCCCTTGTGAGGGGTATTGAGCTCGCCGGTCAGCTGCCGCATCCGCGATTTGATGTCGGCCTGAATGTGTTCCGTCCCTTTGTGCTTCGGGATGGTGCGCAGCATCTCCCTCAAACACGCGAGGCGCTCGCGCGCTTCGTGTGCCCCACGGAAGGCCTGCTCGGCCTTCTTGTACTCAGGCGAGAGGTTGGCCGGCATCGCGTACACAGGGTACAGCAATTCCCGCGATACGGCGTAGCCGCAGGACTCTGAAGTTGACGCGGCGCTTCAGCTCAGCGGACATTTCCAGGTCGCAGCGCGTCTTCACAGTCCGATTGGCCAGGTGACTTCATGTCGAAGGAGAGCGCTCGGTGGATTTCAGCCTCGGATGTGGTTCCGATGTTCCCCCTCGTCTGGAAGGTCCAGCTTGAGACTAAGCTGCATAGGCCAGTGCTGCCAACATCTTTGCGTCGATCGCGGACTCATTACGGCGATTCGCATGTCGTGTCCGGCTAGTAACTTTACCGAGAGGTTCCCATGACTGACCCCAAACTCCCGAGCAGGTCAATGCTGCCGGTTCCCGTTCGTTACCAGCCCTCCATGGAGACGATCGGCGAGCACGAGGCGAAGACCATCCGGGGGATGATCGAAACGATGGACAGGATACAGAGCATTGTCGCCGAGGACATCGGCCATGCGAAGCGCGGCGTGCATGCCAAAGCGCACGGCCTGCTCGTCGGAGAGTTGGAAGTGCTTCCGGATCTACCCCTCGTGCTGGCGCAAGGACTATTCGCCGCCCCGCAGAATTATCCTGCGGTATTGCGCCTGTCCACCATTCCCGGTGACGTGTTGGATGATGCGGTCTCCGTGCCGCGAGGCGCGGCGCTGAAGATCGTTGGCGTCAACGGTGCGCGCGTGCCGGGTTCGGAGCAAGAGGTTACGCAGGACTTCCTGTTCGTCAACGGAAAGGCGTTCGGGGCGGCCACCCCGGACGCCTTTCTCCGCAATCTGAAGCTCTTGGCCGCCACGACCGACAAGGCGCCCGGCTTGAAGAAGGTGCTGTCCTTCGTGGTCCGCGGCCTGGAGAAGATCGTGGAAGGCGCCGGCGGACAAAGCCCGACGCTTTTGACTTTGGGAGGGTACCCGGAAATCAACATCCTGGGCGACGAGTTTTATAGCCAGGGGCCCATCCTCTACGGCGACTACATCGCCAAGCTCGCTCTGAAACCCTTCTCGGACAATCTGCGTGCCTTGACTCGGCAACCGCTCAAACTGTCCGGCCACCCCGACGGTATTCGACAGGCTGTCGTCGAGTTCTTTCAGACCAACTCGGCCGTATGGGACATACAGGTGCAATTGTGCACCAACCTCGAGACCATGCCGATCGAGGACGCGGCAGCAACGTGGCCGGAAACGGAAAGCCCCTATCTATCCGTCGCGCGGCTGCACATGCCGGCGCAGGACGCTTGGCGCGCCGACAGGGTAGAACTGGTGGACGAACGGATGTCCTTCTCCGCTTGGCACGCGCTCGCGGCGCACCGCCCCCTAGGTGGGATCATGCGAGTCCGACGAGCCGTCTACGCCGCGGCCGCCCGGTTCCGTGTTGACTACAACCATCGGACTCTCGTGGAACCGCGCAGCGCCGCCGATCTCTCGTGACCGCCGTCACGGCGATTGAGCGAGATGGTGGTCTTCGTCTCGATCAACGCGCCTCGGTGACGGGAGTGGGGCTCAGCGAGCCAGCGATCGTGTCAGAGCGAGGCAAGCGTGAATGGTGCTCCGAGCGAGAGTACAAAGTTCACGGGAGAACTATAACGATTCCAAGTGAGCCCGATGTGATGAAAACCCGACCGCTCGCGGCTACACGAGTGGCGTAGTCCGCAACGCAGGTGAGCAATCCCGCATCGGCTTTTTGTTCCGCGGGTCAGTCCCGGCCTGGTGTTCGCGCAGACTCAATACGACGCAAAGGCAAGCGCGAACCGGTACTCTATAGTGAGCGGTGCACGCATGTACGGGCTCGAGCCCTACGCGTACCTGCGGCACCTCCTTGAAGGTTCATCTCCCAGCTGCTCTTCTGCGAAGAGCGACCGAAGTACTGCTCCTTGAGCCAGCGGACTTCCTCCTCCAGCAGCATCACCCGCGCGCTAAAGCGAGCGTTCCCGGGCTCAAGCCCCTTCGTCGACCTGCACGAGATTCTCGATCACGGCACTCGCCACTTCCGATTGCCGGCGACCGCCACTCGAGAAGGCGAAAGAGGAGGGCGAGATCGCGGATCCCGATGAGGCCGTCCGCCAGCAAGTTGAGGGGAAGGTCGCGTAAGAGAGAGAATAGAGCAATGCCGAAGATTCTCTTGTTTCGCCTCCCTCACGATTTGAGCGCGAGGCTCGTGTCGGAACTTTCTCGCGCAGGGTACGAAGCTGCGGCGCCGGAATCCGCGGATGTGCGCACAGTTCTTCAGCATGAGCCTGATCTGATCCTGCTGCAGACGGATGTACGCACACTCGACTGCTGTGGTCTTGTCACTCAGCTCAAAGGCAACGAGGCCACAGCGCCAGTGAAGATAATCCTTCTGGCCGATGGTGGGCCTTTGGAGCGCAGCCGTGCCCTCGACCTGGGTGCGGACGACGTCCTGAGCATTCCCTTTGAGCCCGTTGAGCTCTTCGCCCGAATCCGGGCGCACCTGCGAGAGAAAGCGCCGGACGATCGCTTGCGTTTGGAGGTGCTCGACGCCAAGAGGAAAGAGCTCGAAGCTGAAGCGGCGCTGACAGCAATCGTCGCGCAAAAAGAGACGGGGAAGAGACGCTGGATTGCACTTGGGGTGGTAACCGCTCTAGCGGTGATCGGCGTAGGTATTGCTGTTCGAAACGCCCAGGTAAGCAGCAAGTCAAACGCGAGCCTGGTTTTGCAGCTGGAGAGTCTCCGCTCGCAGATACTCACTCGAGACCAGCTTCTGGAACGCGCCCAAAAGAGCCGCGAGGCACGCGATCAGGAATTGACAGTTTCGGTGAGCAAGCAATTGGAAGCATTGCGGGCAGAGAGCGCAGACCTGCGGAACAAGATCTCCACGTCGGCCGGGCCCTCCCTGTCTGATCTTGACAACCGTTTGAAGCAAACCGACTCCCGGATCGGAAAACTCGAGAACGAGTCGCGCATCGCACAAGAGATCGTCCGGGATTATTCAAACAGCGTTTGCCTGATCTACGCGATTCTCGCTTTTCACGACAAGAAGACTGGCGCTCTGCTCAAGTTCGCCGGCATTGACGCGAATGGCAATCCCGTCGCCGATAGCAAGGGAAAGCTCATTGTCACCACGGAAGGCGGCGGCCCGCCCGTGCACATAGACGTATTTGGAAGCGGCTTTCTGATCGATACCGCCGGTCACATCCTCACCAATCATCACGTACTCGAACCATGGTGGCACAACGCTGAGGCGATCCCTGTGCCCAGCGATTCTTTCGAGCCGACCATCTGGTCGATGTGGGCTTATTTTCCGGGGAACGAAACGCCAATGCCTCTGCGCGTGCAAGGCTTGAGTGAGGACTCTGACCTTGGGCTGGCAGCAGTCGATCTGCCTGAGAGCCATCCGAGGCCTGTCACAATCGATCCGCAAGTCGCCATTTCCGGCAGCCCGGTGGTCTTGATTGGATACCCCACCGGACTCGAAGGGATTATTGCCCGTATCGACGAGCCCACGCTCAAACGGATCGCACAGGCAACCGGGAACAGGACGGAGGATCTCGTGCAAGAGCTTGCACGAAGAAAGCTGATCCGACCGCTGGTGACGCAGGGCCATCTTGGCGTTGTTGGCCCCGATCGACTGGTCTACGACGCACAAACAACTTCTGGCGGGTCCGGTGGCCCAGTATTCAATGCCAGCGGAAAAGTGATCGGAGTGAACTTCGCCATCCTGTCGGGCTTCTCTGGCTCGAATTTCGCTGTCCCCATCTCACACGCTGCAAAGATGCTTGAAACGTCAAAATCCGCGAAAGCAGCGCGTTGATGCTCGTTTGGAAGGTCACCGGCACACGATCGACCGCGTGCGAATGCGCTTCGGGGCTCCCCCAACACCATCAACGATCACTTAGATACCTGGTGGGCCAAGCTCGGCTCTCGTCGGTCGACTCGCAACTCGTTTGCGCCCGGCCCAACGAGGAATCAGGTCGATGGCAGCGAACAGTCCGCGATCCGAGCAGATTGTGTTGGGGGATGAAGGAGTTTCCCGCAAGGTTGGCAACGCATCGGTTCGTTGAGATCCCGGGGCGCCGTGGCGCTACGGGATAATGCCGAGTCTGATCTTGGTCCTGATCTCACTGAGCCAGACCTCGCGGTAATGCTGAGGGAGTGCGGAGAAGACCGCCGGCTGCGCGCCGCAGCCCTGCAGAAGTCGCTCGAGGGAGATCACGGCATCCAGCCAGGCGAGAGTGTTGCAGCCAACGAGTGCCGCCTTGTCGGTAGTGGTGACCCAGAGAAGGTTGGCACTCGGGCTTTCGTGTGCCTTCAGCCATGTGAGAAGGTCCCGCTCGCCCGGGTCGAGTGTCAGAAGCCGCGGGTGGCCAGTGGCGAACGTGGCCAGATCCCGTTTGGACGGGGTGTGCACGGCCGCGAGCCCGGCTTTCAACTCCGGCAAAGGTACTGGAACTCTTCTCGGGTTGAGCGGATCGCCCGTCTGCGTCTCCGAGACCACCGCGCTCACGGTCTCGATGCGGTATGCGTTCGCGAGGAGCTTCCAGCATCCGAGCTCGAAGGCCGTGAACACCATCATGGTGTCCAGCCTTGACTCACGAGCGGTTAGAATTCAAACGGGGCCGCGAGCTCGTAGGAGGCAAACAGGGCTGCCAGCTGCTCCCCATCCAGAGCGAGTGTCTTCGCGACCTTCCGCGCCGACAACCGCCCGCGGTCAAGCGCGCTATGGAGCGCACGCACGAAAGACTCCGAGTAGAGCCGAGGCAGTGTCTGCTTCACGGTCACGGGCCGGCGGACCAGCGCCTCGTGCACCTCATCGTCGATACGCCCGAGCCCGAGGAGCCGCCAGCCGAGCGCCGAGGTCGACACACGAAGGCGCTCTGCGACCGCGCGAAGTCGCGCGACGTCTGCAGGCTCGGTGACGAGCTGGTCCAGAACCACTCGTGGCATGAGCAGCGAGGAGGCGAAGTTGTTGGCGAGTTGTTCGACCCGCTTGCGGCTGGGAGTTCCACGGTCATCCGTGGTGTTGGATTCGCGGCGCTCAGGCTCCATCGCATCCCACGTGAGCGCGTGAAACAACTCGTGCGCGAGCGTGTATGCGCGGCGCGTCTCGCCCTCCCGGCGATTGAGCAGGATGCAGGTCAGGTCTTCCAGATGGCACGTCGCGCCTGACAGAGAACCGTCGCCAAATACGCCCGGATCAACCATGAGCACCGGGATGTCGAGCTCTCGTTCGATCGTTTCGAGCAGACTCCCGGCCGGAACCTCGCCGAGGCCGAGCTCCTGAGCGAGTCTCTCCGCCCGCGCCTGTGAAGCTTCGAACGTCGACTCGCTCGACAGCCGAAGCCCGCGCTTGAGCGCGCTCGCATCTGACGGCGTTTGGTCACGCAGCCAGCGCAGTATGCCAACGAGCTGATTCGTGCGGTTTTCGAAGTCGTCCAGCGTCTCGTCCCGAACCTCCGGCGATACGCGCCAGTTGTACTTCGCCTCGCCGGCGACGGAGAAGGGATCGACAAAGTAGTCGATGGGCCGGTCGAAGGCGTCCGAGAGGATCACCAACTCATCCGGCTTCACGCCGCGCTTGCCATTCTCCAGGTCCGACACGGACTGGCGATTCTCCAGCCCGAGCAGGGCGGCGAGATCGTCTTGCGTACGGCCGGCTGCCTCGCGGGCGGCGCGCACGCGAAACCCAATATGGCGAGTTGATTCCATCGGCTCTTCCTCCTGTCCACAGTATACGACTTGCGAACATCGAAACGCAAGTTTACATGGCAAGGCAGTATTTGCAAGATCGGAGGGCTGAGTACCAGAAGTTGGGTACCCACTGTCTGTGCCCAAGAGCTGTCGGTGGCGCGAGATTGGCGGCTTCGCTATTGCGTGGCATTGAAAGGACGGTCGTATATGAGCATTACTGATGGTGAGGGCTATATCGTGGCCGAGTTCCGGCCCCAAGGTGTCTATGGGGTACGTGGTCTCGGAATGAACCGCCTCCAGTTCGGACTGGAGTTCCAGATCAACGCCAGTCGTGCCGGGGGCGCTGCGCTGAGCAGTGCCGTCTGCTTCGTTTGGGCCGGCCGAACGCAAGCCGATGTGAGGCCTCTCGGCGTCGCGACTATGGAAACGAGCTGGTACGTGGAAACTACAGACTACGCTCGCCGTGACACGGTGTCTGCGTATTTAGACTTGAGCTTCGAGCAGTTGGAAGCGCTCGAGCGAATGCGCGAAGGCGGATCGCTCTTTTTCAAGTTGGATCTGCGTGTCTTGGTCCATTCACGTCAACGTGGTCTACAGCGGGGTGATCAGCAGTCGTGGTTCGAGGCGTCGTTGAGCACTTGGTCGAAGGTTCTTGAGCAGATCGGATACAGCGAAACACTGCTGCTCGGCCTAGAATTGCCGGTGCAAGGAGTGCCAACAGAGCTGCATGGTGCAGCGAGTCAGTTACGCGAGGCGCACCGGGATCTGATAGCGGGTCGCTTTGACGGCACGGTCGCTCGAGTACGGCTGGCGATAGATACGGTGCTCGGCTTTGATAGCCGACCTCAGGTACTTCAGGAGTTTTCTGGAAGCAGCGCGAGTCGCGAACAGATGTCAAAACGTTCCCGAGCAGACTTGGTCCGCATCGCGGTTCGACACTACACACACTTGGCACATCATGTCGACGATTCCGGCGCACCGGAAACCTTTAGCAGACACGATGCTCAATTTGCGCTGGCTGGAGCGACGGCAGCGATATGGGATGCTGTTACCGAGTTCCGCAGGAGCCGAAGCCAATAGGGGAGCTACCTCGACTAACGCCGTTTCCTCATCGCAGGCGGCCAAGAACACGGCAGCGTGTATAACTTTTAGTGCCGTTTGGTACTAAATTTTGTGCCCAATAGCTATCGCAAGGCCCGGACGGCGCGCCATAGTCTCGACATTACATAATATACATTATGCGCAATTGAGATACCGCCTGTGGCGCAAGCGGTACCGCTGATCGGATCGCACCTTATATACAGCGCCACGCCCCGCAATCTCCCGCGCCCCTTTAGTACAGTCCCGGCCGGCCACGCATTGTGGCCAGGCCCACGGTATGTGGTGAGGGACTGCATGCGGATCCTGGTGGTCGAAGATAACGAGCTGGTTGCGGACGCGATCGTGCGCGGTCTCGGCATGGCGGGGTTTGCGGTCGATCGGGCGGCGAACGCGGAAAGCGCGGCGGCGGCGCTGGCTGCCGAGCATTTCGACCTCGCGCTGCTTGATATCGGGTTGCCCGGGACCGATGGACTCAGCCTGTTGCGCCGCCTCAGACGCGATGGCAAGACCATTCCCGTCATGGTGCTCACGGCACGGGACACGCTGGCCACCAAGATCGAGGCGCTGGATCTGGGCGCCGATGACTTTCTGATGAAGCCATTCGAGCAGGCCGAGCTCGCGGCTCGCTGCCGGGCGTTGATTCGCCGCTCGAACCTGAGCACGAGTGGCCAGTTGAGCCTGGGGCGGCTGCGCATCGACCTCAACGGGCGGCAGCTGCAAATCGACGCGGCGGCTGTGGAGTTGACCGGCCGTGAATGGGCTGTGCTGGAATGCCTGGCGCTGAGCGCCGGCCGTCTGGTCTCCAAGGAACGCCTGCAACAGGCGATCGCGAGCTGGGATCAGGCGCTGACACCGAATGCGGTCGAGGTCTATGTCTCGCGCTTGCGCACGAAGCTCGCCGACGCCGCGACCATTCGTGTCGTGCGCGGGCTCGGTTACCGGCTCGAGCTCGATGACCCGAAGTCCGGCCGCCCGCAGAAGCTTGAACGATCGAGGGCCGAGCCGTTGCGGCCCGATCAGAACCCGCGCGAGCGCGACTCCGCTGCCGATCCCCAATGACCCGCGCGCCGGCACGAACTCCGTCCATCCGCCATCGGCTGCTCTTTTTTCTGCTGCCGCCCCTGACTGCCTTGCTGGTGGTCGGCGTTTTCGTGGATTACCGCGCCGCATTGATCTTCGCGCGCAAGACCTATGATCAACGCCTCACCGATGCGGTCCTCGCAGTAGCCGGGCAGATCGATGCGGCAGGCGTCGAGGCGGCGGCGCAACGGTTACCCCGGCGGCTGCCTACCTGGGGTGTGGATCGCGATCCCGACTTCTCATACGCGATCCTGGGGCCACGGGGACAGCTGATTGCAGGCAACCCCCTGCTCTCGCGCCCGACTGCCAATGCGCCTCGGGCCGGCAGCAACCCCTCCTTCGCCGACGCTACGCTCGGCGGAAAAAACGTCCGCGTGGCGAGCTACGAGCTGCGCACCGCGGCCGGAGCCACCACGGTCAAAGTTGCCGGCGAAGACGACTCACGCACGGGCCCGGCGCACTTCGTTCTGGGCAGCACCTGGCTCATCGGCTTCATCCAACTCGACATCACCCTCCTCCTCGTCTGGATCGGCGTGCATTTCGGGCTGAAGCCGCTGCTCGACGTACGGCGCGACATCGAAGCACGCTCGGCGCGCGAGTTGCGGCCGTTGGAGCTGGCGAGCGTGCCCACCGAGGTGCGTCCGCTGGTCGAAGGACTCAACATGCTGTTCGAGATGCTGGCGGAGGCTGCGCGCTCGCAACGGCAATTCGTAGCCGACACGGCGCACCAGCTGCGCACGCCCATTACGGGCCTCCTGGGCCATCTCGACGTTCTGATGCGGGAGCCGGCCGCGGCGGCACTGCATGACCGTCTGGCCTCCCTACATGAAGGGATGAGCGGCCTGGCGCATTCCGCGAACCAGTTGCTGGCGCTTGCCCGAGCGGAGCCCTCCGCGAACCTTGCCGATCCTTTCGAAAGTGTTGACGTGAAGGCCCTCGTGGAACGGGTGCTGGAACGCAACATCGACCGCTCGGTCGAGGCGCGGCTGGACCTCGGTGCCGAGGCCCAAGCCACGCAAGTGACGGGCAGCGTACGTCTTCTCGAGGACCTGCTCGGCAATCTGATCGATAACGCGCTGCATTACACGCCAGCGGGCGGTCATGTCACGGTCCGGTGTGGCTCGGATGACAGCAAGCCCTATCTCGAAGTCGAGGACGACGGGCCGGGCATCCCGGCGGCCGAGCGCTCGCGGGTGCGCGAGCGTTTCTATCGCATGCCGGGATCCTCGGGGCACGGCTGCGGATTGGGGCTCGCGATCGTGGATGAGATCGCTCGCCTGCATGGCGCCGAATTGACGATCGAGGCCGGCGCGAAGGGTCGCGGCGCGAGGATGAGAGTGAGCTTTCGCGGCCGCCCCGCTGTCGACTCTCCTCGCGCTGAGCCAGCCACGACGCGGCGTAACAACACCGGTGGTGCCAAGGTGACGCCCGCCGCCGGCGCAGCCGGCCTGGAACTGAGAACCGCGTCGCAATCCGGAGGTGTCTGATGTTTTGGAGTCAACTCCGAGGCTCGTTGTCAGCTTCCCGCAAGCTTGCCTCCCTAGAGTCATGCGCCATGGACTCCTTACCCTCATGTCGCGGGAACGCAACCGGTATGTCGCCGCCGGCAGACGTCGACAGCCGCATGGCAGCGCCGATCTTGCGCAGCAACGCCGGATTGCGCGCTGCCGCCGGGTTCAACCTCGTGGAGCTGCTCGTCGTCATCACGATCGCCTCCATCCTGATGGGCATCGGGGTGCCCTCGTACCGCTATGTCACCAACTCCAACCGGGTGTCGAGCGAGGTCAATGCCCTTTTGGGCGACATGATGATCGCGCGCTCCGAGGCCATCAAGGAGGGCCAGACGGTCAGCGTGTGCCCTTCCAACACCGGTACGAGCTGCGACGCCAATGCCACCGACTGGTCGGAAGGCTGGATCGTCTTTACCGACTTCAATGGCAACGGCAGCGTCGATGCGGGTGCCCCCAACAATGACACGGTAATGCGTTATCAGCAGAAGTTCGGCAACAGCGATACTCTCACCACGATCAATGCCGTCAACAACTGGGTGAGCTTCAACCGCGACGGCTTCGCCATCGGCCTGCCGACCAACGTCAACACGCATCTCGTTTACCGCTTGCACACCACTCCGGTGAACGATCAGTGGACGCGCTGCCTGGAGCTCACCCTGGCCGGAATGATGACCACGGAACACAAAGGGACCGGAGGTTGCACATGATGAGCTCCGGACGCCCCCCGGCGCGCTGCGCAGGCTTCAGCATGATCGAGGTCATGGTGGCCCTGCTCATCATCTCGGTCGGCCTGCTCGGCATCGCGAAAATGCAGGCTCTGGCGATCTCGAACACGGGTAACTCCAGGGTGCGCGCGCTCGTGGCGCTCGAGGCGGGCGGGCTCGCCTCGGCGATGCAGGCGGACCGGCTCTATTGGACGACCGTACCCACGGTCGGCAACGACGTCACCGCGACCATCTCCGGCGCGTCGGTCACGGCGGCGAGTGACGCCACGCTCAGTACGGGGCAAAACTGCACCAGCGCCGTCTGCACGGTGGCCCAGATGGCGGCCTACGACCTGCAGAGCTGGGCCACGAATCTGAACAGCCTCATACCCAACGACACCGCTTCCATCGATTGCAAGCTGCCGAGTGCCACCTCTTACGTGACGTGCACGATCACGGTCAACTGGACGGAAAACCTGGTCAATTCGAACTCGGCGCAGCAGATCAATTCCACGGTGCAGGCAGCTCTCGCGACGCCTACATACGTCCTCATCGTGCAGCCATGAAGCACATACGTCCCCACCCGCTGCCGCTGCCCCATTCCCGACAGCGCGGTTTCAGCCTGGTCGAGCTGATCGTCGCGATGGTGGTCGCGGTGTTCCTGTTGGCCGGCCTGTTCAGCGTTCTGCAGGGCACCCGCGATACCTCCACGCAGCAGACCGCGCTCGCGCAGCTGGAGGACAATGAGCGCTTTGCCATGTCGGTCTTCACGAACATGATCGAGTCGGCCGGCTACTTTCCGACGTTGAACCCCGATGGCACGGCCAATTCGCTCGCCGCTGCCCTTCCGCAGGACGGCGCCAGCCTGGCGAGCGGCCAGGCACTCACGGGCGGAGGCAACGGCGCGGGGGGCGACAGCATCGTGGTCCGGTTTCAGACGAACCCGAACGATGGCGTGTCGAGCTGTCTGGGCCATGCCAATACCGGCGCCGGTCAGAAAGTCTACAAGAACATCCTGCAGGTCGACTCCACTCAGAATGCCCTGACCTGTTCGGACGGTAACGGCGTGACGGCGGTCGCGCTCATCGGCGGAATCAAACAGGTCACCTTCCTGTGGGGCGTGAACAGCAGCGCGACCCAGCCCAACGTCAACTGCCCTGCCGACACCTACATGACCACCGCGCAATACGCGGCGGCGACGCTCACGCAGCAGACAAATGTGTGCACCGTCCAGGTTACCCTGACTTTCAGCAACCCGCTGTACCAGCCGGTTGCGGGCGGCCCGATTACGCCGGGGCAGCCGCAGACGGTGACGTTCACCAAGCTCATCGCAGTCATGAGCAAGGCCGGCCCCTCCCTTCCCTAGAGCCTCAAATGAGCCGATTCGCCATACGCCCTCATTCTTCCCAGCGCGGCATGACGCTCATCGCGGCGCTGCTGCTGCTCGTCGTCGTCACGATACTCGGTGTCGGGATGTTCCACAGTTTCGGGATCCAGGAGCGGATTGCCGGCAATACCCGGGAGAAGCAGCGCGGACTGCGCGCGGCGGAAAGCACACAATACAACGTCGAATTGCTGTTGACGGGCAACCAGGGAGCCAACGCGACCACCGGAACGACGTGCAGCCCCGGACTCGTGACTACGCTGCAGATCTGCACTAACACCCTCGCGAACGTGGCAACGAACCTCCCCAACCTGCCGTTGAATATCGGCGGCGTGGAGACGGGGGTCACTTACAGTCCCCCGGGCGTGACGGCGGGCTCCAATTCCGCCAACACGTATTACCAGATTCCGCGCTATTACGTCTCGTTCATCAATGGCTCGTACAATCAGACGACCGGTGCGTCGACGAACACCTACACGATCGACGCGGTCGGCTATGGCGGCACCGCGAACTCCATCGCGGAGGTGGAAAGCACCTACGTGGTGAACGTGCTCTACACGACCGCGAGCGGCAAGTCGAAGTTCATCAACCTGGGGGGTCCGTAGTGCCCCCGAAGCAGGCCTTGCGCGCGTGCGCGCAGGAAGTTGAATCGCACCTCATCGCAACGACCGAGAACGGCGCGCGCATCGCGCCCGGACCGAGGATATCTACCATGAACGTCAGAGCGCTCATCGCAGCGGGCGGCCTCACACTGGCCATCGCATTTGCGCCGGCCTCCCGGGCGCAGGTCCTCCTCCAGGAGGATTTCACGGGCGCCACGAGCAACAACCAGTGGTTCTTTTTCAACGGCGCATGCCTCACCGCCGGCACGAGCAAGTCCACGACCAGCCCCGGCTACATTCCGGCCTGCACGAGCGTGCTCACGAGCTATTACAACCTGCAGAACGACAAGGACACCTATCTGTCCGGCGGCGCCTCGGGCTACCTCGGATCGACCACGGCGCCATCGAGTCCGTCGGGCCAGCAGCCCGATCCGCCGGGTCCGCCGGGAAGCGGTGCGCTGCGCTTCACGAACGGCTCGCCGTACGGCCACTTCGAGAGGGGAGCTATCGTCTCCGCGAGCACGCCTTTTCCGACCGGGGACGGTGTCCAGGTCACATTCAAGACGATCACCTATCTCGGCGATTCCGGCGGTGCCGGGGGCGACGGTGCGGACGGCATCAGTTTCTTTCTGCTGGATGGATGCATGCCCATCGCGGGCGGTGACCCGAACAGCAGCAGTGGCGTTTCCAGTACTTGCCCCAAAAACCCCATTTACACCGGGCAGACTTTCCCTGCCATCGGCGCCACGGGCGGCAGCCTTGCCTACAGCTGCTCCAATCAGAATGCGCCGTACGACGGACTGGTGGGCGCCTATCTCGGACTCGGCATCGATGAGTTCGGCAACTTCCTGAACGGCTACAAGAACAGTCTCTCGGAGTCCGGCAGCTCGAGCACCTCGACCTATGGCGACAACACCGCCACCGGCGGCCTCTACCAGCCGGGACGCATCGGACTGCGCGGCGCGGGCAGCGTCTCCTGGAAGGCACTCACCACCGCTTACGGCACGAATCTCGGCTCGAGCAGCCCGTATTACCCCGCCACGCTGGGCAGCTCTCAGCAGCAGTCGGCCGTACAGAACACCTGCGCAACCGGGCTGCTTTATAACTACTCCGATCCGGACCATCCCGTCTCGGTCGGACCGGCGACCCTGGCGAACACCGCGAACACCGCGAAAATCCTCGACTACGCCGCCATCGGCAGCACCCAAAACGGCTCCGCGATCGGCTACAACGTGCTCACATCCTTCAAGATCGCCAGCGAGAGTGCGACGACACGCTCCGCCGCCAAGCCCATCGTGTACAGCCTGAGGATCACGCAGGACGGCCTGCTGAGCTTGACTTACAGCTACAACGGCGGCACCCCGGTGCCGGTGATCAAGGGCCAGTCCATCAGCGCCACCAATGGACCGCTGCCGCAGTCGTTCCGTTTCGGTTTTGCCGGCTCGACGGGCGGCGACACCAACGTCCACGAGATCATCTGTTTCCGGGCGACGCCCGCGGAAACGGCCAACGGCTCGGGTAGTGTGAACGTCTTCCAGGATCCGACCCTCAAGACCGGCGCCGAGCTGTTCCTGGCCTCCTATTTTCCCAACAGCTGGGCCGGCCAGGTGACGGCGACGCCCATCAACTTCAACACCGTCACGAACACCCTCGTGCTGGCCTCCACGCCCACCTGGGATGCGAGCTGCGTGTTGACCGGCGGGGCCTGCGCCAGTACGGGCGCCACCAGCGGGACGGCTGAGGCACCCGCGAACCGGGTCATGATCACCTGGAACGGTACCACGGGCATCCCCTTCGAATGGGCGAGCCTCACCGCAGCCGAGCAGGCAACGCTGGATGTGGGCGATACCACGCAAACGGCCAACCGTCTCAACTACCTGCGCGGCGACCGCACGAACGAGATCAACTCGAGCGGCGTGGGCCTGTTCCGCGCGCGTGACCGGGTCCTCGGTGACATCGTCGATTCGAGTCCCGCCTGGATCGGACCGCCGGGTGGTCCTTACACGAGCATGGGCAGCTGGGTCGACGCGATCTACCCCACCGCGACACCGCCCGAGAATTCCGGACCGACCTACCTGTCCTATCAGCAAGGCAAGCAGGGACGCCTCAACGTCGTGTATGTGGGGGCCAACGACGGCTTTCTGCACGGCTTCCGCGCCGGCACCCTGGATTCCAACGGCAATCTCGTGAGCACGACGCAGATGCCCAACGACGGCTATGAGGTCCTTGCCTACATGCCCGGCGTCGTGCTGAACACGATTCATCCCTCGAGCACCAGCAACGGCACGACCACGGTGAACACGGCGGCCGACTTCTCCAACACCCAGTACTCGCATGCCTATTTCGTGGACGCGACGCCGGCAACCGGCGACCTCTTCTACGCCAACGCGTGGCATACCTGGGTGGTCGGCGGCCTGGGCGCGGGCGGCTCGGCGATCTACGCGCTCGATGTCACGGACCCGTCGATCTTCACCGAGGCCAACGCCAGCAAGATCGTGATCGGCGAGTGGACCGCGGCGAATCTGACTTGCAACAACAGCACCACCTGTCAGCAAGCGCTCGGTCAAACCTACGGCACACCCGAGGTCCGCCGCTTTCACAGCGGCGATTGGGGGGTCATCTTCGGCAATGGTTTTGGCGCGCTCGATGCAAGCGGCAACCCGGGCGCCGCGGGTATCTACGTGATGCTCATCAATCACACGACCGGCGCCCCGACGTTCTATTACCTGCAGGCCACCGCTGCCGCGAAGGGTGCGTTGCCCAACGGCATCGCCAGCCCGACCTCGCTCGATGTCGATCTGGATCATACCGTCGACTACATCTACGCCGGCGACCTGCTCGGCAACGTCTGGAAATTCGACGTAACCAGCCAGACTCCCGCCAACTGGGGGAAAACGGCTTCCTCGCCGCTCTTCACCGCGCCGTACACACCGGCCGTGGCCGCGAGTGGCGGCAATCCGGCCATCGCGTCGGCTCCCTCTCCCATCAGCACCCGCTTGCAGGTGGGCACTTTGAAAACCATCATCACGACTCAGGGCAACCTCAGCACGACGGTCAGCACCAAGCCGGAGCGGGTCATCATCAACTTCGGCACGGGCCGCGGCATCCCCCAGAGCCTGACTTCCCCCGCGCAGTATGCGAACGGTCCGCAGTATCTGTACGGGATCTGGGATTGGGACTTTGGAGCTGCGAACCTTCCAGGGACATGGAACGCTCTTTCGCCCAATCAGCAGGCCGTCAGCCTGACGGCTCCGCAGACGATCGTCGGGCCGGGCAGCGGAACCAACCTTCAGGTGCAGACCATCACCGTGGCAACCGTCGGCACGGGGGCAAGCGCAATGAGCGTGCGCAGCATGACCAAGACTCCCGTGTGCTGGAAAGGGGACAATGCCTGTGGCTCAGGGCAGACCATGATGGGCTGGTACGTGCAGTTGCCCGGAACCAGCGAGCAGGTCATATTCGATCCGACCTACAGCCCCGACGGCGAGTTCGTCGTGAACACGTACGTTCCTTCCCCCAGCTCGATCCTGTCCTGCAGCAGCACCCAGGCAACCGGGTTCAGCATGGGGCTCGATCCGCTCACCGGCGGGGGATCGGCCACGCCGTTCTTCAATGTTGGCGGCGTCGGATACGACGGCGTCCAGCTGAACGGCACGGGCACTCCCTCGTTCATCAGCTCCGGGCAGCCCGGCGACAACAATGCCGAGTACCTCCTGACACAGACCACTGGCGGAAACCCCGCGGCACCGCAGAAAATCAACCGCAATGCCATCATAACGGGGCAGCGCATCAACTGGATTCAGAGACGCTAAGAGGCGCCACATGCGAGTACGAACCCTCGAGGTCCCCCGCGCGGCGGGATTCACGCTCATCGAGCTGATGGTGGTGATCGTGGTCGCGACGATTCTCATCACCATTGCAGTGCCGTCCTACACGAGTCAAATGCGCAAGGCGCATCGCACGGACGCGCGCACCGCGGTGCTCGATCTCGCGCAGCGCGAAGAGCGCTACCTGAGCACGAACAGCTCCTACACGACCGATCCTACCAAGCTCGGCTACAGCGGCAGTTTTCCTGTCACTGTCGGGAGCGGCTATTACCAGTTGAGTGTTTGCGTGAG
The DNA here is from genome assembly GCA_964508005.1 of uncultured Steroidobacteraceae bacterium. Lineage (GTDB taxonomy): Bacteria > Pseudomonadota > Gammaproteobacteria > Steroidobacterales > Steroidobacteraceae > 13-2-20CM-66-19. The sequence goes on from CAZDTG010000002.1 coordinate 110,335, forward strand.
CGCGGCGCTTCCGTGCACCGGCAACGCAGCCACCGGGACGGCGTTCAGGATCACGGCGACCGCGGTCGGCACACAGGCGAACGACACGCAGTGCCTGACACTATCGGTGGACAACACGGGCAACCAGACGGCCACCTCCGCCAACTGCTGGACCAGCTGAGAGCGAGCTCCCCCGTCATTCAAGGCTCCGTCTCCAGCAGCCCGTCCCGCAGTATCCGCTCCGGCCGCAACAGCCGGTAACGGTCGACCCAATCGACGAGCGGCGCGAGCCCGTGGGGCTGCGCGCGGTAGTAGGCGAATCGCCCCACGCGACGCTCGCACACCAGGCCAGCCGCGCGCAGCGCGGCCAGGTGCTGCGAAATCGCCGGCTGCGAGATCGCGAACCCGGCCTTCAGCTGCGAGACGCTCATCTCCCGCTGACAGAGCCGCTCGAACACAGCGCGCCGCGTCGGATCGGCGAGAGTGCGGAAAACATCGGTCTCCAGCATGGGCCGCATACATAAGCATTGACTTATCTAAAAGGCAAGCGCAACTGGAGCTGAGCCGCTTGTTTTTGTGAGAGCGTGCGCTATATTCCCGCTGTAGAGGATTGACAAGACAACAATAACCGTCCTTCTGCTGCAGCGCACGCCGAGCTCGAACGCAAGCGTACTGCCGAGGGCATTTTTTTGCCGAGGTGGGGATGAGCACCACGCTGGATAAATTTCGGGGCGCCGCCCTCTCGCTCGCGCGTTCGGGATCGATCAAGGACCGGCTCACGGACGCCTACCGCAACCACCTCGCCTTTGTTGAAGAGAGCGAGCTTCCCAGTGAGCTGGTGGAGGAGTTCCGCGCTGTCAGCCGGGCGCTCAATCGCGAGCGCCCGCTGCTACGCGGCGAGGATACATTCCGCGCCACCGTGCGAAAGATGTCGAACGTCGAGGCGGATGAAGCCGCCTCCCGCGTGGTTCGGATGTTTGGTGCAATGTGCGGCCAGCCCTCTATCGCCGCGCGTGTGAAGGGCCCCAAGAGCGCCCCGCAGGTCATTTCGCTGCATCCGGGCGAGCCCTGGCCGGCCGCGGAAGGCGCCCGCTGACGCCCTAATCGAGCTTGAACTCGATCGTGTCCCAGCGCGTGGTGTCCTCGTGCCGGGCCTGGCGCCGGATGGCGTCGACGAGTGCCCGCTCGTCCCAATCGACGATCTCGTCCGCCAGGTCCGTCACGGCCTTCGGCAGCTCTTCGTGCGCGCCGAACGGCTTCATGAGAATCACCGGCTTCTGGCTCGCCTGCGCGAACAGCAGCTGGAAGATGAACATATCGCGATGCGCTTTCAATAGACTCGGAACTGCTACCACTGCCTCGACTGGCGCCATTTGCCGGCGCAGATCCTCGCGCTGCGCCTCCTTCTCCCCGGCCGGGGGATGATCGGGCGTGCTGTAGTTGCGGTAGAAGAAGTTCTTGGAGCTCTCGAGGTACTCGAAGACGCGCAGATAGTCGTCGTTGTCTTCCCAGACGTGGGTGACGAAAAGGCGAATCGGATTGGCCTGTGACATAGGCCGCAAGTCTCGCATAAGCCCGAGCGGCGCGAAACTCGCGCCTCGCGCCCCCGGCCGACGAACTCGCCGCCGGAACCGGCATGCGCATCTAGCGAGGCTACGCACCCCGGCAAAAAACACGCTTTTTTGCTCGCGGGCCCGAAAGAGCGGCCGGGCGCGTTCGCCGAAAGCGCCGCAGGCGACTTTCAGCCCAGAGAGAAGGCTGAGGCTGAGGGCTACGCTTTGGTCTCGCGTTCCGCACCCGCCGCTGCGACCTTCTGCCGGGCTTTTGTCCTCCCGCGGACCTCCCGGCACCGATAGAATGCGCCCTTTGCTGCGGGAGCCTCTCTCACTTGCGTCTGCTCGTCTATAACATCCGGTATGCGACAGGCACCGGGCCTGCCTTCCATCTGCCTCTTCCCGGTGCGGGCTACCTGCGCAGCAATCGGAAGGTTCTCACCGGCATCACCGAGTTCATTCGCGCCGAGCAGGCCGATGTCGTCGGTCTCATCGAGGTCGATACCGGCTCCATCCGCACCGGCATGGTCAACCAGGCCGAGTACATCGCCAGCCAGCTGGGCCACTACTCGACGTTCCAGTGCAAATACGGCACCGGCTCGGTCAACAACCTCATGCCCATCGTGCGCAAGCAGGCGAACGCCTTCCTGTCCGCGCCGCACGTGCACGGCGAGCGCTTCCACTACTTCGACACGGGCATCAAGCGGCTCATCATCGAGCTCGAGCTCGAGGATGTGTGCGTGTTCCTCGTGCACCTGTCGCTGAAATTCCGCCACCGGCAATACCAGCTGCGCTCGCTGCACGATCTCATCGTCGAATCGAAGAAGCCGGTCATCGTCGCGGGTGACTTCAACACCTTCTGGGGCGCGCACGAGATCTATCTGTTCATGCGCGCCGCCGGG
>CAZDTG010000003.1:0-87992 GCA_964508005.1 uncultured Steroidobacteraceae bacterium
CCTGGTGGCAATCCCGGCGGCGGTCATCCGGGCGGTGGCTTCGGTGGTGGTGGCGCTCCTCCACCTCCCCACGTGGCTAGTGCGCCGCACCCGTCCGGCGGAAACCCGGGCGGTAGCGGTGGCGGCGGACACCCCCCGCCGCAGAACCAGGGTGGAAATCAGCATCGACCCGAAGGTCACCGCTGATTCAGATGAAGACAGTGATGAGGCCGCCCTTGGGCGGCCTCGTCGTATCAGGCCCTGGGTTCAGAGTACCCGCCGCAGCCACGCCGCGATGTCGGCGACTTCCTCCGCAGACACCGAATGCGGCAGCGGATACGTGTGCCATTCCACTGCATAGCCTTCCGCTTCCAACACCCGGCGGCTCGCATCGCCGAGCGCGAGGCTCACGATCGGGTCCTGGGTGCCGTGTCCGAGGAAGATGGGTGTCGCATGGTTGGCGGCCGCGCGCTCGGCCGCAAAGCGCGATTCGAGCAGCATGTAGCAGGAGAGTCCCATGATGCCCGCGAGCCTGTGCGGGTAGCGGGTGCCGCTGTAAAGAGCCATGGCGCCGCCTTGGGAAAATCCCGCGAGCACGATCCGCTCACTGGCGACGCCCCGCTCGTTTTCGCGACGGATGAGCGCCTCGACGATGGCGTGTGAGGCGTGAATGCCGGCCTCATCCTGCGCAGCGCGGCGCTCGATGCTCACGATGTCGTACCACGCCCGCATCGGGTAACCGCCATTCAGCGTGACGGGCCGCACCGGCGCGTGCGGAAACACGAAGCGCAGCGCGCGCTCGCCGGGACGCACGAGCTCCGGAACGATCGGCTCGAAATCGTGGCCGTCCGCACCGAGGCCGTGCATCCACAGGACGGTGCCGGCCGGATTCGGGCCGGTCTCTATCTCAACCAGATCTTTTGACATTGGCATCGGCGGCGTTCTCTTGCGATAGTCCGGTCCCTGGGGGCCACGAAACTCAATCAGTCCTTGTCTTCCGCAGTATACCGACGACCGCGCGCAATCCGGTGTGTCCTCACATCGCAAGCCGCGCAGCACATCTGATGGCGCGCCGCCGCGGCACGCCGCGCAAAAAGCGTAAGAAACGCTCGCGCCTGGCCAAGATGTGGCCCACCGCGACCACGCGGCGGCGCTGGGTGCGCCGCTTCCGCCTCGCGCCGGGTCCAATAAGGATCGTCACCGTCGTGGTCGTCGTCGCGGCCGTCTGGCTCGCGACCAACTGGATCTATCAGGTGATCCGCAAGCCCTCCGAGTTGTTCTTTCCGGTGAGCGGCACGCTGTTCAAGACACCTCCGGAAACCTGGCGCAGCTATGCACCGATCTTCCGCAAGCACGCGACCACCACGATCTCCCCGGAGCTGCTCGCCGCGCTTGCGCAGGTGGAGGGATCCGGCAACCCGGTGGCCCGCACCTACTGGCGCTGGAGCTGGAAGTTGCAGCCCTTCGAGGTCTATCGGCCCGCCACGAGCGCGGTGGGCATGTACCAGATGACGGACGGCACTTTCGCGGAGGCCCGGCACTATTGCATTCACGATCATGGCGTCGCGACGGAGGGCCCCTGGGACGACTGGCATTCGTGCTGGCTCAACAGTCTTTATTTCCGCGTGATACCCAGTCACGCGGTGGAGCTCACCTCCGCCTATCTCGACGTGCACGTGGCCGGCACTCTGACCCGGTACCGGATCACCACCGCGACGCTACAACAAAAACAGCATCTGGCGGCCACGATTCATCTGTGCGGAGCCGGAGCCGGCGAGCTCTATGCCCGGCACGGATTTCATTTCGCGCCGGAGCAGCGCTGCGGCGATCACGATCCGCGCGTCTACCTGGCCCGGGTCGACGCCATGAAAGCGGAATTCGCCCATCTGGCTGCCGCGGAGGAATGACTCCAGGCAGCGACGACACGCTCAGTGATGATGGTGATCGCCGGGACCGTGCACGTGACCGTGCTCGAGCTCCTCTTGCGTCGCATCCCGGACGTCCGTGATCTCGATGTCGAAGTTCAGGTTCTTGCCGGCCAGGGGATGATTGCCATCGAGCGTCACCATGTCGCCCACGACCTGCGTCACCGTGACGGCCTGCGGGCCCTGCGCAGTCTGCGCGTGCAGGCGCATTCCGACATCGACGTTCTTGATGCCCTTCAAGGCGCGGCGCGGCACGCGTTGGATGAGCGCCTTGTCGAATTCGCCGTAACCCTCGGCGGGCGAGACTTTCACGCTCAGCTTGTCTCCGGGGTTTTTCCCCGTCAGCTCCCGCTCGAGACCGGGCACGAGATTGCCGTGCCCGTGCAGGTACGCCAGCGGCTCTCCCGAGCTCGAGCTGTCGATGACTTCGCCCGCGTCGTCCTTGAGCGTGTAATGTAGCGTCACGACCGAATTATCTGTGATGGCCATGGTCAATGTGTCCCGTATGCAGCCGCCCGTCAGGGCGCGCGCCAATGACATAGTGTACCGATGCCGCCGGGTCTGGGAGAATAAGAAATGATCTGGTGCAGGGAGGCGGCAACATGGGCTCAGTAATCCTGGCAATCCTGGCCGCGGGAGCGGTAGTGGTGCCGGCGACCCTTGCGCCGCCGGGCAGCGAGCTCTCTGCGTCGACCTCGAACACAGGAACGATCGCCATGACGGACAATCCTTTTCTGCAGCCGAGCACCCTGCCGTACCGGCTGCCGCCCTTCGACAAGATCAAGGATTCGGACTACGTCCCCGCCTTCGAGGCAGGCATGCGCGCGCAGCGCCAGGAAGTCACGGCGATCGCGCACGATTCGCGGGCGCCCACCTTCGACAATACCGTCGTCGCGCTCGAGCGCTCGGGGCAATTGCTCGAGCGCGTCAATACCGTGTTCTCGAATCTCAATGCTTCCAACACCAACCCGGAGTTGGACAGGATCGACACCGGGATGACCCCAAAGCTCACGGCGCACGAGGACGCGATCCTGCTCGATGGCGCATTGTTCGCACGCGTCGACGCCCTGTTCCAGCGGCGGGCGGGCCTGAAGCTCGATCCCGAGTCGTTGCAGCTCCTCGAGCGCTATCACCTCATGTTCGTGCGCGCGGGAGCCCGGCTCTCGGAGCCGGACAAAGCGCGGCTGCGGGCGCTCAACGAGGAAATCTCCTCCTTGATGACGCAGTTCAAGCAGAATGTGTTGAAAGCCAGCAAGGACGGCGCGGTCGTCGTCGACAGCGTGACCGAGCTCGATGGCCTCTCGGCGGAGCAGATCGGCGCCGCCGAGCGGGCCGGCGCCGCCCGGGGCCTCACCGGGAAGTATCTCATCTCCCTGCAAAACACGACGAACCAGCCGCCGCTGGCACGGATAAAGTCGCGCGCCCTGCGCGAGCGCATCTACAGGGCATCCATCCAGCGCGCGAGCGGCGGAGACGCCGACAACAATGCCGTGATCGCGAAGCTGGTGAAATTGCGGGCCGAGCGCGCGCGGCTTCTCGGCTATCCAAACCACGCTGCGTACCAGCTCGAGGACGAGTCGGCCGCCACGCCCGCTGCCGTGCACGACATACTCACGCATCTGGCGCCGGCCGCGCTGGCGAGTGCGAGGCGCGACGCCGCCGAGATGCAGAAGATCATCGATGCCGAGGCGGCGCGCAATCACACGGAGCCGTTCAAGTTGCAGCCGTGGGACTGGGGGTTCTACGCCGAAGCCCTGCGCAAGTCGCGCTACGACTTCGATGAGGCGCAGGTCGCGCCGTATTTCGAGCTCGACCACGTGCTCCAGGACGGCGTCTTCCATGCCGCGCACGAGCTCTACGGCCTCACCTTCAAGGAGCGCAAGGATCTTCCGGTGTACCAGCCGGAGGTGCGCGTCTTCGAGGTGTTCGACCGGGATGGCACGCCGCTCGCCTTGTTCCTCGCCGATTATTTCGCGCGCGACAACAAGCAAGGCGGCGCCTGGATGAACAGCTTCGTGCGCCAGTCGCGGCTGTTCGGGCTCAAGCCGGTGGTCACCAACAATCTCAACATCCCGAAGCCGCAGCCGGGCCGTCCGGCGTTGCTGACCTTCGATGAGGTCACGACGATGTTCCATGAGTTCGGCCATGCGATTCACGGAATGCTGTCGAACGTGCACTATCCCCTGCTCTCGGGCACCGCCGTGCCGCGGGACTTCGTCGAGTATCCCTCGCAGTACAATGAGATGTGGGCGCGTGAGCCCGCCGTTCTCGCGCACTTCGCGAAGCACTACCAGACCGGCGAGCCGATGCCGCAGGAGCTGCTCGAGAAGGTGCTGACGGCGCAGAAGTTCAACCAGGGCTACGCGACGACCGAGTACCTCGCCGCCGCCATGCTCGACCAGGAGTGGCACCTGATCGACGCGTCGCAGGCACCGAGCGCCGCTGACGTTCCTGCCTTCGAGGCCGCTGCGCTCCGCAAGTACGGAATGGATTACGCGGATGTCCCGCCGCGTTACCACTCGGAGTACTTTTCACACATCTTCGCGGGAGGCTACGCGGCGGGTTATTACGCGTATCTGTGGAGCGAAGTGCTGGCTCGCGACACCGGGCAATGGATGCACGAGCACGGCGGCCTGACACGCGCCAACGGCGATTATCTGCGTGCCCGCATTCTGTCGCGCGGCCGCAGTGAAGACCCGCAGGTTCTGTTTCAGAACTTCTACGGCAAGCCGCCCGATATCGGGCCGCTCATCGAGTATCGGGGACTCGCGGGGGCGGGGGGCGGGAAACCGGCCGCGCAGGCGCCCGCCAGCCAGAGCCGCTGAGGTCTGCCCGGAGAGCCGGGCGCCGCAGCAGGCCAGCATTGCTCCTGCAGGGTCCTATTCGAATCTCGCGGAGCTTCCGCCGATGGTGACTCCGCCATCGATCACGATATTCTGCCCCGTGATGTAATGGCCGGCCGGCGCGCACAGAAACACTACCGCGCCCGCCACGTCGTCCGGCTCGCCGAGGCGGCGCAAAGGTGTCATTGCCTCGCTGGCCTTGGCGATCTTGGGGTTTTGCCACAGCGCACGCGCGAAGTCGGTCTTGATGATGCCCGGCGCGACGCAGTTGACTGTGATGTTATGAGGTCCGAGCTCCACGGCCAGGTTCCGGGCGAGCTGAAAATCCGCCGCCTTGGACAGGCCGTACGCCCCGAGAAGCGCCGAGCCCTGCAGTCCGCCGATGGAGGAGACGATCACGATCGCACCCTCGCGGCGTGCGATCATCTCGGGACTCACGAGCTGGATGAGCCAGTGATTCGACAGGATGTTGTTGTCGAGGATCTTGCGGAACTGCTCGTCCGTGATGCCGGCCATGGGCCCCATGTGCACGTTCGTCGCCGCATTGCACACCAGGATGTCGATCTTCCCGAAGCTCTCCCGCGCCCGGGCGGCGAGGTTCACCAGATCCTCCTTCGAGGAGATGTTGGCGGGAACTGCAATTGCGGTGCCTGGACCGCGCGCGGCATTGATCGTGTCCGCAACGGCCTGACACGCCTCGAGCTTACGCGAGGAGATGACGACCTTCGCGCCGTGTTCAGCGAGGCGCTCGGCCACAGCGCGGCCGATACCGCGGGAGGAACCGGTGATCACCGCCACGCGGCCGGAAAGATCGAATAGCGACATGCGATGACCTCGGGAAACTTGCCGCCAGCATGCCTCCACATTAGGCTGCATATCAACTACGTGAAATCCCGTTTCGCTGTGCGAAACCCGAGTCCGGGCATGAGGCGAGTCGTATGAATCTGGAGTTCTCGGCGAGCGAGCAGCAGTTCCGCGCGCAGGTGCGGAGTTTTCTGCACGAGAGTCTGCCCGCGGGCCTGCGCGCGAAGGTGCTGGGCCTCAAGCGCCTGACCCGCGAGGATCTGCTGAGCTGGCACCGCGTCCTGCACGCCAAGGGATGGTCCGGACCGTCCTGGCCGCGCGAGTTCGGCGGCCCGGGATGGTCGGCCGTCGAGCAACACATCTTCGACGAGGAATGCAGCCTTGCCGGAGCGCCGCCGCTGATGCCGTTCGGCGTCCGTATGGTTGCACCCGTCATCATGGAGTTCGGCACCCGCGAGCAGCAGGAGTACTTCCTGCCGCGCATCCTTTCCGGGGAGCACTGGTGGTGTCAGGGGTACTCGGAGCCGGGCGCGGGCTCCGATCTCGCCTCGTTGAGCACCCGGGCGGAGCGGCGCGGCGATCTCTACCTCGTCAATGGACAGAAGACCTGGAATACGCTCGGCCACTTCGCCGATTGGATCTTCTGCCTGGTGCGCACCGATCCGGCCGCACGCCAGCAGGAGGGCATCTCGTTTCTGCTCATCGACATGAAGACCCCCGGCATCACGGTGCGGCCGATTCCGCTCATCGACGGGGAGCATGAGGTGAACGAGATCTGGTTCGATGACGTGCAGGTGCCCGTGAGCAACCGGATCGGCGCCGAAAACAAGGGTTGGACCTATGCCAAGTACCTGCTGTCACATGAGCGCGTCAACATCGCACAGGTGGGCCAGGCGAAGCGCGAGCTGAGCCGCCTCAAGCAGGTGGCCGCGCGCGAGCACAGCGGCGCCCGGCCGCTGTTGGAGGATGCGAGGTTCCGCGACCGGGTCGCCGAGGTGGAGATCGACCTTCTGGCCCTCGAGATCACGGTCTTGCGTGTATTGTCGCTGGAAGCCGCGCAGCGCGATCCCGGCGCGGAGTCCTCGGTGCTGAAAATCCGCGGCGCGGAGATCCAGCAGGCGCTCTCGGAGCTGAACATGCAGGCGATCGGCCATTACGCACTGCCGTGGATGCCGGAGGCGCTGGAGGCGGGCTGGCGCGCCGAGGCCGGCGTCGAACAGGACTGGCCCGCCTTCTCGGGACGCTATTTCAACCTGCGCAAGACGACCATCTACAGCGGCTCGAACGAGATCCAGCGCAACATCATTGCGCGGCGGATCCTGGGCCTCTGAGCCGGCGCGGAGGTGACCATCCATGGATTTTGAATTCAGCGAAGACCAGACCCTGTTGCGCGACTCGGTGCGGCGGCTGCTCGCGCGCGAGTACACATTCGAGCGCCGCCAGGCCATCCTCGACTCGCCGCACGGATACAGCGCCGCGATCTGGCGTCTGCTGGCGGAGCAGGGCGTGTTGAGCCTGGGTTTGCCCGAGGATGCGGGCGGCTACGGCGGCCCGACCGAGATCATGATCGTGATGGAGGAATTGGGTCGCGGCCTCGTGCTCGAGCCATTCATGAGCACTGTCGTCGTGGGTGGCGGCTTGATCCGCGATCACGGCACGGTCGCGCAGCGTGCGACGCTGTTGCCGAAGATCGCGGCCGGCGACTGCCGGGTGGCGCTGGCGCACCATGAGGCGGGCGCTCGCTACGTTCTCGACCATGTGAGCACGATCGCCCGCCGAGGCACGGGGTCCTATGTGCTCAGCGGCAGCAAAGCCGTCGTTCTCGATGCTCCGGTCTCGGACCTGCTGATCGTCTCCGCCCGGGATGACGCGGCCGGCGGACTGTCGCTGTTCCTGGTCGAGCCTGACAGTCCCGGTGTGAAAGCGACGCTCTATCGCACGCAGGATGGACGCTCCGCCGCGGACCTGGTGTTGGAAGATGTGAAGCTTCCGACTGCCGCGCGGCTCGGGTCGCCGGGAGTCGCCCTGACCGCCCTGGAACGGGCCGTGGATGGCGCGCTCGCGGCGCTGTGCGCCGAAGCGGTAGGGGCGATCGAGGCCGTCAACGAAAGCACGCTGCAACATCTCAACACCCGCAAGCAGTTCGGCCAGCCGATCGGCCGGTTCCAGGTTTTGCAACATCGCATGGCGGACATGTTCCTCATGGCGACACAGGCTAAATCCATGAGCTACCTCGCTACCGGCCGCTGCCGGATGGAGGATCGCACCGAGCGCCGCCGTGCCTTGTCGGCGGCCAAGGCGTTCGTCGGCAAAGCAGCGCGCTTCGTCGGGCAACAGTCCGTGCAGCTTCACGGCGGCATGGGCCTGTCCGCCGAGTTGGCGATCAGTCATTACTTCAAGCGCCTCACCCTGATCAATGCCACGTTCGGCGATATCGATCACCACATCGGCGCGTTCAGCGATCTGCTGCGCGTGGAGTCTTGACGGCGTGCCGCAGGACAGATCTCATTGGCCAATAGAAGACTGCTCACCGAAGACATCCGCAATGCGCGGCTGAAGACGGCGCATCGCCTGCGTGAGGCCGGCGACCGGCAATTCATCACCGCACTTGCGCGGGGTCTCGCCATCCTGCGCTGTTTCCGGGTCGGCGAGGTTTATCTGAGCAATCAGGAGCTGGCGCGCCGCAGCGGTCTCGCGAAGCCGACGGTCTCGCGCCTGACCTACACGCTCACCCGGATGGCCTTTCTCACTTATTCGCCCGCACGCGAGGAATATGCGCTCGGGCCCGGTGTCCTCGTGCTCGGACACACCTATCTGGCCGCTATGAAGGTGCGTGAGATCGCGCGCCCGATGATGCAGGAGCTCGCCGATACGGTGCAGGCGACCGTCACCCTGGGCGAGCACGACGGGCTGCACATGGTGGTCGTCGAGGTGTGCCACGGGAGCCCGACCTACAAGCTCCGTGTCGAGGTCGGCGAACGCGTGCCCCGAAACATCACGGCCCTCGGGCACGCCAACCTGGCATCCACGCCCCCGCAGCGGCGTGTCGAGACCGTGGAGGCGGTGGCCCGCCAGCTCGCTCCGCAGGATCACGCCGAAATGGCCGCGCAGATGCTGCAGTCACTGCGCGAGTACGACAAGTTGGGGTTTGTCGTGTCGTACGGGGAATGGACCCCCGAGCTGTTTGCCGTCGGGGTGCCGCTCATCTCGGCGGACGGCACGCGGGTGCTGCCGCTGAGTTGCAGCGGGCTGGCGCACGGGACGAGTCGCAAGCGCCTCGTCGAGGACGTGGGTCCCCGCATGGTGCGCCTGCGCGACCGCATTCATGAGGCGGTGCAGGGCTTTTTTTAGATTGGCTGAAAGTCGCCTGCGGCTTGTGCTCAGGCGTTCGCGTGATGCCGCACAGCCCCGACAAACAGCAGCGCAGGTGCGGAACCCTGCGGTGCGCAGCTCACGATTCCATCTTCCGCGGTACAACGCGCGACATCGACGGCGCCCAGGGTCGCCGCACTTCCAGCAGCGTTCTCGATCCGTGCGGACCCGCCGATACAACAGATCAGAGTCTCTTCCCATCCCGAGGTGCGGATGAGCTCCGCGGCGGTTACCCGGACGAGGCGCGCTTGCGCCTGGGCCCGCTCTTTCGCGACGATCAGATTCAGATCGGTGGAAGGGCCTTCGATCAGTGTGCAGCTCGTCGCCCACGCACCGTCGAACGTGGCCATCTGCCCCGGCGTGCGCAGAGCGGTCTGTCCATGCGGACCGAAATCCAATTCGACACCGGCGCCGCTTACCAGCACCAGCGTCCGCTCGCAGCCGTCGAAGGCGGAGAAGGGCCCCGCGCTCTCGATGGTCGCGAGGCTCAGGCGCCAGTCGAACGCGGCCGCGCCCGCCGGGACCTTGAGAATCTCCCGGGTGAGGCCCCCGCCGTTCTTCCAGGGTACCGTGACGTATTCCGTTTCCCGTAGCACGATCATGGCCGATTGTAGCGCCCGGGCGCGAACGGTGACTGTGCACCGGCATCGTGCTGCTGCGTTCTCCCAGTAGACGAGCCGCTGAGCGCGGCGCATGACCTAGAGAGGAAAACTATGCGCAAGTGGCGCATTTATGTACGAAATACGGCGATTGTCGCGGGCCTGTCCCTGGCGCTGAGCGCCTGCGTGGTTTATCCGGCCCGCGGATACTATGTCGGCCCCGCAGTGGTGGTTGCGCCCCCTCCGCCGGTCGTGGAGACGTATGGGGTCGCGCCCGCGCCGGGTTATGTCTGGATCGGCGGGTACTGGAGTTGGGTTGGCGGTCGCCACGTCTGGGTAGGCGGCCACTGGGATGCCCCGCGCCCGGGCTACCGCTGGGAGCCGCACCACTGGGTGCGTGGAGGCGACGGCTGGCACCTGGCGGGAGGCCGCTGGGTCCGCCGCTGAAGGTGCGGGTCCGCCGCACGGGTGTGAATCCAACACGATGTTGGCTTCTCCACGGTCGGGAATTTTCCGGTCCGGATCCGCCGCGGTGAATTCGCGGCAAGTGGCGGGGACCGCTGTGTCGAGGCCCCAGCTTGCCAGCGGCGCGTTTTGCGGCGATGGTTGCGGCCCCAAGTCCTGGTCCCTACAACAACGGCGCCTGCTATGGCATCCGTCACCGACCGCGAATTCGCCCGCATCGCCGCTTACCTCAGGAAGCGACGCGACCGGATCCTCTCGCGCTGGCGTCATGCGGTGGATGCGGACCCCAACGTGAGCGCGGCGGCATCCCTGGCCCGCGCCCATTTTCTCGACCACATGCCGCGGGTTCTCGATGCGTTCGAGCGCGCTTTGCGGGCACGCAGCCCGGCGAGTGAGGCGGCGGCCGAGGCTGATGAGCGCGCCGGTGCCGCCGATCATGGCGAGCACCGCTGGCTGCACGGCTATAACTCACGCGAGACTTTGCGCGAGTGGGGCCATTTGCACGTGGCCATGCTGACCGAGCTCGAGTCCTTTGCCCTCAGCGAGCCGAATGTCGATGCAGCGGTGATGAGTGAAGCCCGGACGATGCTCGCGCAGCTCTTCGTCGATTGCATGGTCGAGAGCGCCGCGAGGCACGCCGCTCTCGAGAGAGCCGAAGCGGAAGGACGCTTGCGCGAATTGGAGCGCGCGCTCGAGCAGCTGCGCACCCTCGAGCGGGAGCGGACGGAGCTCTGGCGGGAGGCGGCTCACGACCTGCGCGGCAATGTTGGTGCCGTAAAGCTCGCCGCCAGTGCGCTCGGGCACGCGGTGGCCACGCCCCAGCTGCCGGCGTTCGTGAATCTCGTGCGCAGGAGCGCGGATTCGTTGGACATGCTGCTGAACGATCTCATCGAGCTCGCGCGGCTCGAGGCCGGGCGCGAGCGGCGTAGCCTCGCGCGCTTTGACGCCCGTACCGAGATCGGTGAGCTCTGCGATTCGCTCCAGCCGCTCGCCGCCAGCCGCGAACTGTTCCTGAAGTTCGAGGGGCCGCCGGTGCTGGACGTAGAGGGCGACTGTGTCAAGGTGAGGCGCATTGCGCAGAATCTCATTCTCAATGCGCTCAAGTACACCGAAAAAGGCGGCGTCCTGGTGTCCTGTACCGAAGTTGCCGACAGCGCGGTGCCCCGCTGGGCGCTGTGCGTTCAGGATACGGGGGTCGGTCTCGATGCCGGTGCTCTCGCTCCCTTTGCGCGGGTGCTCAGTGTCGCAACGAAGGAAGCCCATGCCGTTGCGCGTGAGACGATGGCTGCGCAGGAAGGTGGGGCCGAGCTTTCGATCATGCCGACGTTGCCTTCCGGCTCGGGAGCTGGGGGAGCGATACCGCAACCCAGTGAGGGTGTCGGCTTATCGATCGTCAAGCGCCTGTGCGAGCTGCTCGATGCCAGCATGGAGCTCGAGACCCATCAGGGGCGGGGGACGACGTTTCGCATCATCTTTCCGCGGCAGCATTCGGCATAGCCGCCTGCTCCCGATCATGACCGGACTAGCGGGCGGCGGCTCGGGGTTTCTTGCGGGGAGCGGCCGCCTGATCGTCGGTGAGCCGCTTCCACAGGCGGGTCAACTCCGTTGCGGGCATGCCGGCCACGGGCAGCGAGATCTGTGCCGTGACGTCGTCCAGGCTCTTGTTGGCATACAGGACCGCCAGCGCGCTGGCGAGGCGTCCGAAGCTGAGTGAGCGGCCGAGCGCGGTTTTCCGGTCTGCCGCGACGGCGGTCGTCTGGTCGTCCAATGCGGCCATGACGCGGTCCGACAGTCCCCAGCTTGCGGCGATACGCTTCGCAACCGCGACTGACTGCGTGTCCAGCAGGGATGCGATCACCCCCGCATGCGAACGCAGCTCGGGCCGCGAGTCGTACTGATCCAGCGCCGCGCGAAACACCACTATGCCGGCCATTCCGGCAACCAGGCCGAGCAGTTGCGCCGCGAACGGATCCGACCTTTCCACGATGGCCGTGTGCGTGACGGTCGCGCTCGCGCTCCGGAACGTGTGCTCCCAGGCGATCTCGGGAAACTTCGGAAAGTCGCCGCCGCGAATCTGGAAGATGGGCTGCGTGAGCGCTGCGGCAATGAGCGAGCGGATGCCGTCGTTGCCGAGTATGACGACCGCGCGATCGATGCTTTCCACGGCCTGGGCGCTGACCCGATAAAACGGGCTGTTGGCCATCTTCAGGAGGTTGCCTACCAGGGAGGGATCGCGCGAGATGATCGTAACGAGCTCGCGACGGGAGACGTCCTCATCATTCACCGCGCGCAGCAACTGCGGTAACAGACTCGGGCGGCGCGGAGTGTAGCGGTCCTCGGTTGCGGCATCCTGAAGCACGTCGGCGGTCGCCGAGATGACCTCCTCATGCTCTGCCGGCCAGGGGTCCCCGACAGCTGCGGCGCCCAAGGACAGCTGATGCAGCATTGCGAAAACCATCTCGCTGCCGAGCGGTTGTACCTCCCGTATCGGAGCGGCAGCCGCGGCCGTTTTCGGCAGGGCCACGTTTGCGGACTCAGGCTGTTGGTGGGAGCCGTCCGCTTGCGTCCGTGGGGCGATCTCCGCTGGGCTGGCGAAAACCCATTCCGCCGTCTGGTCTGGCGCGGCAGGCGCACGCGCGCGCTGGCGCGTGAGCAGCCAGACTGCTATGCCACCCAGGACGACGAGGAGGGCGGACACCACAACCCACAGCATGCACCGACCCCCCGCGGTTCCCCAAAACGGGTCAAAAAAAACGAGGCAACCTGTCGCGCCGATCATGCGGCCTGCAGGTACTCCGGGCAATAGCCGGACGTGGACGCAGGCCCCAGATTCATGCAGCGCTACCGCGCTGGCGGTTCAGTTATCGGCCGCGACACCCGCGGGCTTGATAGCTGTCGCCTCGGACGGCTTCCGGGGGACGGCCGCCACACGGAAGCGGGCGCGGCGATGACCGCGGCTCGTTTACACTCGCTCCGCGGCAACTGGAGATAAGCAATGAAGGCTGTGACGCTCGGCGCTCCCGGTGGACTGGACCGTCTGAAGCTGGTGGACATGCGCGAGCCGGGGGGACCCGCGGCGGGCGAGATCCGTGTCCGGCTGCACGCAAGCTCGTTGAACTTTCACGACTACGCGGTGGTGCGTGGCTTGCGGCCGTCGGCCGATGGCCGCATCCCCATGTCCGATGGTGCGGGAGTGGTCGAGGCAGTCGGTGCCGGTGTCACCGAATTCGCGGTCGGCGACCGTGTGGTGTCGGGCTTTTTCCCGCTCTGGCACGACGGCCCTGCGGTCATCGCCGACTTCTCGCAGACCCCGGGCGACGGACTGGACGGCTACGCACGTGAGTTGGTTGTGACGCCGGCCACGTGGTTCACCGGGGCGCCGAAGGGTTTCAGCCACGCGGAAGCCGCAACACTGACGACTGCGGGGCTGACTGCCTGGCGTGCCCTGGTGGTCGAGGGTCGACTCAAGGCTGGCGATACCGTGCTGGTCCTGGGTACCGGCGGCGTCTCGATTTTCGCGCTCCAGCTGGCAAAGTTGATGGGCGCGACGGTGATCGCCACGTCGTCCTCCGACCAGAAGCTCGAGCGTGTCAGGGCTCTCGGAGCCGATCACACCATCAACTACAAGGCCGACCCCGAGTGGGGTGACACCGTGAGACACCTGACGGGTGGGCGCGGCGTGGACCATGTCGTCGAAACCGGGGGTCCGGGGACGCTGCCGCAATCGATAGTGGCGGTGCGTACCGGCGGACGCATTGCATTGATCGGTACGCTGACCCGGCAGAAGGGCGACCTGCCGCTGTCACTCATGATGATCAAGCAGGCCCGGCTGCAGGGCCTGATCGTTGGCAACCGCCGCCAGCAACAGGACATGGTCCGAGGTATCGAGGCCAGCGGGCTGCGGCCTGTCATTGACAGGACGTTCGCCCTGGAGGCGCTGGCGGACGCATTTCGGTACGAGGAATCCGGCCAACATCTTGGGAAGATCTGTATTGAGTTCTAGGCGTGGGCCGCGCCGGATCCGGCACGGCAATGTGCTGCGCCGCACAGTTTCGACGGGCCGCCCTCGTGCATTGTGTTGGTGCGCCGATAGAGCCCACAGACCAACCAATGGGCAGCGGACGAGCGGCTGCACCTGACGTGAGCTCCACAGGCAGCTCGCGGAAGGGGAGCGGGGCGGATTCCCGATGACGGACTACAAGAGACTGGTCGATAAACACGGCATCGCTGTCGGGAAGGCGCTGCCCTTCTCCATTTACGACGCGCAGCGCAAGCTGCTGCTCGCGCAGGGGCACATGGTGGAGTCCCAGCGCAGCCTCGAGCGCCTGTTGCAGCAGGGCCAGTACTACAGGTCCGGGCATCTGGACAGCGAGGCACGCTCTGCCGCCGAGGACTGGGCCGGTAACGATCCGGTCGACCCGCTGACCGCCCTGAATCGCGATTACGCCAACATCCCGCAGCGCTCGCGCTGTGGCGTGAAGATCGCGCCGAACGAAACCGGCGAGAGCTACCTGTGTTGGGTCATCGGAGTCTCGCACGAGAACCGCAGCCTGGTCATGACGGCACCGGCGCGGCCCGACAAGGCGCTTGCGCCAGTTTCGAACGGTCAGGTCTGGTTCTGCCGGATGTTCAGCTCGACCAGCGTATTCCGCTTCCGCGGCGCGATACTCAAGGTGGCATTCGAGCCCTATCCCCACCTCCACGTCCTCGTGCCCGAAGTCATCGAGAAACGCAACATCCGCCAGACCCCGCGCGCCCTGGTCAGCTTGCAGGCGACGCTCGCGGCATCCGAGAGTCACTACGCGCTCATCGTCGATCTCAGCGTGGGCGGCGCACGCATTGGCGCGGACAAGAAGTTGGCTCTGGACGTGGGTGATCCGGTTCAGCTGGCCACGACGATCGAAGTGCTCGGCCGGCAGCAGGAGCTGCGGCTGGCGGCGAAAGTCGCGGTGGTTTATGGCGCGGCCGATCAACGGCATCCCGACATAGCCTTTTACGGACTGTCGTTCGAGGCGCCCGATGAGCGCACCACGCTCCTGCTGCACGGCTACGTGCAGGAGCAGCTCGCGAGCGAATACGACGGACTCGGCCAGATCCTGGCGATGACCGGCGCCACCGCGGAATAGCCGAGCGCGGCATCATCGGGCCGCGCCCTCCTGTCGTCGCTCTCGATTACACCCCTCTAATGCGGATATTTCGTGAACAGTGCGGCCACCGCCTTGTTGATCTTCTGCTCGGCGTCCGGCCCGGTTGCACGATGGAGGTCCTGGTTTACGGAGGCGTGCCAGATCGGCTGCTTGCTGCGGGCGTCGTACAGGTCCACCGCGATGATTCCCTCGTGGTAGACGTAAGGCTCGTCCCAGCCCCAGTACCCGCCGTAAAAGCCAGGCCGCCAGCCCCAGCCATATCCGTATCCCAACCCCCAGCCCACGGGGTACGCCCCCTCGATGCTGGTTCTGGCGCCGATGCCGTAGCCGACCAGGCAGTCGGCGCCGTCGGGCGCGGCCGCCGGTTGCACACCGAGCGAAGCGAGATTCGCGGTGATGGCCCCGCGCAGCCGACTCTCGTTCACCGGATTCGCGATGCTATCGCGCAAGGGACTGTCACCCTTGAAGGTACCGGCCCACGCGAAGGTGTGGCATTGGACCGAGCCGACCACAGCCCTGTTCACATCGGAAGTCACGCGCAGCGTCGTGCACGCCGCCAGACCACCGAAAACCGTAGCGGCAACGATGCCAGTGCGAATCAGCTGCTTCGTCATAAACAAACCCTCGAGCGCCCACGCCACTGACGGTCAAACGCAGCGCGGCTTGCTTAGTTGACCCTGGTCGCGCTGAGGCGCCGACTGCGCTGACGCCCGAGACGTTCCCAGCGGGGGTAGAGCGCATTCTACCTCCCGATCTCGAGCGGAATCTCCTGCTGTAGACTGCCGCCCCGGCCACTGTGAGAGCAAAGAATCCGCATGAAAATCTACTCTTGGAATGTCAATGGCATCCGTGCCACGTTGAAAAAGGGGACGTTCCAGTCGTTCATGGCGGCCCACCGGCCCGACATAATGTGCCTGCAGGAAACCAAGGCCGAGCGCGGGCAGATCGAGATCGAGCTGCCCGGCTACCATGAGTATTGGCATTCCGCGGCGAAGAAGGGCTACTCGGGCACGGCGATTTTCTCGAAACAGGAGCCGCTGAGCGTGGTCAACGGCTTTCCCGAAACGTTCGCCGGGCGCTTCCGGTTTGCGGACGAGTTGCAGCGGGACAGTGGGGAAGAAGGCCGCCTCATCACCGCGGAGTTCCCGAAGTCCTATGTGGTGACCGTCTACACCCCGAACGCGAAGGACGACCTCAGCCGCCTGCCGCTGCGCTTCGAGCACTGGGATCCGGCCTTTCTCGCTTACTGCCGGCAGCTCGAGAAGACCAAGCCGGTGATTCTGTGCGGCGACCTGAACGTCGCTCACACCGAGCTCGACCTTGCCAATCCCAAGCCGAATCGCGGCAAGAAGGGTTTCACCGAGGAGGAGCGCAAGGGATTCCAGAACATGGTGGATGCCGGTTTCGTCGACACCTTCCGCCTGTTCACCCCAGGCAACGGGCACTACACGTGGTGGAGCCATTTCGCGAATTCGCGGGCACGCAACGTGGGATGGAGAATCGACTATTTTCTCGTATCGTCGAAACTGCGCGGCGCAGTGAAGGCTGCGCAGATTCACGCCGACGTCATGGGCAGCGATCACTGCCCGATCAGCATCACGCTCGACGCAGGAGTCTCAAGGTGAGCACCGACGCACTCGAGCGGCTCGAAACGAAGATCGCGTATCTGGAGCGCGCCAACAATGAGTTGAGCGACGTCGTGTATCGCCAACATCGGGAGATCGAGGCTTTGCGGGCACGGCTCGAGTCGCTCGCCGAGCGCGTGAGCGCCATGCATCCGCAGGAGGAAGGCAGAACGCCCGAGGACGAGCGTCCGCCCCACTATTGACGGCTATTCCGCTTGCACGCGAAGCTTGCGCACGTCGTCGGCCGTGATGTCCGACCCCTTCGCGCCAAAGCGTGCGGTGACATAGTTTGCAACGGCCGCGATGTCGGCGTCCGAGTACGCAGAGCCGAACGCCGGCATCGTTGCGATATCACCGGAGGCCGGCAGTGGACCTGCGCCGCGTATCACCGCCAGCGCAACGTTCGTCGCGGTTGGATCATTCACAGCGCGGGTGCCGACCAGTGTCGAATAAGTAACGAGCGAGTTCGCGCCCGTCCACCCGTGACAACCCGCACACGCTCCCGCGAAAAAGTCCCTACCCTTCGGGTTCTTGTCCATGGCAACGCCCTGTGACGGATCGGCGGGAGCGGGCTGCGCTTTGGGGGCCGGCAGGTCGGGACTCGGCACGGGCGGCACGCTGCGCACATACTCCGCGATCGCATGGATGTCGGAGGGAGTCATTCTCGCGAAGCTCAGATGTACCGCCTCGGCCATGGGGCCGAACGCCGAGCCGCGATCCATCGAATGTCCGGTGCTCAGATAGCGAATGAGATCCTCCTGGGTCCACGTGCCGATGCCCGAATTCCTGTCGCTCGAGAGATTGTAGGCGCGCCAGCCCTCCGACTCGCCGCCGCGGAACTTGTGCCGGTTGTCGAGCGACTGGAAGGGGGTACGCGGCGTGTGGCATTCGCCGCAGTGGCCGAGCGCCTCGGCGAGGTAGGCGCCGCGGTTCCATTCCGGGCTGCGCTCCGGGTGCGGCTGGAAGCGCGTGTCCGGGTCGTACAGGGCGGCCCAGAACACCATCAGCCAGCGCTGATTGAACGGAAATTTCAACGCGTTTGCCGGAGGGACGTTCTTCACCGGCGGCAGGCTGAACAGATAAGTCTTGATGGCGAGCACGTCGTCGTCGGTCAGATACGTGTAGGACGCATAGGGAAAGGCCGGATACAGCCGCAGACCGCCCCGGCCTACCCCTTCATGGACCGCTTTGAGGAAGTCCGCATCGCTCCAGCCGCCGATGCCCGTCTCGCGATCCGCCGTGATGTTGGGTGAGTACATCGTGCCGAATTGGGTCACGAACGCGCGGCCGCCGGCGAATGGCGTACCGCCCTCCGTCGTGTGGCACGCCTGGCAGTCGGCGGCCTCGGTCAGATACTTGCCGCGCGCCAGTTGATCGGTGGCCGCGAAGTCGGGCGGAACGCCGGTTGGATGCCCGGTGTAAGCGGCCAGCGGCACGGTCTTGCCGCCGGCGAAGGCCAGCGGGCCCGGGCGAATGGCGGCCCAGGCGAGCACCGCGAGGCCGAGCACCACGATGACGCCGATGACGATTCCAACACGCCTGCCGGTCGAAGATGAGCTCATTGTGATTTCCGCTCCACCAACACTGTGATTTCTTTCTTGTGCCTGGCTAGTTCACTCGCTATATCTTTCGTGATATAACGCACGTTCCGAGCGCTCGTGCCCGCGGCGCGCCGCCCGCACGAGCCGCGAACTATCCCACCCGCTTCCGGTGGCCGCAAGCTGCGGCGGACCCGGCTGCCGCAGGCTGGTGGTCAGGTTGAACTCCACCGCCGCGCAGTTCATCATCCCTCAATCCACTTTGCTTGCACGTCCCGGCCGCCGATAGAACGCTGATGATACCCGTCTGGAAAGCGAGTCATTGAAAGGGCCGGAGCTCGCTCAAGCGCGGACGCTCGCCAAGTCCGCCGTCCTCGCGCCCAATCCAGGGCGCCTCGTCATCGCTGCTGCGATGGGACCCGTGGCCGACGTGCTCGTTTTCATTGTCGCGCTGGGTGCCGGCGCGGCGGTGAGCCCCGCTCACATCGTCAGCTTCGCCTGTGGCAGCTTGCTCAATTATTTTTTAACCGTCCGCATGCTGGTGACGGGAGAGAGCCGGCAGCGAGACCTGCGACTGTACGGTCATCTGCTCGTGGTCGCTCTCGCCGCACTGTTCCTGCGCGGCGGGGTGCTCGCGCTTCTGATTGGATGGGGTCTGCCCCCACAGTGGGCCATTCTGTTTGCCGCGGCTGCGACAGTGGTCGTGACGCGAGCCGGAAACTCGCTGTGCTTCTCGTCCGGCACATGGACACTCGGCAGCGGCGTGCGCTGGCGAGCGCTCGCGGCCGGTTTGATAGTTTGCGCAGCGCTGCTGCGGCTCATTTACTGCAGTCAGGTGGAGCTGCTTCCCGAAGAGGCGTACTACTGGAACTACTCGCGCCACCTCGACATCGGGTACCTCGACCATCCGCCGATGGTGGCGTGGCTGATCCGGCTGGGCACGGCCGCATTCGGCAACGACGAATTCGGTGTGCGGATCGGCGCGCTGTGCTCGGGCGCCGTGGCGTCCTTGTTCGTCTACCGGTTGACGCGCAACCTGTTCGATGAGGCGAGCGCGCTGACGGCGCTGGTGTTGATGCAGCTGCTGCCTTTCTTTTTCTTCTCCGGCATCCTGATGACACCCGACGCGCCGCTCACCGCCGCCTGGGCCGCGTTGCTCCACTATCTCGAGCGCGCGCTCATCGCAGGACGCGCCTCCGCGTGGTGGAAGGCGGGACTGTGCCTGGGGCTGGGGCTATTGTCGAAATACACCATCCTGCTGCTCGTCCCCGCGATGCTGATTTTCATGATCCGGGATCCCCAGTCGCGGCACTGGCTGCGCAATTGGCGGCCGTATGCCGCGGGTGTGCTCGCCCTGGTCATTTTCTCACCGGTCATCTTCTGGAATGCCACCCACGAGTGGGCGTCCTTCGCCTTTCAGACTTCGCGCCGGCTTGCCGAAGCGCCGCGCTTCTCACTCCACCGGTTGATCCTGTCGGCCCTGATATTGCTGACGCCGACCGGCGCGTTGAGTCTCATTGCAACGCTCTGGGGGAAACCCGCGGCGGAGGAAGCCGTCGAGGCGCATGGGGCCGCGGAAACGCGCCGCCGCCGGCGCTTCCTGCGGGTCTCGATCCTCACGCCGCTTGCGGTCTTCGTCGCATTCAGTCTGCGTCATGACGTCAAATTCGACTGGACCGGCGCTTTGTGGATCGCTGCCGTTCCGGCGCTCGCGTTTGCGGCCGCGTCTGCGCGGCGAGGCGTCACTCGAGGCGTGCAGGCGTGGGTCCAGGCCGCCTGGCTGCCGACGCTGGCCATCCTGCTGTGCATCTATGGGGCGGCGCTTCACTACTTCGTGTTGGGACTTCCGGGTGTGGGCTACGGTCCGCAGATGGAGCTGGTCCCGATCGGCTGGCGCGCGATGGGCCGGCAGCTGGCGGCCGTTGAGGATGACATCCGGGCGAGGACCGGCACCGAGCCGCTGATCGTCGGCATGGACCGTTACGAGATCGCGAGCGAGCTGGCGTTCTACGCGCCCGACCACGCGCGCTCCGTGAGCCAGACTTCGAGCGACACTCTGTTCGGCGGTGTTGGCCTGATGTACGCCCGTTGGTTCCCCGCCAAGGGTGCGCAAGGCCGCACCGTGCTGCTGGCCGGCTGGAACGCCCGGGATCTCGAGGGACAGAAAGTCGAGTCACGGCTGCGGCGGTTGGATCCGATCAGGGAAGGCGTGCTCACTCGCGACGGACACCCGATTCGCCGCTACTACTATCGGCTGGGCTACGATTATCGAGCGCCTGTCACGCCTGATTGACCGCGAGCGGTTTCGGGTCGATCGGCAGGCGGCGCAGCCGCACGCCGGTGGCCGCGTAAATCGCATTACCCACCGCCGGAGGCGCTGCGGTGGTGCCGGTTTCGCCGATGCCGCCGGGCGCCTCGCCGCTGGCGATGAGATGCACCTCGATCTTCGGCACCTCATTGATGCGCAACATCCGGTAGTTGTTGAAATTGCTCTGCTGAACGCGGCCCTTGTCGATCGTGATCTCGCCGTACAGCGCGGCCGTGAGGCCGAAAATGAGACCGCCCTGCAACTGCGCCACCACCGAATCGGGATTCACCACGATGCCGGTGTCCACCGCCGAGACGATGCGGTTCACCCGCACCAGGCCCCTTTCGTCGACTGAAACCTCCGCGACCGTGGCGATATAGCTTCCAAATGCGGTTTGGGCGGCGATGCCGCGCCCGGAACGCGCGGGAAGGGGAGTGCCCCATCCGGCCTTGGTTGCCGCGAGATCCACGGCGGCGCGCAGCCGAGGCGTCTTGTCGAGCATGTCGCGGCGGAACGCGACCGGGTCCTTGCCTGCTTTGTGCGCCAGCTCATCCATGAAGCTCTCGATCGCAAATACGTTGTTGTTCGGACCGACACCGCGCCAGAACCCGGTCTGCACTCCGGGCGGCTCGTCACGCCGGTAGTCGACCTGGAAGTTGGGGATGTCGTAAGGCATGTCTGCCGCACTGTCGATGGCATCGATATCGATGCCGTTCTGAAACGCCGGCGGCAGCCAGCGCGCCATGATCGAAGAGCCCGTGATCCGATGTGTCCAGCCCACGATGCGGCCGTTGGCGACGCTCGCGGCGAGTACGTCCCGGTAGACCGGGCGGTAGATATCGTGTTGGATATCCTGCTCGCGGCTCCAGATCACTTTCACGGGTCCATTGACCTGTTTGCCGATGCGAACCGCCCTGTGGACCATGTCCGCTTCCAACCGCCGGCCAAACCCGCCGCCGATCAGATGGTTGTGGGCCGTCACCTTCTCGAGTGGCAGCCCGGCCGCCTGCGCGGCGAGGGCCTGCGCCCGGGTCAAAACCTGCGAGCCGACCCAGACCTCGCACGCATCCGGCTTCACATGCACGGTGCAGTTCAGAGGCTCCATCGCAGCGTGCGCGAGGAAAGGCATCTCGTACGCCGCGTCCAGCCGCTCCCCGCTGCTCAGCCCTTTGGCCGCATCGCCGACAGTCCTGGCGATCACGCCCTGCTGTTCGCTGGCAGCCCGGATCTTTCGCCACACGATGTCGCTCGTCACGTGCGCGTTGGGACCCTCATTCCACGCGATCTCGATCGCGTCCAGCCCCTGTTTGGCAGCCCAGGTGTGGTCGGCGACCACCGCGACGCAATCATCCAGGACGACGACCTGACGTACGCCCGGCATCTGCTTCGCCCTGGTGTCATCGACCCGGTCGACCGTGCCCCCAAGCACGGGACAGATCGCCAGCGCGGCGAACTTCACTCCGGGCGGCATTGCGTCGATGCCATACACGGCCTTGCCATTGACCTTAGCGGGGGTGTCGAGCCGCTTGAGCGGCTTGCCGATGAGCGTGAACTCGGAGGGACTCTTGAGCGGGGCGTCCTGTGGCGGCGGCACGCCGCTGGCTTCCTCGACCAATGCTGCATAGGGAAGAATGCGGCCGCTTGGCTGGTGAATCACCGCGCCGTCGGCGCTGCGGCAGGCGGTCGCGGGAACGTGCCAGCGCCGGGCCGCGGCTTCGATCAGCATGACACGCGCACTGGCAGCGGTCTTGCGCAGCGGCATCCAGAAGGCGCGGATCGAGTTGGAATTGCCGGTGACCTGGATCTTGAAGAGGGGATTGCCGTAGAGCGCATCGTTGGGCGGGGCCGCCTCCAACCTGACGTCCTCCCAGTGCGCATCGAGCTCGTCGGCCAGGATCATGGCCACCGAGGTGTAGACCCCCTGTCCCATCTCGACCTGCGGCATGACCAAGGTGACCGTGCCCTGCCGGTCGATGCGGACGAACGCGTTCGGCGCAAAGACGGCGCCCCGGGTGGTGCTCGAGTCCGCGCCGGGAATGCGGAATCCCAGCACCAAAGCAGCGCCGGCCGCGCTGCCCGTCTGTAGAAACGCCCGCCGTGTCGTCATCGCAAGTGCCCCGGATATTGCGTGATCTGTGCCGTTGCTCGTTGCTGGCCTTGCCGCCCGCTCACTCGGACCTGGCCGCTTTCCTGATGGCCTCCCGGATGCGGAGGTAGGTTCCGCAGCGACAGATGTTGCCGGCCATGGCGGCATCGATGTCGGCATCGCTCGGATCGGGCTTGCCCGCGAGCAGTGCCGCGGCCGACATGATCTGTCCGGATTGGCAATAGCCGCATTGGATCACTTCGAGATCCAGCCACGCCTGTTGGATTCGGCGGCCCGGCTCCGTCGCGCCGATGCCCTCGACGGTAGTGACGGCACGGTCGCCGACGGCGCCGATCGATACCACACAGGAGCGGATCGGCGCGCCGTCCAGATGCACTGTGCAGACACCGCATTGCGCGATGCCACAGCCGAACTTCGTCCCGGTGAGCCCCAACAGATCGCGCAGTGCCCACAGGAGCGGTGTGTCGCTCGAGGCATCGACCGCCCTGGTCTCACCATTGACACGCAGATTGACCACGGCCCCTCCCGGAGGCGCGCGCTCGCGGCCTCCACGGCAGAGGGTATGCCGCGCCGCGTATCCGCGCTAGGACATTTCTGCGGTGGATTTGCGCCATCCCGCCGTCTCCGTCATTTCACAATGGCGAGCAGCGCAGCCGTCGAGTTCGCCGTCACCGTTCGAGTGGGCAACTCGAGGACACCAGGATCGTAAGGCTGGGTCACGAGAAGGAAGTCGTAGTCCTGTGCTACGCGGCGCCAGTCGACCCGCGGGCGCGGGATTTCACCATACCAGTCTTCCGGCGGGTCGTAGGGGCGCCGAACGTAACGGAAGTACTTCATCGGGTTGCCGTTGTCCCCTGCGAACACATAGGGCTCCACGGCCGCGCGGTCCATGGCGACGAACCCGCTCGTGTGCAGGAAGGGGAAGACCGCTCCTTCGCCTCCGTGCGTATATATCGTGAGGACGCGCGCATGGACGGGTAGAGCCGCGACGAGGGATCTGTATTGGGCGACCCATGCCTTCTCGGCTAGGAAGTGTCGCGTGAGGTAGGCCAGATTGCCGACAACGAGCAACGCGGCCAGAAGCACGGCAATCGGCTCGCGCCGCGCCGCGGCGGCCGGATCCCGCTGCGGCAGCGCAAGACAGGCACAGATGAAAAAGAAGGTCGCGAGCGGGAGCGGGCGCGTGTCGACGTAAAACGCCTCGGAGTAGCCGAGCGGCAGCACGAAGTACATCGCGAGAAAGGTCGCGGCGAGCGCCAGCATCTCCAACACCAACGGTTGCAGAAGGTCGCGTGCGCGCGGCATGCCGGTCCTGACCAACAGCGAGGCGGCCAGCAGCGCCACGAGCAGCAAGTCCGTGCGGGGCGCGAAATGAAAGAATTCGCTGCCGATGCGGGCGAACTTGCTGGCCCAGGTTCCCCACAGGTAAACGCTCGTGATCGGATCGCCCGGCTCGCGATAGCCGGAGCCGACGGCGAAATGCCACGCCAGCACCGCGACTACCGGAGCGAACAGAGCAGCTTCCACCCGCAGGGTCGTCGTGCGCAGCCAGAGCCTGACGAGCGCGGTGACGCCGAGGGCGGCGACGAGAAAGACGACAGGCGAAAGATGCATCAGGTAATCCAACACGACGGCCGCGACGTACAGCGCGAACAGCGGCAATGACCACTTGCGGCGCAGCAGCTCCACCAGACCCAGGGTCGCGATCAACATCGCCACCGAGGCCCGGAAGGTCAGGAAGCCCATGAGGAAGAACCAGTCGGTCGCGAGGTAAAGCGTGAACAACAGCAGCAACGCGCGGGAGTTGGCGTCGCTGCCGCGGACGCGCAGGTAGAACAGGGCGGCGCCGGGCAGCGACAGAAAAACCAACAGGATCCAGAAGGCGGCGCCGCCGGTAGGCCCCAGGAGTGCGACTCCCGCCGTCAGGATCAGGTCGCCGAGCAGGTAGGGGATCCACAGCAGATGAAACTGGTAGATCGCGCCGAAGCGCTCGCCGCCGTGGAATAAGAGGTCGCTCATCGCCACCGCGCGGGCGAGATGGTCCGGGAAGTCCTGTACCGGCAAGGGCGACAGCAATACAAACACGACACAATAGGCTGCCAGCATCATCAGGCCGGCGGCCCAGGCGACCTTGGCCAGTGCCGGCACGTCTGCCCCAAGCGCAAACCGCGCGGCACCGCCACCCATGTCAATCGCTTCCTGTCTTCCTTCGCGCATGCCCAAGCCATTGGCGGCAGTGGCGCGGCTATATCCTCCAGCCCATGTCTGAGATTTTGCCGCGGGAGCGCTGGGCTCAGCAAACCCCGTGCCCGCGAAGGCCGCCTCAGGAACCGTACGCGCGGTTCTTCCAGCGGGCGCCGCGGCCGAGCCAGTAGTTCAGCGCCGAGCCGAGCGTGGCGGCCATGTAGAACGAGGCAATCAGCGGCAGGGCGAGCGACCACAGCGGGCTTCGCCGATAACGTGCCAGGGTCGGCAGATAACTCAGCGCCGCGAGCAGGAAGGCGGCGACTGCCGCGGTGCGCGCCCAGCCGTGCCCAAACACGATCCCCCAGGCGGGAACCAGCCAGACCAGCGTCAGCCCGCAGAGCGTGAGGAGCAGCAGCAGCGCCGAATGGCGCAGCTGTGTGAATGCGGTGCGCGCAATCATCTGCCACAGATCGCCCCACCCGGGGTATGGCCGCACGGAGGTGGCGAGGCCGGAATGGCCCAGGTAGATGGCGCTGCCCGAGGGCCGCCCGGATTTCTTCACTGCCTGCGCGAGTGTGACATCATCGATGAGGGCATTGCGGATGGCTTCTATCCCGCCGATCCGCTCGAGCGCCTCGCGGCGGATCAGTACGGTGCCGCCGGCGGCGGCGGCAACACCCGAGCGCGGGTCGTTGACACGTGCGAAGGGATAGAGCATCTGAAAGAAGTAAACGAAGGCGGGAACCAAGGCCCGCTCGGGGAGGCTGCTGCAGTTCAGCCGCACCATCTCGCTCACCATGTCCGCCCGCGGCTGCTGCAAGCGCGCGACGAGCGAGGACAGGTGCCGCGGGTCATGCACGATGTCGGCGTCGGCAAACAACAGCACGGGCGCGCTGCTCGCCGCCACTCCCTGACTCATGGCCCAGAGTTTACCGGACCAGCCTTCGGGTTTGGGCTGGCCGCTGATCACGACCAGATTGGGAGCCGTGCCGGCCCGGGCCGCGGTGCCGTCGGTGGAGTTGTCATCGACGAGAATGATGCGGAATCTTCCGGCATAGTCCTGCGCCAGCAGGGATGCGATCACCGGGCCGATCGTCCCGGCCTCGTCACGTGCCGGAACAATGATATCGATATCCGGGAGCTCCGTCGGCACCGCGGGCGGCAGTTGCGGCGCGGAGGTCCAAAAACGGCCGTGTGCGAGGACCAGGTAGAGCCAGATGAGTAATGACAACAGAGCGAGGAAAATCATCATCACTTCGCGGCGGTCTGAGCACGCCAGCCACCGCCGAGCGCCTTGAACACCGCGATCTGGTCCTGGACCAGCGCGGTGTCCGAGGTCGCCACGGCGGCATCCGCCCCCACGAGCGTCTGCTCGGAGGTGAGCAGGTCGAGATTGCTGAGCGCGCCCGCGAGGAACTCGCTGTGGGCGATGTCGAAAGCTTTTTGGGCGCGGTCCTGTGCGTCGGACAAGTCCTGGCGGCGGTCGAGCTCGGACCTGTAGGTCGCCAGCGCCTGCTCCGTCTCCTTCAGCGCCTGCAGGACCACAGCATCGAAGCCGGCGAGCGCCGCGACGGCATTGGCCTTCGCCTGCCGCACTCGCGCTCGCGGCCCCGCCTGGTTGGGAAAGGTCCAGCTGATACTCGGACCCGCGCCCCAGGTGATGCCGTTGTTGGTGATAAACTGATTCAACTCGGTGCTGACACCGCCGATGAGCCCCTTGAGCTCGATCCTCGGATAGAGGTCGGCCGTCACAACACCAATGCGGGCGGTGGCCGCGGCCAGGCGCCGGTCCGCCTGCCGTACGTCGGGTCGGCGCTTGAGCAGAGTCGCGCCGTCGCCGACCGGGATGAGGTCGCGGAGACGCGGCGGCAGCACGCAGCTTTCCGCCTCGGTGGGTGCCTTGGAAGGTGCCCGGCCGAGCAACGCTGCAAGTTGGAACAGGGCTGCCCGCCGTTGTCCCTCCAGAGGAGGAATGCTCGCGCGCACCTGGGCAACCAGTCCTTCGGCCCTGACGACATCGAATTGCGAGCCCGCTCCGGCCTCGTTGCGATTGATCGTAATCTGCGCCTCGCGGCTCACGATCTCCAACGAGTGGCGTGCGACGTTGAGCTCCTCGCCCAGCGCGCAGATTTGCGCGTACGCGCGCGCAGTTTCGGCAGCGACGGTTATCTTGACTGTATCCCTGGCCGCGGCTTCTGCGGCAGCGTCGGCGCGGGCCGCTTCGATCGAGCGGCGGACGCGCCCCCAGAGATCGACTTCGTACGAAACATCCAGTACGCCCTCGTAGAGCCAGATGCTCTCCGGATGGCGGCCGGTCAGCTCTAGAATTTCATCCGTGATGGCATCACGCCCGTAGATCCCCTCCACATTCGCCCCTGTTTGTGGATAGCGTCCCGCTCGCGCGGCCTGCAGCACCGCTCGCGACGCTGAGAGATTCGCGGCGGCGATCCTTAGATCGGTGTTGGCGGTGAAGGCTTCTTTCAGAAATCCGTCGAGCATGTTGTCGTGATAGAGCTGCCACCAATCATCGGGCGGCTCGGCCACGGTTTCCGCGGCCGGCGTGGTCGAGACCAGGGGCGCCACCGCTCCGGGGACAGGTGTGGGTGGCCGATAGTTCGGCCCTACTGCGCAGCTGCTCAGGGCAAACGTTGCTGCAATGACGACGAGCAAGCGGCCGCGCTTCACTGCGGCGTCTCCGCGCGATGCCCAAAGATCGGCACATGTGCAGCGGGATGGGGCGGCGCGGCTCGCCGTGTCGCGATCACGATCAGAACCAACGCAGTAGCGGCGGCTATGACGACGAAGGCGTCGATGATCCCCTGCGTGATCGATAAGCCATGCACGACGTTGTTCAGTACGGTTTCGCCACGGCTGGCTCCGGAAGGTGGGTACCCGGCGCGCGCGGTGGCACCGGCGTAAGCCTGTATTCTCTGGATGACATCGGCGTCGCCGATCTGCACGTGCTGGCCGAGGAGGTTGGATGCGATCTGGCCGCGCTTGCGAACGAAGGTGACGACGAACGCGGTGCCCATCTCGCCTCCCATCAAGCGCGAGACCTGGATCGCAGATGCGAAGGTCAGTGCGTCCTGCGGGCGCAGATGCAACACCGCGAAGAAAACCGTTCCCGATAGGGCGAAGCTTTGTCCGACCGCCTGCAGCAGCGAGGAGGGCATGAATTGATCGGAGCCCCACAGCGGCGTGAGTCCGTGCGCCACCATCAGGGATGCGGCACAGACACACATGAATCCGAACGAGGCCACGAGCCTGGGGTCCACCCGTCGCAGAGCGTAGCCCGCGATGAAGCAAATTATGAACTGGGGCGCGGCGATCCACGCGAGCGTGCCACCCACCTCCAGGGCGCGGAAGCCGCGCACTACCTGCAGGAACTGCGGAATGATGTATGAGGTGGACAGGATCGTCAGGCGCAGGAAGGCGATCATGACGAGCAGGCGTGGCAATGGCGCTTCGAACAGGATTTTCAGATTGACGCCGGGATTGGGGATGCGTGCCTCGTGAACGAAGAACGCCGTCAGCAACACGGCGCCCGCGACGAGAAGCCCCCACACCAGTCCCGAGTTGAGCCAGTCGAGCCGGTTACCCTGATCGAGCGCGGCGTAGATCAGCGCCAGCCCGAGCCCGCCGGAGGCAAAGCCGAAATAGTCCGGTCGCGGCGGTTGCGGATTGACCGGATCGCGGCGGGCGCCGAAGAACATGCACAACGCCATGCCGGCCGCGAGCGGAACCTGCTGCCAGAAGATCCAGCGCCACGAGAGATGATCGACGTACCAACCTTCGAAGGACGCGGATATATTCAGCGAGACCTCCAGGTTCAGGGCGTAGAGGGCAATCCCGTACGCCCATGCCTTGGGTGGCATGTTCCGCAGCACGAAGCTCAAAGTGAGGGGGACGAAGAAGCCCGTAGCCAGTCCGCCGGCGAACTGCAATCCCAGCAACATCGGCAGATTCGGCGCGAAAGGCTCGATCAATGCGATGACCGCAAACGCGATGGCCGCCTCCAGCAACACCTGCCGGGCGCCGTACACGGTGCCTATCCAGATCGCTATGGGACAGACGAGCATCTGCGCCATGGTCTGCGCCGTTGTGATCCAGGCGCCATCGTCGAAACCGGCATGCACCGCGCCGCGGATATCAGCGAGTCCGAACGTGGAGAGGCGCGTATTCAGCGTGGAAATGAACGTGCCCAGCAGAACCGCGGTCAGCCCGAGCCATGGAATCTGCGGCGCGGGTGCCGGTGGCGCCGCGGCGCCCGCGGCAGGTGTCGCGGCGGGCGCCGAGCTAACGACCACGCCAGGAATCTGCTCCGCGCGGATCGCTCCGCTGCCCCCCGCTGGCGCAGCCGCATTCGCGCCCGGTTGTGCGCCCGGTGCGGATTCTGCGGGGCGCTCGCTCATCGGCTCCCGTCCTCGCGGGTCTCGACCGTCGGCACGACGGACATGCCGGGGCGCAGGCGATCGGCCAGGCCGTCCGCATCGTCGATGGCGATCTTCACGGCCACCCGCTGCACGACTTTCGTGAAATTTCCCGTCGCGTTGTCGGGAGGCAGAAGGCTGAACTGCTGGCCCGAGCCGGGCGCGAACGCCAGCACGTGCCCTTTCAACGTGTGCCCTGGAAAGGTATCGACTCTGATCCTGGCTTTCTGTCCCACGGCCATGTGCGTGAGCTGCGTTTCCTTGTAGTTCGCTATGACCCAGACGTTGGGGAGCGGGGTGAGCGAGGTGACCTGTCCTCCGACGGGCACGAACTGGCCCGGCTTGACCTGTCGCTGCCCGATCACACCGTCCTGTGGCGCGACGATGCTGGTGTAACCGAGATTGATTCTGGCGATCGCGAGGCTTGCGGTTTGCGCGGCGAGGGTGGCCTCGGCCTGCGCTTCCTGGGCGGCGAGCACCTGGAGTTGCCGGACCGCCGCGGCCTCCTGGGCGCGATTCTGAGCGAGTTGTGCGGCGAGTTGCGCGCGCGTCGTTTGCAGTCTCTCCGTCGCCTCGGTGGAAGAGGAGCCCGTCTCCAGTAGGCGGTGCTGGCGCGTCAGATCACGCTCGTTCTGCTCTACGTTCGCTGTGGTTGCGGCGACAGTGGCTTTGGCGGCGTCCACATTCGCGCTTTGCAGAGCGCGTTGCGCCTTCAACGCCTCGATTTGCGCCGCGGCTGCGGCGACACTCGCGATGAGCTGATCTACGGCGGCCCGATAGTCGTCCTCGACGATCTGCACCAGAAGCTGCCCGGCGCGCACGCGCTCGAAGTCCTGGACGGGCATGGAGCGCACGTAGCCTGACACTTTCGCCGCGATTGGCGTCAGATCCGATTGCAGATACGCGTCGTCGGTCGTCTGCAGGCGGGCGTTCGATTCCCAGCGGTTCCAGCGGGTGGTGATGAGCACCAGCGCGCCCAGGGCGAGCGCAAATACGACGGCTCGCCACAGCCAGTCGGGCGGCGCCCGCCAGCTCAATCTGAATTGTGCCACCGCCATTGAGCCTGCTCCCCGTGCCGCCCGACCTCTGCCGCCACGTGGGCGGTAGTTTAACCAAGTGGGCTGCCTTGCTGTTGTCCGGTCGCGCGAAGATTAGAACCTGTGGGGCGCGCCGGTATGGTACGCAATTGCGTTCTTAGGCCGCGCGACCCAGGGAAATCATTGACGGTTAAACTAACGAAACGCCATAGTCCGGGCCGCTCCAGTTTTTGCAGCCCAAACGTATGACGATGAAGACCAGCCCTGCAGGCGCGGCGCACACGCTCCCGGTGGAGGCGCTGCGGGCGCAGTTCCCGGCGCTACAGCGTGCCGGGTCGTTCGTTTTCTTCGACAACGCCGCCGGGGCGCAAGTCCCGCAGATGGTGTTGGATGCCGTGAATCGCCATCTGCTGGATCACAACGTACAGCGCGGCGGGCGCTATCCGCAAAGTATCGCGGTCGACGCCACCATCGGCCGCGCGCGAGCGAACGTGGCCGCGTTCGTCAACGCGCGCCGGCCGGAGGAGATCGCGTTCGGAATGAACGCCACCTCCTTCATCCGGACGATCAGCCTCGCCGTCGGGCTCACGATGCAGGAGCGGAACGAGGTCATCGTGACGGATCTCGATCATGCCGCCAACGTGGAGACCTGGCTGGCTTTGCAGAGAACGGGCGCGAAGATCGTGTGGTGGAGGATGCGCGCGGACGGCTGCCTGCATCCCGAGGACCTGCAACCCCTTTTGTCGCCGCGCACGCGCCTCGTCGCCTGTACACTGACTTCCAACGCGCTCGGCTCCATCGTCAACGTACGCGCCGCGGCGGATCTTGCTCACGCGGCCGGCGCCGAGATTTTCCTCGACAGCGTGCACTACGGTCCGCACGGTCCGATCGATGTGCAGCAGCTCGACTGCGACTACCTCGTGTGCTCGGGGTACAAGATCTTCGCGCCGCACATGGGCTTCATGTGGGGCCGCTACGAGCTGCTGATGCAGCTGCCGACCTTCCGCGAAGAGTTCATTCCGGACGAGCCGCCCGGGAAAATCGAGGCGGGTACCTTCATCTACGAGAATGTCGCCGGGATGGACGCGGCCGTCGGCTATCTCGCGCAGCTCGGGCGCACTCTCGCCGGAATGAGCGGCACCCCGGATGCTCACTCCCTGCGCGCGGACGCGCGCTATGCGATGCAGGCCATCCAGGCGTACGAGCAGGGTCTGTCACTCGAGCTCGCGCGCGTTCTCCGGGAGTGCGGCGCGCAGGTGTATGGCATCGACGATGATGCGCGGGTTGCCGAACGCGTGCCGACGTTCTGTTTCAATCTGCCGGGCATCGCGCCGCGAGTGGTCACGGAGACGCTGGCGCGCGCGAATATCGGCATCCGCGACGGTCACATGTATGCGCCCCGGCTGATGAGGCGGCTCAATGTGCCGGCCGAGTCGGGCGTCGCGCGCGTCTCCCTCGTCCATTACAACACGATGGCCGAGATTCACCGCTTCGGCAACGTACTCTCCGAGCTGCACAAACGCGCGGGTTAGAAGTCTGTCTGACGCATGCTCGCCTGGTACGGCGATCATTGGTCAGAGAGGCTCCCCCCGCCGAACTGCCGCCGCCACGCTCTCGGGCTCATCCCGACCTTGCGGCGGAAGACGCGGGTGAAGTGCGACTGGTCGCAATGCCCGCACGTGAGCGCGATCTGCGACAGGCACTCTCCGGATCTCAACATGAGATCCTGCGCGTAGCGCATGCGTTGTCGGGCGACATAGCCGATCGGCGTCTCGCCGAAGGTTTCCTTGAACGCGCGCGTGAAATGGCTGGCGCTGAGCTGCGCCACTTCCGCGAGATCGGTCGTGCGGATGCGGCCGCCCAGATTGTTGGCGACGTAAGCCGCAACGCGCTTGGCCTGCCATGGAGCAAGGCCGCCGCGCGTCACAGCCGGGCCTTCCTCCCGCCATCGATCCCGGGCAGCGCCCTTCTGCAACAGGGCCGCCGCCTTGGCGATGCAGGCTCGCGCCGTGTCGCGGTCGCTGTCGAGAGCGGCACTTGCCGCAGCAATCAATCCCGCCAGCGTCTCGTGGTGGGTTTGCTGGCGCGGCAAGCTGGTGGCGCCAGGCGTCCTGGCGTGGGTGGTGGACATTAGGCCTCCCGTGAACCCCCCTCGAGAGAGCGCACTTTAACGCGTCTCATGCCCCTATGTGCAAGTGCGTCAGCGCGCGAGTTCGGCACGAGCGTGCACTGGGACTCGAGAGTCACACCTTGGGATTCGCTCGATTCGCTGGCTCCCCGGCGTGTTAGTGGTGCAGTGCGTCACTGCGACGCAAGATGTTCCGCCGGGCGGCGTCGCCGCCGTTCTCAGTCCTCGCGACGCGCCTGGAAGCGCCGCGCCTTCATCCGATTGCCGCACACCTTCATGTTGCACCATCGCCGTGTGTGATTCTTGCTCGTGTCAAGAAATAGCCAGCGGCAGGTGTCGACCGCACAGGTGCGCACGCGCGCCACCTCGCCGGACAGCAGGAGATCCGAAACCTCTCGGGCAATGACCCACAGCGGCAGATCCGGCTCCGCCTCGTGGCGTCCCCACTGCCAGGCTAGTGCTGCCCGCTCGTTGGAACGCGCTGCGTTCCCGGATCCCTGCGACTCCATGACTTGCCACCGCAGCTCGCGATGCCGGCTCATGTTGAGGAAGTGCCTTTCGAGCACGCGTACATCCGCCGCGAGCGGCGGGTTTCCGGCGACGCTTCCATAAAACACCGCAGCCGCCGCTTCACGCAACTCGCGCGCGGAGCGCAACGTCCGCTCTGCTGCCTCCGCCGACACGGTTTTGTTGAGAAGCCGGACACGTTCCCGGCTGAGCAGCCCGCTCTCCTCGAGGAAGCGCAGCAGATCGCCGTAACTGGCGAGCCTCTCGTCGGCTCCGTCCGGATGGAAGCGGTTATCGAGCGAATTGACGAGATCGAGCGCCGGATGCCCTCCGCACAGATCGAACAGAGTGGCCGCCTGCGGCGTTCCCGACATGGTCGTCTAACCTCCAAATACTGTTTTACAGGTTAAAGCAATCCCGGCATGATAACCCTCTATGGAGACTTCAGGGGTTATAGACAAGCTGCCCGCCGGCCGTATCCGGGTGGCGCTGGCGTTCTTTGCCATCTACTTCCTGTGGGGCGCGACGTTCCTGGCGATCCGCGTCGCCGTCCTGGAGATTCCTCCTTTCTTCACGGCTGGGCTACGCTTCTTCACCGCCGGTGCATTCCTCTACCTGCTGCAGCGGGTCCGAGGGCAGCCTGCTCCTTCAGCAGTACAGTGGCGCGGCATCGCCGTCATCGCAGTCTGCATGTTCGTCATCACTTACGGGGCGCTCTTCTGGGCAGAGCAATACGTGCCGTCCGGCGTTACTGCCGTGATCGAGGCGACGCTGCCCATCACGGCGATGATCCTGGAAGTGTTCATATTTCGCCGGCAGCCGTTTCGCTGGCGGATGCTGGCCTCGGTGTCGCTCGGGTTCTGCGGCATAGCGTTGCTGCTCCTGAAAAATACAGGGCAATCGTTTGGTGTATTTCCTTGCGTGGTGATCCTGGTGGGTAGCGTCGCCTGGACGCTCGGTGCTGTGCTGAGTCGCTCCATGCCGCTGCCGCAGTCCGTACCACTGGCTGCCGGTGCGGAGATGATGTTGGGTGGAGCGGTCCTGCTGGCTATTTCCGCGGTCACCGGCGAGCTGCACCCGTTTCCCCACATTCCGCTGCGTGCGGGCGTGGCTCTGCTGTACCTGATCATCGGCGGCTCACTGGTGGGTTTCACGGCGTACGTATGGCTGCTGGCGCGCATGCCGGCCACGCGAGTGGCCAGCCACGCTTACGTCAATCCTCTGGTCGCCGTCGCTCTGGGCTACTTCGTGGCTGGCGAGGAGCTCACCGTGCGAATGCTGTTCGCAGCGGTGCTCGTGGTGGCGAGCGTGTTTCTGATTCTCACGCCTGCGAGTGCCGGCGAGGGAACGGCGGGCATGGAGAGCGGCGCTGGTGAGGCGAGGAGTGACGGCGAGCCCCTGGCTGCCGAGACGCGCGGGTTGAGCACTGTAAATTTCTCCGACTAATGGGCGACAAATTCGTCGCGCGCTTATGTCACTTGCGCCTTGGTGTGCGCACCCAGCCTGCTAGCATCGGCCGCAGAACAAAAGCAAACCATTCCGGCTCGGACGGGGTGGGTGAGGGGATACGGCGAATGATCCGGCATTCGAGCTCGGGTCCTTCGGCTCTGCTGAAGACCACGGTAATCACGGTGCTCCTGCTCGGCGCAGCCGCCGCTGTAGCGCAACCTCCCGGTGTTCATTCCGAACACGCCAGCCAGACCGAAAGGGCGCCGCCCGGCCCGGATTCGAGCCAGGTTGGGTTTCACGATCTGATCTGCAGACCGAACGGCTCGGAAGACGGGTTTGACTGCGCGGACGAGGCCACGCCCGCGAAGATGGTGCCGATTCCTTCGCAGGTGTCCAGGCCGCGGCTGCGGGATGAGCCGGTGAGCGGCTAGGAAGCCGGCGTACGCGCCGGCGCTGTCTTCTAGACCAGCCCGCGGCTGCTCAAGCAGTCCTGCACTGCGCGCTCAGCCTGGTCGATCGCCTCGTTGGTGAACGCGGCGGCGCCTGCATCCGCATTCGCGATGGCAATCCGCCCGAAGGCGCGTCGACCTAACACATGCGGCCGCTCCGCTTCGGGCAGGTCGGGGTCCGCGAGCGTGTCGTACGTATACGCGTAGCCATGCGGCCATCGATTGACAGTGATCCCCAGGATGTCACGCGCCGGGTCGAACCCGCCGGGTCCCAACATGCGGGCGAGCTGTGAGCGGATCTCCCGTTCGATCTTCTCGAAGGGCGTGGCGAGCATGTCCGCGCGACCCGCCCTGTGTTGGTCCTTGCGCGGCAGGCCGGGCTTGTTGGGATTGCGCTCCATGTGGACGACCACAGGCGCGCCCGGATCGCTGTTGAAGCGATAGCGCCCCATGGAAACCGGGATATCGAGCGCCACCGAGGTGTGATAGCCGTTCGGCGCCTGAATGGAGCTGACTCCCAGCTTGCGCCAGGGCTGCCAATTGCGTACCAGCACGTTGGTATATTGCATCGGAACTTTCGATGCGTAGGCGAGTGCCCGCTGCTGCTCGGCGGGGAGGCCGGGGACGATATAGCGGATGATGTTGTTGAAGCAGGCCATCACGACATTGCCCCCGGTGACCTGGTACTGCCTGCCGCCGCGTACATACACCACCCGGACCGTGTCCGCGTGTCCGGGGGCTCCGATGTGGCTGGCATGTACGACCGTGCTCTCGAGGCGGATGCGGGTCGTGTTCGATCCGACATCCAGCGCGTCGTAGTTCGCCAGTGCGGTGACCATGGACTGCGGCGTCTGAGCGCCGGAGAAGGCGCCAGGTACGAGTCTGCTCACGAGCAGGCGAGCGATGCTCGCATTGCCGTCGGGAAAGTGGAAGACGTCCGACTCGAACACATCGCCAGTTGCGATGTTCATCCCGTCAAAGCCAGGCGCGCGCGAGCGGGCGGCGACGAACGCGGGACAGGTATCGACGCGCATGTTGTTGCGGAAATCCATGCCGGCGAAGAACGGCAGGCTCTCCGGCAGCACATGCGCATACTGCAGCAGGAAGTCCCGGTAGCTCATGTGTTTGAGCGCTTGTGCCTTCGCTGCGGGATCGAGCGCCGGCAGATAATCGACGCGCTCCGTATGGAGGCGCGTGAGATCCGCGCGCACCCGCGGCGACAACGGGGCGGCCGCGAATATCTCCGACCAGGACCGCCGGCCCACTCCGGATACGACTTTATCGGCCGCGAAGTGCTCGCGGTCGAAGAAGATGCCTTCACTCAGGCCCTGGTAGAGGGCGTTGTCGTGATAACGCGCGAAACTCCCGGAGTCTATGCCGAGATCCTGCAGAAGCGCCTTCGCCGTATAGCTGTATGGGAAAGGCGTTTCGATGCTCATCGTGCCGCCGTAGGCGAGGTACGTGCGTCCGTTGTAATGAAACTCGTTGCGCTTGGCGTGACCGCCGAAGTCGTCGTGATTGTCGAGTATGAGAATGCGGCGGCCCTCGCCCAGGGCGCGGCGAAAAAAGTAAGCGGCCGCCAATCCCGAGATACCGCCGCCCACGACCACCAGATCGTAATGCTCGCCGGTGTCCTCGCCTCGCGTCAGGTCGGCGTATTGGCCATCGCGCGCCGCGTGGGCCGTTTCGAACGAGCCGGGATATTGGCCGCGTAGTCCTGTCGCTGCCGGTGGATAGTTGCGCGGTAGGAGCGTGGCATCTCCGGGAACGATGAGCCCCTCGTCGGCAGCCGACGCTGATGCAGACGTCGTAGCCGACGCGGATGCCGGCGCGAATGCTGCTGTGGATGCAGACGCGAACGCAGACGCCGATGCAGACGTCGAGGTAGAAACCGAGCGGCTCGCAGCGGCGGCCGTTGTATTCAGAAACGCGGCTCCGCACGCCGTGCTCACCGCAACGCCGCTGACGAAATCACGCCGCGTGATAGGTTGGTTCATGCCCAGGTCGTCGGTCGAGTGCCGCTTGCTCATGTTTTTGCGTCTTTTTGGCCGGGAGCTGCATGATATTACCGCTACCGGTGCGTTGCACTTCCCGCTAGACTCATCGCAAACAGACGCCGCTTCGAGGGATCTCCAATGACGACAGTACAAGAAATAGAGCGAGCGATCGAGCGGCTGACGCTGGCCGACCGCGAGGCCCTCGAATTCTGGTTCCGCGAACTGACTCAAGAGCCGCTGCGGGTCGCGGAGCCGGCGGCTGCGTACGCAGCGGAGCCTGGAGCGCGCCACATGTCGGCGGATGAATATCTCGAGCTCGAGGCGGCGAGTCTGGAGAAGCACGAGTACGTCGCCGGTGCGATCTTCGCACTGAGCGGCGCCAGCAAGCGACACAACATGATAGCACTGAGCCTGGCGACCGCCTTCCGCGCGCATCTGCGCGGTGGCCCGTGCAGGGCGTTCATAGAGAACGTCAAGGTACGTTTGACGGTTCAGGAGAGCGAGATCTTCTACTACCCGGACGTCATGGTTGTCTGCGGTGCCGGCGATCCTGACGCGCATTTCGTGCGCGAGCCGAAGCTTGTCGTCGAAGTATTGTCACCTTCGACGGCAACGATAGACAGGAGGGAGAAGGCGCTCAATTACCGCCAGATAGCTTCTCTGGAAGAATATGTACTCGTGGCGCAGCGCCGGCCGGAGGTGACGCTCTATCGGCGCGCCGATAACTGGCATTGCCATGCCGTCACCGCACCGGGAGCGTTCGTGGAGTTCCGCTCCATTGCACTTTCGCTGCCGCTGGAGCAAATTTATGAGGACGTCTGAAGGATCAGGTGCATGACCATGGCGGCGAGCTGCTGCGCCGGTTGCAGCTCGAGATTCCAGTCATTCGGGCACCCATGGCGGGTGTTTCCACGCCGCCGATGGCGGCTGCGGCCTCGAATGCCGCGACGCTCGGATCACTCGGTGTTGGAATCACGAATGCGGAGGGCGCGGGGAGCATGATCCGCGCCGCGCGCGAGCTCACCCGGCGCGCCCTCAACATCAACGTCTTCTGCCATCGCCTCACCGCCCGGTGTTGATCCAGACCGCTTTCGGCTCGGTGAAATTCTGGATGGCTTCCTCGCCGTGCTCGCGTCCGAAACCGGAGTCCCTCGCGCCGCCCCACGGCAGCCGCACGTCGGTCGGCCCGAACGTGTTGGCCCAGACCGTGCCGGCCTTCAGGCGTCTCACGAAGCGATGCACGCGGCCGATGTCGGCGCTCCAGACTCCAGCGGCGAGGCTGTAGACCGTGCCGTTGGCGATGCGGATCGCGTCCTCGTCGTCGTCGAAGCGGATGACCGAGGCGACCGGGCCAAAAATCTCTTCCTGCGAGATGCGCATCTGATGCTCGACGCCGGCGAACACCGTGGGACCGACGAAGAAACCCGACTGGCCGACCCGCTTGCCGCCGAAGGCGAGCTGTGCGCCTTCGCGCTTGCCGATATCGATATAACCCAACACGCGGTTCATCTGCGCCTCTGACACGACGGGTCCCATTGCAGTGCCGGCGTCGCGCGGATTCCCGACGCGGATGCCCCTCGCTCGCGCGACGAGCCGCTCCACGACCTCGTCATGGATGTCCTTGTGGACCAGGATTCGCGAGCCCGCTGAGCAGACCTGTCCGGTGTTGAAAAAGATACCGGAGCCGGCCGCCTTGACGGCCGCCTCGATGTCGGCATCGGGGAAGATGATGTTGGCCGACTTGCCCCCGAGCTCGAGCGTGACTCTCTTGAGGTTGCCGGCGGCGCCGCGCAGGATCTGGCGTCCCACCGCCGGGGAGCCCGTGAAGGTGATCTTGTCGACGTCC
Organism: uncultured Steroidobacteraceae bacterium; assembly: GCA_964508005.1. Lineage (GTDB taxonomy): Bacteria > Pseudomonadota > Gammaproteobacteria > Steroidobacterales > Steroidobacteraceae > 13-2-20CM-66-19. Next base: position 38,743 of record CAZDTG010000003.1, read on the forward strand.
GGATGCTCGACGAGAGCCGCGCCCGCGGTCTTGCCGAAACCGGGCACGACGTTGAGTACACCCGGCGGAAATCCCGCAGCCAGCGCGAGCTCGCCGATCTTCAAAGCCGTGAGCGGGGTGAGCTCCGCAGGCTTCAATACCACGGTGCACCCGCAGGCAAGCGCCGGAGCGATCTTCCACATGCCGATCATCAGCGGGAAGTTCCAGGGGACGATCGCCCCGACGACTCCGATCGGCTCGCGGACTGTGTAAGTCAGCGCATCCGGCCGTGCCGGAATGACCTGCCCGTTGATCTTGTCAGCCCAGCCCGCGTAGTACGTCAGTGTATCCAACACCGCGGGCAGATCCTGCCGGCGTATCGCGGCCACCGGCTTGCCGGAGTCGAGGCTTTCGAGCTCGACCAGGCTGTCCTCGTTCTGGCGGATGAGATCGGCCAGGCGCAGCAGGGCGCGTCCGCGGTCGGCGGCGCGCATGTGGCCCCATTCGCCCTCGAATGCCTGGCGCGAGGAGCGCACCGCGGCGTCGACGTCTGCGGCATCCGCTTCCGCGACTTCCGCGATGACCTCCTCAGTGGCTGGATCCACCGTCTCGAAGTACCGACCCGATTGCGCCGGCACGCGCCGTCCATGGATCAGAAGGTCCGCCCGGGCCGGGGCGGCGGCTAAAACCCTGTCACTTCTCACAGCCATGTCGCTTCTCCTGCATATGCATCGTAGGACATATGTTCACGAACCGGGAGGTGCTTTCGCGAGCACCCTGCAGCCTACTGGAACCCATATTGGGGGGGAATATGCGGGACACAACCGGTCTTTGGCTGCCAGGATATGAACTCGAGGACCAATTGTGGGATTGACAGTTATGCACTCGAGAGCATATATGGGGCCAGTGGTCGCCGCGCCTGAGCGGCCCGCGGGTTACCTGCGCTTCCGCGCACCGGAGGGTGGTCGTGCTACGTATCGAGATCGAGCCCGTATGGCGCTTCCGCCGCGAGGAGGACGGCCAGTCCATGCTCGTCATGCTCGACTTTCTCAACGAGATCCGCGCGACCGGCAAGATCACGCGCGCCGCGGAGCGCGCCCACATGTCGTACCGCCACTGCTGGAATCTCATCGAGAAGTGGGCCACGTTCTTCGGTGCTGCGCTCGTGGACCGCGAGCAGGGGCGCGGCACGCGGCTGACCGCCCTGGGCGAGAAGCTGGTCTGGGCGGGCCAGCGGCTGCAGGCGCGGCTGCGCCCGCAACTGCAAAACCTTGCGCAGGAGCTGGAGACAGAGCTCAACGAGCTGCTGCCGCAGCCGCAGAGCATCGTGCGCATCCATGCGAGTCATGGGTTCGCCGTGTCGAAGCTGCGCGAGCTGCTGAGCCGTGAGCCCGACATCGGTGTCGACCTGAGGTATGTGAGTAATCAAAATTCGCTGGTCGCGCTCGCTCACGGGGCGTGCGAGATCGCGGGGGTCCATTTTGCTCAGGGTGAGTTGCGCAAGCGAGCCGTCGCCGCCACCAGGCAGTGGCTGGTTCCCGCCGAGCACCGCGTCATCGGCTTCGTGACACGCGAGATGGGACTGATGGTGAAGCGCGGCAACCCGCTCGGGATCACCTCCCTCGAGCGCCTGCTCGCCGCCGACGTCCGGTTCGTCAACCGCGACCCCGAGTCAGGCACCCGCACGTTGTTCGACCAGCTTCTGAGCCAACACGGTCTCGACGGGACCCGCATCAACGGGTACGAGCGCGTCGAATTCACCCACCCGGCCGTGGCCGCTTACGTGGCGAGTGACATGGCCGACGCGAGCTTCGGGGTCGAAGCCGCCGCGCGGCAGTTCGATCTCGACTTCGTGCGCCTGGCGACCGAGGACTACTACTTCGTGTGCCGCAAGCACATCCTGGAGAACGAATCGGTCAAGCGCGTCCTGGCGATCCTGCGCGGCGCGGAGTTCCAACAGGCTGTCGCGGAGTTGCCCGGTTACACCTCGAAGGATGCAGGGGTCATCATGGGGATCCGGGAGGCTTTGCGGACCGGTTAGCGGTGCAACAAATGCGCATCCCCCGCCGGCGCGTTGCCATGGTCGTAGGGTTTTGCCGCGACCATGTAGATCGTTCCCAACACCAGCACGCCCGCTGCCGTCACGATCATCCCGTAGTTGCTGTACCAGGGATCGTTGGGACTGCGTGGCCAGACCATATCGACTATCGCACTGACTCCGTAGGCGAGGGCGATGACGTTCACCGTCCAACCCCAACGACCCAGTGTGAAGGGCCCCGCCGGCTGCCAGCCCTTCGCTCTGGCGATCAACGCCCCGAGCACCAGCATCTGGAAAGCCATGTAGATGCCCGCGGACGCGAAGCTGATGATGGTGCTCACGGCATTCTGCATCCACATGCCGCACAGGGCGATGAGCGCCGGAATCAGGCCGGCGGCCAGCAATGCCGCCACCGGTACGTGCGTGCGCGGCGAAATTTTGCTGAACAGCCTGCTGCCGGCGATCATCTGGTCGCGCGCGTACGCGAAGAGCAGGCGGCTGCAGGCGGCCTGCATGCTGAGCGCACAGGAGATGAACGACACGAGCACGACGGCGAGCACCGCTCGAAATCCGACCTCCCCGAGTGCCGCGCGCAGGATCGTCGCCACCGGGTCCGTATCCTTTCCCCCGATGACCGCGGCCATGTCGGGGACGGCGAGAATGAGCGCCAGGCAAACGAACATCGCGGCCCCGCCGCCAACGTAGATGGTCATGCGCATGGCCCGCGGAATCATGCGGCTCGCATCCGGAGTCTCCTCCGCGACATCTCCGCACGCCTCGAACCCGTAGTAGCAGAACATGGCGGCGAGGGCCGCGGCCAGGAACGCAGGCAGGTAGCTGCCGCCCCCGCTGCGTATGCCGAAGGTGTCGAAGAGCGTGCTGAAGGGGTGATGGCGCGCGAACAGCAACAGATAGCCGCCGACCACGAGGGCGCCGATCAACTCGCAAATGAATCCGAACATGGCAACACGCGCGAGCAGCCGCGTGCCGCTCACGTTGCAGAGCGTAGCGATGGCAATCATGACGAGCGCAATGGTCGTGGTGGTCGTAGGGGTCGGGGTGAAACCCAACATTTGCGCCACGTAGGGGGCGCCCCCCGTTGCCACGGCGGCGATCGACACGAACAGGGCGCAGCCGTAGACCCAGCCGGCCATCCACGCCCAGCGCTTGCCGACGAGGCGGCGCGCCCAGGGATACAGCCCGCCGGAGATCGGGAATTGCGAGACCACTTCACCGAACACGAGGCAGACGAACATCTGGCCGATACCGACGAGCAGGTACCACCAGAACATGGGCGGTCCGCCCGCCGCGAGCGCGAAGGCGAACAGGCTGTAAACCCCCACCACGGGCGACAGATACGTGAACCCGAGAGAGAAGTTCTCGAGCTCGGTCATGGTCCGATCGAACTTCGAGGTATAGCCGAGCGCCTGTAGTTGGGCGGCGTCGGCATCCGCGGTCGCGGTGGTGGCGGCTTTCGAGGCTGCCGTGGCGGACATGGCCTGGGTCGGGGTTGCCGTTTCGCTCATCTTGACGCCGGTGGGTTGTTTTATTCACCCGAGTGTCGTTCATTGTCCGGGCGGGTGGCAACTAGGCTCCCACCGCCGGCGGCCGCTCCGGGGTGGTGTACCCGCGCCGCATTTCGGTACGGGGGTTGACGAGCGGCGGGTCAATCGGATTCGCCGCCGCCATAGATGATGATCGACAACATGCGGATGGGGACCTTCACCAGCCTTTCCGGGCCGTGTGCGATGTCGCCTCTGAAGGTGAGCGAGTCGCCTTCCTTCAACAGATAGCTTTCCTTGCCGTGGCGATAGCGGATCTCGCCGGACAGGATATGGATGAACTCGGTTCCGGCGTGCTGGAAGCCGGGGAAGATCTCGCTTTTATCGGTGAGGGTGACCAGGAAAGGCTCGAACACCTTGCGCGGTCCCCGCTGGGCGGCCAGCAGGTGATACGTGTGGCCACGCTTGGTCCCGCGGCGCACGACCTCGAGGCCCTGGCCGTCGGGAACGTGCTGCGCGCCACCCTCATCGTCACCCACCTCCTGCAGGAGGATCGCCGGGCGCACACCCAGGACTTCGGCCAGAGCGACGATCGTCTCGAGACTGGGGCTGACCTGACCGGTCTCGAGACGGCTCAACATCCCCGGGCTGATGCGCGCCTGTTGAGCGACATTGGCCAGGGTGAGCCCAAGGTCTTCGCGGATCCGGCGGGCGACGCGTCCGATGCTGGCGGAGAAATCCGCCGCCGCGGCAGGCTGGGTCGGCGGACTCGGCGCAGGTACCGGTTTGCGGCGGACGCTCGTGCGGATTCGATTCGACACTGTCTCTTCCTCTGAGGGCGCTCTAAGGGCGGCTGCGTCATTTTAAGCCGGCGCGCGCGACGGCGGGGCGACGATGAGCCCATACTGGGAGCTGCCGGGGTGCTAGCTTTGCATACGGCGAAAATTCTTGCCATGCAAGTGTCTTGCATGGGGGTAAAGCGTATGGTACCTATGAACCGGCGCCTGGCCAGCGGCCGCCAGGCTGATCGGGAGAAAAATTATGACACCGGACCAGGCCAGGAAATTCTTCATCGAGCATCAGACACGCTACCTGCTGGCGCAGTTCGTGGACATCCACGGCGCGGCGAAGGCGAAGGCCGTGCCGGTCGAGCACTACGACATGGTGGTGGGCGACGGCGCCGGATTCGCCGGGTTCGCCGTGTGGGGGCTCGGCATGGGACCGCACGGACCGGACTTCATGGGTGTCGGCGACCCGGCCACGATCTGCGATATCCCCTGGATGCCCGGCTTTGCCCGCATCGCCTGCGACGGCCACGTGAACGGGCAGCCGTATCCGTACGACTCCCGCGTGGCGCTGAAAAATCAGTTGCGCCGCTTCGCGGAGCGCGGCTACACCCTGTTCACCGGCATCGAGCCGGAATTCATGCTGTTGCAGCGGACGCCGGAGGGGAAGCTCTCGCCGTTCGACGCGACCGACACCGCCGACAAGCCCTGCTACGACTACAAGGGCCTGGCGCGCATGAGCGGCATCCTGGACGATCTGTCGCGCCATCTGCGGGCCGTCGGGGTCGATGTGTACCAGATCGATCACGAGGACGCGAACGGCCAGTTCGAAATCAACTTCACCTACGCCGATGCCCTGAAGTCGGCGGACAACATGGTGCTGTTCAAGATGGCCGCCAGCGAGATCGCGAAACAACATGGCGCGATCGCGACCTTCATGCCCAAGCCGTTCTCGAACCGGACCGGCACCGGAGCGCATTTCCATGTGTCGATCGGCACCAAGGACCAGAAGAATGCGTTCTACGACAGGAGCGACAAGCGCGGCCTGGGATTGAGCCAGCTCGGCTACTGGTTCCTCGGCGGGCTGTTGCATCATGCGCGGGCCCTCGCCGCCATCTGCGCGCCCACCATCAATTCGTACAAGCGGCTCGTCGTGGGCCGCTCGCTGTCGGGCGCCACCTGGGCGCCCGCATACATTGCGTACGGCAACAACAATCGCACCGCCTGCGTGCGTATTCCCTACGGCCGCATCGAATTGCGCTTGCCCGACGGCGCCGCAAACCCGTACCTGGCGACGGCCGCCCTGGCGGCCGCGGGGCTCGACGGTATCGACCGCCGCCTGGAGCCCGGCGAGCCGCTCAACGTGAATCTGTACGAATGGTCCGAGCGCGAGATCCGCGAGCGCGGCATCGGCCTGTTGCCGCAGTCCCTGCACGAGGCCCTCGATGCCCTCGCCGCGGACGAAGTCATCCAGGCCGGTATCGGCACGGATCTCGCCGCGGAGTTCCTGCGATTGAAGCGCATGGAATGGATCGAATACTCCCGCCACGTGAGCGAATGGGAGACGCAGCGCTATCTGGAGATGTTCTAGGAGGAATCATGTGCGGGATCGTTGGTTTGCTGTTGAAGGACCCGTCGCTGCGCCCGCGCCTGGGGGAGCTCATGGTGCCGATGCTCGTGGGAATGACGGAGCGCGGCCCCGACTCCTCCGGAATGGCGGTATTCTCGGATTCGGTTGCCGACGGCCGGCGCAAGCTCAGCCTGTACTGCGCCGCGCCGGGCTTCGATTGGCCGCACCTGGAGGGCGGATTGCGGGAGCTCCTCGGCGTTGCGAGTTTCGCGACCAGGGCGAACCATTGCATCGTCACGGCACGCGCCGACATCGCCAAGGTGCGCGAGTGGCTCGCCAGGGAATACCCGGCCGTCCACGTGCTGAGTGTCGGACGCAGCATCGACCTCTACAAGGATGTTGGTTTACCGGCCGAGGTTGCGGAGCGTTACGGCTTCAGCCGGTTGAGCGGCACGCATCTCGTCGGGCACACGCGCATGGCGACCGAATCGGCGGTGACGCCCGAGAATGCACATCCCTACACGGCGGGCGAAGACTGGTGCCTGGTGCACAACGGGTCCCTCGCCAATCCGGGCAGCCTGCGCCGCAAGCTCGAGAAGCTGGGCGAGCAGTTCGAGAGCGACTGTGACACGGAAGGGGCCTGCCGCTACCTGCACTGGCGGCTGACTTCGGGGGATGACCTGGAGACCGCGCTCGAGCACGCTTTCAGCGATTTCGACGGGTTCTTCACCTTTCTCATGGGGACACGCGACAAGCTCGCGCTGGTGCGCGACCCGTTTGCCTGCAAGCCGGCCGTGGTCGCCGAGACGGACGAGTACGTTGCGATCGCCTCGGAGTTCCGCTCCCTCGCCCACTTGCCGGGCATCCGGCACGCCGAGGTCTTTGAGCCCAAGCCGGCGGAGGTGTACGCGTGGTCAGTGCAATGAAGGAGTCGGGCCGCCACGTCGTGTTCGATCTCGGGCGGCAGACCGTGCGCGAGCTCAACCAGTTCCTGCACGGCGATCTGGCCGGAGTGGACACGGTGGCTGTCGAGAATCCCGACGGTGCGCACAGCCTGGCGGTCGGCCTCAACGCGCCGATCCGGGTCGATATCGGCGGCCACGCGGGCTACTACGCGGCCGGCATGAACAAGGAAGCCACCGTCGTCGTGCACGGCAATGCCGGTCCGGGACTCGCGGAAAACATGATGTCCGGTCGCGTCGAGGTGAGCGGCTTCGCCAGCGGCGGCGCGGGGGCTTCCGCCCACGGCGGCCTGTTGGTCATCCACGGCGATGCCGGGCTGCGCTGCGGTATCTCCCTCAAGGGCGCTGATGTCGTCGTCGGCGGCGATGTCGGCAGCTTCTCGGCGTTCATGGCGCAGGCCGGCCGCATGGTCATCTGTGGCGACGCCGGTGATGGTCTCGGCGACTCGTTGTATGAGGCCGTCATTTACGTGAGCGGCGCAATCCGCTCGCTCGGCGCGGATGCGCGCATCGAGCCGATGACGGACACGGATCGCGCGGCGGTGCGCGAGCTGCTGGCGGCGGCGGGGATTGCGCATCCCCCGGGGGATTTCAAACGGATTGCCTCCGCGCGCTCGCTCTATCATTGGAACGCGGACGCCAACCAGACCTACTGACGGACAGGCACAGAGGATCGTATGACCACACCGGCTGCCGCCGACCCGAACGAGCCGTTAGCGAACCTGCAGCTCGAAGAGAGCGCAAGTTTCGACCGGCAGGTCATTCACTACATCCAGCGCGCGGCGGCAACCGGTCTGTACGAGATTCGCGGGCTCGGGGCGAAGCGCCGGCTGCCGCACTTCGACGACCTGGTGTTTCTCGGCGCCTCGCTGTCGCGCTATCCGCTCGAGGGCTATCGCGAAAAGTGCTCATCCACCACGATGCTGGGGACGCGCTACGCGAAACGGCCGCTGCAGCTGTCGATACCCATCACGATCGCCGGCATGAGCTTCGGAGCGCTTTCCGCCAACGTGAAGGAGGCTCTCGGGCGGGCGGCCACGGAGCTCGGGACCTCGACCACGACCGGAGACGGCGGCATGACCCCCGAGGAGCGGCGCTCCTCCAGGACACTCGTCTACCAGTGCCTGCCCTCGAGATACGGCTTCGATCCGGACGATGTGCGCAAGGCCGATGCCATCGAAATCGTCATCGGCCAGGGCGCCAAGCCCGGCGGCGGCGGCATGTTGTTGGGTCAGAAAGTCAGTCCGAGAGTTGCCGCCATGCGCACTCTCCCGGAAGGCGTCGACCAGCGCTCCGCCTGCCGGCATCCGGACTGGACGGGTCCCGATGACCTGGCAATCAAGATCAAGGAGCTGCGCGAGGTCACGGACTGGCAAACACCGATCTACGTGAAGGTCGGGGCGACACGGGTCTTTAACGATGTCAAGCTCGCGGTGCACGCCGGCGCCGATGTCGTCGTCGTCGACGGCATGCAGGGCGGAACCGCCGCGACGCAACTGGCCTTCATCGAGCACGTTGGCATCCCCAGCCTGGCCGCGGTACGTCAGGCGGTCGATGCGCTGGAGGACCTCAACAAGAAAGAAGAAGTACAGCTCATCGTCTCGGGAGGCATCCGCACCGGGGCGGACGTGGCGAAGGCCCTGGCTCTCGGGGCGGACGCGGTATCGATCGGACAGGGCGTGCTGGTCGCCCTGGGTTGCAACTCCGGCAGCTTCATCCGGGACGGCGAGCACGTTTCCGCCGAAGCCGACTATCGCAAGCTCGGCACCGCGCCCGGCTTCTGCCACCACTGCCAGACGGGGCGCTGTCCGGTGGGCGTCACGACCCAGGACCCGGTACTCGAGCAGCGCTTGCAGCCAGCGGTGGGCGCGCGGCGCGTTCGCAACTATTTGCAGACACTCAACATGGAGTTGACGATGATCGCGCGTGCCTGCGGCAAGCAGGACGTGCATCATCTGGAGCGGGAGGACCTGGCTGCGCTCACGATCGAGGCGGCGGCGATGGCGGGCGTGCCGCTCGCCGGGACATCATGGATCCCGGGCCGCGGCGTTACCTAGAGCGCAGCTTCAAATGCGGGTTTCATCGAACGACATGGCACGACGGAGGGGATGATTATGGCGCGCGATCCCAAGCACGATATCCTGTTTCAGCCGATCAAGATCGGGCCCAAGACCCTGCGCAACCGGTTCTATCAGGTGCCGCACTGTATCGGCGCGGGCTCGGACCGGCCCGGGTTCCAGGCCGCGCACCGCTCGCTCAAGGCGGAAGGCGGCTGGGCCGGGATCAACACCGAGTATTGCTCGATCCATCCCGAGTCGGATGACACGCACCGCCTGTCCGCGCGCATCTGGGATGCGGGCGACGTCCGCAACCTGCGGGCCATGACGGACCATATCCACAAGCATGGCTCGCTCGCCGGCGTCGAGTTGTGGTACGGGGCCGCGCACTCGCCGAACATGGAGTCGCGCGCGACCCCCAGAGGCCCGAGCCAGTATGCGTCCGAATTCGAGACACTCACCTACTGCAAGGAAATGGACCTGGACGACATCGCCCAGGTGCAGCAGTACTACGTGGATGCGGCGCTGCGCTCGCGCGATGCCGGCTTCGACATCGTCTACGTCTACGGGGCGCATTCCTATCTGCCGTTGCAGTTCCTCTCTCCGTACTACAACAAGCGCAAGGACAAGTACGGCGGTCCGCTCGAGAACCGCGCCCGCTTCTGGATCGAGACGCTGGAGAAGGTGAAGAACGCGGTGGGCAAGGACTGTGCGATCGCGACGCGCTTCGCGGTCGACACCCTGTACGGCCAGGCGGGCGTGGAAGTCGAGCGCGACGGCGTCAAATTCGCCGAGCTCGCCGATCCGCTCGTCGACCTGTGGGATATCGATGTTGGCGACATCGCCGAGTGGGGCGAAGACGCGGGTCCTTCGCGGTTCTACCTCCAGGGTCATCAGGTGCCGTGGACGAAACTCGTCAAGGCGGTGGTGAAGAAGCCCGTTCTCGGGGTGGGCCGGTTCACCGATCCGGAGAAGATGACCGAGATCGTCACCAAGGGCTACGCCGACATCATCGGCGCGGCGCGTCCGTCCATTTCGGATCCGTGGCTGCCGAAGAAGATCGAGGAGGGGCGTTACGACGACATCCGGGTCTGTATCGGCTGCAACGTATGCATCTCGCGTTGGGAGATCGGCGGCCCGCCCATGATCTGCACCCAGAACGCGACCGCCGGTGAGGAGTACCGCCGCGGCTGGCATCCGGAGAAATTCCCGAAGAAGACCGCCGATGACTCCATCCTCGTGGTCGGTGCGGGACCCGCCGGCGCCGAATGCGCGCGAGTCCTGATGGAGCGTGGTTATACCGTGCACCTGTATGACACGGCGGCGAAGATCGGCGGCCACCTCAACGCGTTGACGACCCTTCCCGGGCTCGGCGAATGGGGCTATCACCGCGACTATCGCGAGCTGCAGATCGGCAAGCTCGTGAAGAAGAACAAGCAGTCACAGGTGGCGCTCGGCCAGAAGCCAATGACGGCGGCGGCGGCGCTCGCCTACGGCGCGGAGAAGATCGTCATCGCCACCGGCGCGTCCTGGAACAGCGACGGCACGAACTGCCTGACGCACGACCCGATTCCCGGCGCCGATGCCTCCAAACCCGACCAGCTCACGCCCGAACAGGTGCTGGAGGGCAAGAAGAAGATCGGCCGGCGGGTGGTGATCCTGAATGCCGATACTTACTTCATGGCCCCAAGCCTGGCCGAGAAGCTGGCGACCGCGGGACACGACGTCACGATCGTGACGGGCGTGCACCTCGCCAATTACATGCACTTCACGCTCGAGTATCCGAACATGATGCGGCGCCTGCACGAGCTGCACATCAAGGAGCTCCACAACACCTTCTGTTCACAGATCGACGCGGGCCGGCTCGAGATCTACGACATCTGGGGCGACGGCTCGCGGCGCACCTACCGCGGCCCGGGCGTGGCGCCGCGCGAAGCCAACAAGACGCATCGCTGGCTCGATTTCGATTCGCTGCTGCTGGTCACCGGTCGTCATTCCAACGACTCGCTGTACCGGGAGCTGAAGAGTCAGCAGTCGAAGTGGGCCGACAACGGCGTCAAGGACGTATATCTGATCGGGGATGCCGAGGCGCCGCGGCTCATCGCGGATGCCACGTTCTGCGGGCACAGGCTGGCGCGGGAGATCGAAGAGAAGAATGCGCAGCAGCCGAAGCCGTACAAGCGGGAGGTCGCGGTGTGGGGCGTGTCCCACATGCCCGGGGGCAACCCCGAGTTGGAATACCAGCGCTGACGATACCGGACGGCGGCCCCTGCGATGACCGACGCGAACACCATCACGCGGGTACTGTTCGAGGATTTCGCGCCCTCGGCGGTCCGGCTGTTCTATCTGATCGGCTTTGCGGCCATCGCCGTGTTCTGTTACGGCGTGTACGTGCAGGTCAGGAAGTACCGGCGCGGGGCTGCCGCCAATTCCGGCGGCAGCCTCCGGGCCCGGTTCGGCGACATGGTGGGGACGGTGCTGAGCCACCGTACCGTGGCACGCCGCGACCGCCCCGCCGGCGCCGCGCATCGCCTCATCTTCTATGGATTCGTGCTGCTGTTCATCGGTACGGCGACCATCACGCTCGACTACGACATTCTCGGGCCGCTGTTGGGAATCCACTTCTGGCACGGGGCGTTCTATCTCTGGTTCTCCCTCGTGCTCGACGTCGCGGGTGTGCTGCTGGCGGGCGGGCTCGTTTATATGATGTACCGGCGCGGCTGGCTGCGGCCTCCCAAGCTCGACTACGCGCGGCCGGACCGGCAGCCGGCGGACCCGGACTACGACCGGAGCGGTTACCGGCGCGAGGATTGGGCATTCTTATGGACGCTGCTCCTGATTGTCGCGACGGGTTACCTGCTCGAGGCGGCACGTCTGGTGTGGCTGGCCGACAGGCCGGAGGTCTGGGGGACGCGCTGGTGGTCTCCTGCGGGGGCTGTGATCGCGGAGGCCCTGCGCGGGGCAGGCATGACGAACACCGCCGGCGCGGTGGTGCGACAGGATCTGTGGTGGTTCCACGGAGTGCTCGCGTTACTGTTCATCGCGCTGATTCCCTTCACCAAGGTGAAGCACGTTTTCACCGCCGCGGGATCGCTCATGTTTCGCGATCCCCTGGCCGCGCAGCGTCTGCCGCGCGTGCCGGCCGAGCAGCAGCGCGCGGGCGCGCAGTTCATCACCGACTTCACGTGGAAGCAGCTCCTCAACCTCGATGCCTGCACGAAGTGCGGGCGCTGTCATGAAGCGTGTCCGGCGCGAGCGGTCGGCGCGCCGCTGTCGCCGCGGGATGTGATCCTGTCGCTGCGTGAGTTCGCCAACAGGACTCTCGAGTCGGGTGTGCTGCCGGCGCAAGCGGAGCTCGATGTCCATGGCAAGGCGCCCGGCCAGGTCGCGATGGAGACCCTATGGTCCTGCCGGACCTGTATGGCGTGCGTCGAGATCTGCCCCGTGGCGGTCGAGCACGTGCCCATCATCGTGCAGATGCGCCGCAAGCTCGTCGAGGACGGCGAGATGGATCCGCAGCTGAAGAAGACCCTGCAGACGATCCACAAGACGGGCAACTCCTTCGGCGAGTCGCGGCGCAAGCGCGCGGCCTGGGCCAAGTCGCTGCCGTTTCAGATCAAGGATGCCCGCAAGGAGCCGGTGGACGTGCTGTGGTTCGTCGGTGACTACGCGTCCTTCGATCCGCGCAATCAGAAAGTGACACAGACGTTCGCCTCGCTCCTGCACGAAGCCGGCGTCGACTTCGGCATTCTGTATGAAGGCGAGTCGAACGCCGGCAATGACGTGCGCCGGGTGGGAGAAGAGGGGCTCTATGAGGTTCTGGCGGAGGCCAACATCGAAACCCTGTCCGCCGCGTCCTTCAAGACCATCGTCACCACGGACCCGCACTCCTACAACACGATCCGCAATGAATATCCGGAGCTCGGCGGAAAGTACGAGATCCAGCACTACACCACACTGCTGTTGCAGCTGTTGCAGGAGGGAAAACTGCCGCTCGCGCGCAAGCTCGGCTCGCGAGTCACTTTCCACGATCCGTGCCACCTGGGACGCTTCAACAAGGGATATGAGGCCCCGCGCGGGATCCTGCGCCTGTTGGGCTGCGAGCTGGTCGAGATGGGCCGCTGCCGCGCCAACTCGTTCTGCTGCGGGGCGGGCGGCGGGCGCATCTGGATGCCCGATCCCGTCGGGGCGGACAAGCCCGCGCACAACCGTATGCGCGAGGCCGCCGCCATCCCCGGGCTGCAGGTGTACGTGGTGAGCTGTCCCAAGGATCTGACGATGTTCGAGGACGCCCTCAAGACGACCGGTAACGAAGGCCGGTTCGTGGTGAAGGAGCTCATCGAGCTGGTCCGTGAAGCGCTCCGCAAGGAGCAGGTCGAAACCGCAGTCAATATGAGATCCGCACCATGAAAATCCTCGTGGCCGTCAAACAGGTGGCTGCCCTGGATGAGGACTTCGAGATCCGAGCCGACGGCAAGGACGTGGATCCCGATTTTCTCGTCCGCGACCTCAACGAGTGGGACGACTACTCGCTCGAGGAGGCGATGAAGATCAAGGAGGCCGCCACGGTCCCCGTTGAAGTCGTGGCCGTGTGCGTCGGACCGGAGGACGCCGACGAGGCGCTTCGCAAGTGTCTGGCGAAGGGTGCCGATCGGGCGATCCGTGTCTGGGACGACGCAATCGAAGGCTCCGATTCCATCGCGATCGCGCGCATCATCGCGTCAGTCGCCACCCGGGAAGCGCCCGACATGCTGTTTGCCGGAGTGCAGTCGTCGGATCACACGTTTGCCTCGACAGGGATCGCCACCGCGGCTCTCCTCGAGTGGCCGCATGCCGCCGTGGTGACCAGTCTCACCTACACGCCGGGCGCCCGCACTGCCGTGTTCCGGCGGGAGTTGGAAGGCGGAGTGCTGCACGAGATGCAGATCGAGTGTCCGGCCGTGTTGACCATCCAGCTCGGCATCAATACGCCGCGGTACGCGTCCTTGCGCAGCATCAAGCAGGCCGCGGCCAAGCCCATAGAAGTACTCTCGCTCGAAGATCTGCGTATCGCCGCGGACGACGTCGGCGAGAGCGGGTCCCTATCGCGCGTCCGGCGCATGTACATACCTGAGAAGGGGCGTGCTGAGATGATCGAAGGCACCGTGGAGGAAAAGGCGGCGCGGCTGGCGCAGATCATCAAGGATCGCGCCGGGAGTGCCGCATGAGTGGCGTTCTGGTGATTGCAGAGCACCGGCGCGGTGAGCTGCGCCCGGTGACCCTCGAGCTGGTGGCCGCGGCCCAGGCCGCCAAGCGTGCTCCATCCGACACCGTTACGGTGGCCCTCATAGCCGACGAGCCCGCGAAGCTCCTACCGAGTCTCCGTGTACCCGGTGTCGACGAGATCGTGACCGTCAAAGTTGCGGCGCGTGACTTCGAGCCGGATACCTTCGCTGCCGCGGTGCGGGCGCTCATCGACGCGCGCGAGCCCGGGTTGGTCCTGCTGCCTCACAGTATCGACTCGTTCGGCTATGCGGCCGCGCTCGCTGCCAAGGGCCGCTACGGATTCGCAACCGATGTGTTCCGCTTCGAATACAAGGAGGGCAGCCTCGTCGCGACCCGTGGCGGTTATGGCCAGAAGGTGAACGTCGAAGTCGACTTTCCCGGCAAGCGCATCGTCGTCCTCGCAGTTCGCGCGAACGTGTTCAAGCCGGCGGAAGGCAGCGCCTCACCCCGGGTCGTGGACTTCGCGGCCCCGCCCGTGCGAGCGCGTGTGGTCAGCCGGGAGTTCATCGAAATGAGCTCTTCGGATGACGTCGACATGACGGCTGCCGAATTCATCCTGGCCATCGGCCGTGGCATCGGCGAGCAGGCGAACGTAGAGCAGTTTCGCGAGCTCGCCGACACGATCGGCGCAACCCTCGGCTGCTCGCGGCCGATCGCCGATGCCGGCTGGTTGCCCAAGAGCCGTCAGATCGGGCAATCGGGCAAGACGGCGAGCGCCTGCAAGCTCTATGTGGCGATGGGAATCTCCGGCGCCATACAACATCTCGCCGGCATGAAGCACGTCAGCACCATCGTCGCGGTCAATGCCGACGCCGGTGCCTCGATCTTCAGCATCGCGCGGTACGGCATCGTGGGCGACATTTTCGAGATCGCCGACGCCCTGCGCGAGCATTTCTGATGAGCCATCCAGGAGATAACGTGACCAGCATCGCTACCGAGAACACTCCCGCTGCCGCTGGCCCCGTTGCAGTCTCCCTGGATGACGCCCGACCGGCCGCGTCCCTCGAGCGCGGCATAGATTGGACCGGCGCGTTCTGGGTCGCGAGTGGTGTGCCGCCGCTGGTGCTGTTCTCCATTGGCGCGGTGGCGGCTGGTGTCGGCAATCTCTCCTGGATCGTCTGGACGGCGTCCATAGCGATGGGATTCGTGCAGTCCTTCACCTACGCGGAGATCGCCGGACTGTTTCCCGACAAGTCCGGCGGCACCTCGGTCTACGGCGCCATTGCGTGGGTCCGTTACGGCAAGCTGATCGCCCCCATCTCGGTGTGGTGCAACTGGTTTGCCTGGTCGCCGGTGCAGGCTATCGGCTCGGGACTGGCCGCCGGCTACATTCTGAACGGACTGTTCCCGCCGGATTCGGTCATCAATACCTGGCAGCTCACGCTGCTCGACCTGACGGCCGTCAAGAGCGGTCTCACTCTGCGCATCAACGCGGTGTTCCTCCTCGGCGCCGCGATTCTCATGGCTGTCAAGATCATTCAGGACGGCGGCATCCTGCGCTCGGCCAACACGACGAAGATCCTCGGCATCTCGGCAATGATTCCGCTGATTCTCATCGGTGTCGTTCCTCTCATCACCGGTGACGTCGTCAAGGCGAATTACTTCCCGCTCGTGCCGCTCGTGCACGATGCCGCGGGCACCGTCAGCAACGGCTCCTGGAACGCCGCCGGCTGGACCGCGGTCGCGGGCGCGATGTTCCTGGCAGCGTGGTCGACGTACGGTTTCGAGACGGCCGTCTGCTACACCGGCGAGTTCAAGAATCCGAAGACCGACACGTTCAAGGCCATCTTCTATTCCGGGCTGCTGTGTGTGGTGGTCTATACCCTCGTGCCGTTCGCGTTCCAGGGCTACCTGGGGTTGGGCGAGCTGGTGAAGCCGCCGCTGCTCGATACCCAGGGTCACGTGATCGAGCCGGCCGTCTACAGCGGCATGCTGGCTCCCGATATCTACAGCGGCATGGGCGTCGCCCGGGTGATGGCGAAGATGGTGCACTTTGCCGGCACGACCGGCGGGGCGATCCTCATCGTCATGCTGATTCTCGCGCTCGTGCTGTCGCTCATGACATCGATGGCGGGCTCTTCGCGCACCCTCTACCAGGCCTCCGTGGATGGCTGGCTGCCGAAGTATCTGTCGAAGCTGAACAGCCGCGGAGCCCCGACGAATGCGATGCTGACCAACCTCGGCTTCAACCTGTTGCTGCTGCTGATGTCGGACTATGTATTCGTGCTGGCGGCCGCGAACGTGGGGTATCTGATATTCAGCTTCCTCAATCTCAATTCCGGGTGGATTCACCGCATGGACCGGCCCGAGCAGGTGCGGCCGTGGCGGGCGCCGACGTGGATCATCGCAGCCGGCGCCGTCCTCGCCTTTGTCAACGTTGCATTCATGGGAATGGGCGCCGACACGTCCGGAATCGGCACGTTGCGCAGCGGCCTGATTTTCGCGGCTCTGATCGTCCCGGTGTTCGTCTATCGCCATTACATCCAGGACAAGGGCAAATTCCCGGCCGCCATGGAAGCCGATCTCGAAATCGGGGCGGGGGAGAAGGTCGTGAGGCGGGCGGGCCTGTGGCCCTACCTGACACTCGCGCTGGGTGTGATCGTGCTGGTCGTGACGCACTGGCTGGCGGTCTACTGAAGCGGAAGGTGAGCGATGCTGGTCACGGGAATCAAGAGCAAGCCGGTTTACACGCCCCTCGCGCCGGACTCGAGCGGCCGCTACCACCTGATGGTGGGGCATGGCGTGGGCAACGAGCCCCTGTTGCGCGTGCTGCGGGGTTTGCAGGCGGCCGCCCCTGAGAGCGGCGCGCGCACGCGCGTGCTGTTCGTAACCGGCCTGGATGAGCAGCGCATCGTCGGGGAGCAATTCCGCGCCGCCGGCGCCGGCGATGTGCGCCTGTTCGGGCGCGATGCCGAGCTGCTCGCCGACTGCAACGACGTGTTGACACGCTCGGTGATGGGAACCCGGCTGTACGTAGCGGGCCCGGAGAGCTTCATGGGCCTCGTCATGCGCATCGCGCGGCAGTTCAATCTCAACAAGGACGAGGTTCGCGCCGAGGAGTGCGGATCGTCCGCGCGCCGCGTTTACTGCATTCATTGTCAGACCGCCACCGAGAACGTCACGACCAACATCGTGCAGTGCAAGGACTGTAACCGCTGGCTGCTGGTGCGCGATCACTATTCGAGCCGCCTGGCAGCCTACATGGGTGTGATGGTCGATGCGGAGGCGCCCGGAGAGCAGCCGGCCGTGAAAGAGGTTTTCCGGTGAGCCACGCCGATACCATTGCCGTGCGGGTGGCCGCGGTCGAGCAGGTTACGCCGCACGTGAAGCATTTCACGCTGGCGTCCGTGAGCGGGGCTCCCCTGCCCGCGTTCTCGGGGGGCTCGCACATCGTCGTGGTCATGGCCGGCGGCAGCCGTGTGCATCGCAATCCCTACTCGCTGATGAGCTCACCCTCGCAGCTCGATCACTACGAGATCGGCGTGCGCCGCATGGAGGAGTCGCGCGGCGGCTCGCATTTCATGCACGATGTGCTGCGGGTGGGCAGCGTCATCGAGATCGCGCATCCGGTGAACCTGTTCCCGCTCGACAAGATTGCGCGCAAACATCTGCTCGTCGCGGGCGGCATCGGCATCACTCCCATCATGGCGCAGCTCGCCGATCTGCATGCGGGTACGGTGCCTTACGAGCTGCACTACGCGGTACGCTCGCCGGAGCATGCCGCCTTCCTCGAGGAGCTCGAGCGGCGCGAGCCGGGGCGCGTCAACATGTATTACCGCAGCGCCGGTGAGCGCATCGACTTCGACGAGCTGTTGGCACAGCAGCCCCTGGGTACGCACCTGTACGTGTGCGGATCGGCCGCCATGATACAAAACGCCCTGCGGGCGGCTCGCGTGTGCGGATGGCCCGACAGTCACGTTCACTGGGAGCAGTTCAGCGCGCCGCCCGCCGGCGAGGCCTTCGACGTCCACCTGGCCAGGTCGAACCTCGATGTGCACGTCGTCCCCGATCAGAGCCTGCTCGAGTCGATCGAGGCGGCGGGCGTGGAGGTGCCGTATCTTTGCCGCGGCGGCGTGTGCGGATTTTGCCGCACCACCGTGCTCGAGCTGGAGGGTGAGCTCGTTCATAACGATCACTACCTGTCCGCGGAGGAAAAGGCCTCCGGCAAGGCGGTCATGCCGTGTGTGTCGCGGGCGCGATGCAAGAAACTGGTTCTTGATCTCTAGAGGGGAGCTGTTGCCATGAATGTTGCCTTCAAACCCCACGAGAGCTTCCGCGGCGACTTCACGTTCCGCAACAGCCCGCACGCGATCCGGCGCTTTCCGCTGCCGTTCCCCGAAGACAAATACATGTATTCGGTGAATATCGAGGAGCATCTTCCCGGTCCGGCCGGCTCCGTGATCGAGTTCCCCATCGACATCGACGAGCACTACGTCGCGGAATGCCGCGAGCGCGCTCTCGTTCTGGCGGAGGATCCGCTGCGATTCCAGGCGCTGCCCCACATGATGAGCGCGCAGTGGGATTGCCTCGAGCTCATCATGGAGTCGCTCGCGCGCGATTACCCGCAACATTTCACTCTCGCCAAACGGGGCAGCGAGTGGTCCTGGACGAACCGGCCGCTTGGAATTGAACAGACGTTCACGTTCGGCGACCCATCGACGCTGCCACAACAGCCGCTGGAATACATCACACGCCAGGCGCAGGGGGATTGGGTCATCATGGACCAGAGGGAGGGCGACCTCTGGTGCGAGGCGGGGATGGTGACGACGCAGGCCGACTGGTCCTTGAACTTCGATATGGGCATGAGCTTCAAGGAGTGGCACGGCCCCGTGCCCCTCGCCCACGAAATGGGCGTTTTCGATCGCGCGCTCAAATTTCTGTTGGGGTTGCGGCTGAACCATCCGGTACGGCGTCTGAACTGGACGATGACCATCCATCCGCGGCTCGACACCTCCCCGGAGACCTATTACAGGTGGGGGCCGGATCGCGCCACTGTTACCGCGCAGAACGCAGGCGACATGGCGCACCTGCGCGTCGAGTTGCAGGGGTTGTGGCGTCTGCCGCGCTCCAACGGGATCGTCTTCAGCATTCGTGCCTACCTCATCAGCATGCGCGAGCTCGTCACCGTCCCCAAGTGGGCGCGCCGCGTGCATCGGGTGTTGCGCGATCTGCATCCGGCGCTGGTGGATTACAAGGGGCTCACCCGTTACCGGGATGCGGTGGTCGAGTATCTCGCGCCATTCGACGATGGCGCGCCTACTTCGCCCGGCACCGCGCCGGAGTAGATCTTGAAAACAATAGCAGGAGATGTGACATGGCGTTGAGTTGGCGTACCACGGTTCTGGCTGATCGCCATCGCGCGCTCGGCTCCAAGCTCGAGGACTGGAACGGCATGGGGACCGCGTGGACCTACGCCCATGACGTGGCGCGCGACCACGTGGCGATCCGGACCAAGGCCGGGTTGATGGACGTCTCGGGCCTGAAGAAACTGCACCTGACCGGGCCGCATGCGGCCGCGGTCCTGCATTACGCGACGACGCGCGACGTCACGAAAATCTATCCGGGAAGGTCCGCGTATGCCTGCATGTTGAACGATGCCGGGCACTTCATCGAGGACTGCATTCTCTATCGCACCGGACCGAATTCCTGGATGGTGGTCCACGGCAGCGGCGCGGGGCACGAGACGCTGGCGAGCGCCGTAGTCGGCCGCAACGCGGCGCTGCTCTTCGACGATGACCTCCACGATCTGTCGCTGCAAGGGCCCGTGGCGGTGGAATTCCTCGCGAAGCACGTCCCGGGCATTCGCGACCTGAAGTACTTTCACCACACGCCGGCGCAGCTTTTCGGCCGCCCCGTGCACATCTCCCGCACCGGCTACACGGGCGAGCGGGGCTACGAGATCTTCTGCAAGGGCGAGGATGCCGGACTCATCTGGGACACGATTCTCGCCGAAGGCAAGAGCCTGGGGATCGTCCCGGCGTGTTTCGCGACGCTCGACCTGTTGCGGGTGGAAAGTTATCTCCTCTTCTATCCGTACGACATGTCACAGATGTATCCCTTCGAGAAGGACCCGCCCGGGGACAGCCTGTGGGAGCTCGGCCTCGACTTCACGGTGAGTCCCGGCAAAACCGACTTCCGCGGCGCGGACCAGCACTATCGCCTGAAGGGCAGGGAGCGCTTGCGGATTTTCGGGCTGCTGGTCGACGGTGACGTGGCCGCGGACATGGGTGATGCGGTGTACTCGGGCGGTAAACAGGTCGGCGTCGTGACCTGCTCCATGTATTCGACGCTCACGAAGAAGTCCATGGCCATCGCCCGTCTGGAGCTTCCTTGCGCGGTGCATGGCAAGCGTCTGGAAATCCGCGGCAGGAAGGTCAACGGTGCAGCCATTGCCCATACTCTGCCGTTCGATGACCCGGAGAAGAAGAAGCGTACCGCCGTGGGTTGATGACCCCGGGACGGCGTACCATGCTCGAGAGCGGCGCAAGGGCTGTTACGGGAAGAGGGTGAATCATGCAAACCCAACTGCTGATTGACGGAGTTCTGACCGGGGGCGAGGGCGCCGCCGAGAGCATTCTGGACCCCGCCAGCGGGGCGCAGGTCGCGCAGGTCCGTGAGGCCAGCCGCGCTCAGGTGGACGGGGCTGTCGCGGCTGCCAGGGCGGCATTCGGAGGTTGGTCGCAGTCGGTCCCCAGGGACCGGGCGGCGCTCCTGCTCAAACTCGCCGATCGCATCGAGAGCGAAGCGGCCGTGCTGGCCGAGATCGAATCCCGCAACACCGGCAAGCCGCTTGCGGCCATGCTCAATGATGAGATGCCGGCTATCGCGGATGTCTTCCGCTTCTTTGCCGGTGCCGCGCGCACTCAACACGGCGCCCTTGCCGGTGAGTATCTGCCCGGGTTCACCAGCCTGATTCGCCGCGACCCGGTGGGTGTGGTTGCCTCGATCGCCCCTTGGAATTATCCCCTGATGATGGCGGCATGGAAGCTGGCACCGGCACTGGCTGCGGGCAATACGGTGGTGCTCAAGCCTTCGGAACAGACACCGTTGACCGCACTCAAGCTCGCCGAGTACCTACGCGAGCTGTTCCCGAAGGGTGTGGTCAACGTCATTTGCGGCCGCGGCGAGAGTGTCGGCGCTCCGCTCGTCGCTCACTCCGCGGTGCGCATGGTTTCCATCACCGGGGATGTCGCGACGGGACAGAAGGTGCTGAGCGCGGCGGCGGGCAATCTCAAGCGGACCCATCTCGAGTTGGGCGGCAAAGCACCCGTCATCGTCTTCGACGACGCGGATGTCGACGCCGTGGTGAGCGGAGTCCGTACCTTCGGATTCTACAATGCGGGACAGGACTGCACGGCAGCATGCCGGCTGTATGCCGGTCCCAAGGTGTTCGACAAACTCGTTGCGGACCTGACCAGCGCAGTGCGGACGCTCAAAGTGGGATCGCAGCGGGACGCCGGGGTCGAAATGGGCCCCCTGATCTCCGCCGAGCAGCGTGAACGCGTGGCCGGCTTCGTGGAGCGTGCCGCGGCCAACAGGCATGTCGAGGTGACCACGGGCGGCAGGATCCGTGCGGGTGGGGGCTTCTTCTACGAGCCGACCGTGGTGGCGGGGGCATTGCAAACCGATGAGATCGTGCAGCGCGAAGTCTTCGGTCCCGTGGTCTCGGTCACGCGCTTCACCGAGGTGGAGCAGGCGATCGAGTGGGCGAACGATTCGGAATACGGCCTGGCCTCATCGGTGTGGACACGCGATGTCTCGAAGGCAATGGCCGTAGCCGCCCGGCTGCAGTACGGATGCACTTGGATCAACACGCACTTTACGCTCGTGAGCGAGATGCCGCACGGCGGTTTCAAGCGCTCGGGTTACGGCAAGGACCTGTCCGTATATGCCCTCGAGGACTACACCGTGCCGCGGCACGTGATGGTGAAGTTCGCTTAGCTCCGCGCCGCCCCGTCTCGCCGGCGCAACACCAGGACGGCGGCCGCCGAATCCAACATCACGCTTTAGTGCGGCGGGATGCTGCTGCGCGCCAATCCGGTGCGCATGTCGCCTTGAATATTCGCGCCACGCGCCGACTTCCTGCCTTTTCGGGCCTCGGGCTGCGTCCAGCTGTTGACCCGAAATCGTGCCGCGTGCTATTCATGTGCAAAATAATTTACCACCATGCAATAAGGGTCCGCGCCCGGGGAAGCGGCCGGGGCGAATCGATGGCGGGGTGCGGTGCCTGTTTACAACAGGGCCGCAGGGGCCGGCCGCGTGTTGCATTTTTTCTTCTGGGGAGAGGCGCACATGGTTAGACTGCGGGAAATCCTTGCTCTGCTGGCGATTTCGTCCCTGTGCGGCCAGGCATTCGCCGCCGCGGCCGCTGCCACCGGCGGCTCCGGCAAGGAGTCCTCGGAGCTCGAGGAAGTGGTCATCACTGCCGAGAAGCGCGAGTCGACCGTGCAGGAGACGCCCATCAGCCTCACGGCCCTGAGCGCCGCGCAGCTGCAGAACGAAAACATCACGAATATCGAGGATCTCGCGGGTGCCGTTCCGGGCGTATCCATGCGTACGGCGGGGCCCGGCCAGACCGAATACGAGATGCGCGGACTGACCTCCGCCGGCGGCTCGACCGCCACGGTCGGCTTCTACATCGACGAGACGCCGCTGTCCGCATCGGCCGTGGCGCTCAACGGCCGCACCGTCATCGATCCCGATCTGTTCGATCTCAACAACGTGGAAGTGCTGCGCGGCCCGCAGGGCACCCTGTACGGCGCCGGCTCGATGGGCGGCACGATCAAGCTCGTCACCAACAAGCCGAAACTGGGCGCTTTCGAGGCGGCCACGGACCTGAATGCCTCGCATACGGAGTCGGGAGGCAGCGTGAACGGCGGCGCCAGCGGGATGATCAATTTACCCCTCGGCGACATCGCGGCGCTGCGTGTGGTGGGCACCGAAAGATACATCAGCGGCTGGATCGACCGCGTGGTCATTGCGAATTTCCCGTTTCCCGTCAATCCGTACGGATCTGCCAACGCGCCCTCGAACTGCGTGACCTACTACTGCACGCGCGGCGATGTCCAGGAAGCGACACCGTCGAAGGTCATCCACGGCTCGAACCTGGAAAGGTTCTCCTCGGCACGCGCGCTCCTCCTGGTCAAGCCCAGCGACCAGCTGTCGGCGACGCTGACGCTGATGTATCAGCGGATCGCCGCCGACGGTTACAACAACTATCAGGCTACGGGTACCTCGCCAGCGCCGTATCCGACGCATCCCGGCATCTACCAGCCGTACGATCAGCCGGAGCCGTACTACGACCAGTTCAAGCTCGCCAGCCTGACCCTGGTATACGACTTCGGGCCCGCCTCGTTGACGCTGACTCCGGCGTACTGGCAGCGCTACGTCTTCCAGTCGACGGATTCGACCGAGGCGCTGCAGAACATCAACAACCTGACCTCGTTCGTCCAGAACCTGTATTCGGAGACCGATCCGACAACGCAGGACAGCATCGAGCTGCGGCTGGCCTCCAACGGTACCGGCCCCTGGCAGTGGCAGGGCGGGGTGTACGGCGCCGATCTGCACTCGGGGTACATCACCCATAACCAGGAGCCCGGATTCGCGACCGCAGCGACGTGCGGCTACCCGTCAGCCACTTCCCCCGTAGTCGGCGGCCAGTGTCCCCTCAGCCAGCAGGCCAATCCCAATAGTGTGCTGCGCTACCCCGATGCCACCCTGCCGCCGTACCCCAGCGGACAGGCCGCCAACCCGAACGGCGTCGTGTTCAACGACAACAATCCGAACATCATGAAGCAGTATGCCGTGTTCGGCGAGGCCTCCTACAAGATCCTGGACGACCTCAAGCTGACCGCCGGCATCCGCTACTTCAGATACACGATCGAGAACCACGCCGACCAGGCCGGTCTCGGCACGGCCTCGGCGAACCAGGACCACACGATCCTGAACACCACACAGAGCGGCAGCGCGACGATGCCGAGGTTGAATCTCTCCTACACGCCGAGCCCCGATCTCACGTTGTACGGCACCGTCGCCAAGGGCTCCCGGCCCGGCGGCGTGAACCTGCCGATCCCCATTCCCTCGATCCAGCAGCTGCAAGCCAATCCCAATGCGTACAACTGCAACCTGCCCCTCGCCAACCAGCTGGATCCGACTCTGGCGGTGCCGGCCGGGGCGTACGTGGCGAAACAGCCCGATTACGGCCCGGATTCCGTATGGAGCTACGAGCTGGGCGAGAAGTCGCGCTTCGACGACCGGCGCTTCACGATCGACGCGGATGTCTACTACATCAAATGGACGAACATCCAGCAGGTCGTGTCCCTCACCTGTGGCTACCCGGCCAACATCAATGCGGGCAACGCGCGGGCGTACGGGCCGGAGGTGGAGACCTCGATGCGCGTGACGGAGGGGCTCACGCTCAGCGTGTCCGGCGCCTACACCAAGGCCAACATCAATAATCCGAACGCCACGGCGCAGGCCGCGGGCTTCTATCCGGGCATCAAGATCATCAATGTCCCGCAGTACACGGCGGTCGCCGCGCTCGACTACCAGCACCCCGTCAACGATACGCTCGCCGCGGTGTTCCACCTTTCCAGCTCGCTCGTCGGCCCCATCGAAGACCAGGCGTACTACCGCGAGACCCTGCCGTCGCACAATATCGTGGACGTGAAAGCGGGCGTCCTCGGGGCGCAATGGGGGGCGTACATCACCGCCACCAACATCACCAACAAACTGGCGGCGCTCACGATCGACAACACGGTGTTCGCATGGCAACAGCCGACCATCACGCGCGTCTCGACCAACCAGCCGCGCACCATCGGCATCGATCTGACCTACAAGTTTTGACAAAGGGGGAGCCGATCATGAACAGAGCGACACTGGTGCTCGCGGGTGCGCTGGCGCTGCCGCTGTCGTTTGCCGCGGCGGCGGCCGAGCGAATTCAGCTCATCGAGCATGCGGACACGGATACGCTCGTCGATCTGGGTGCCAAGGGCGATTCGGTCGGCGACCTGCTGACGTTCGCCAATCCGGTCTACGATGCGGCCAACAAGACGCGCGTGGGCACGGACCAGGGGTACTGTGTCCGCGTGGTCGTGGGCAAGAGCTGGGAATGCTTCTGGACGCTGATGCTTGCCGGCGGCGAGATCACCATCGAGGGCCCGTTCTTCGATTCCGGCGATTCGGTGATGGTCGTCACCGGCGGCACGGGCAAGTACGCCGGGGCCAAGGGCGACATGAAGCTGCACGCCCGTGATGGGAAGCCGACCTCGTACGACCTCGTTTACGAGTTGCTGTAGCCGGCGCCGGCCGCCCGCTCGCGCAAAGCGCGCCGCACTGCCGTCGAGGCGGATTGCAGGCTTGCGTCGGCATAGCGCACCAGGTCGCGCCCCGAGTTCTTCGCCTCATACAGCGCGACATCCGCGCTGGCGACGATCTCATCGAGAGAGCTCGCGTCCGCCGTGGTCGTCGCCAGTCCGGCGCTGATGCTCACGCGCAGATCCGATCCATTCCCGGGCGTCGCTATCAATCCGGCCTGCAGGCGTAAATGATCGAGCATCTCCACCGCGACGTCGAGTGTCGTATTGGGCAGGACGAGCAGAAATTCCTCTCCTCCCCAACGTCCGAGAATGTCGGACGGGCGGATCGAGGCCGCCGCCATGGCGGCGAAGTCCTGCAGAACGCGGTCTCCCGCCGCGTGTCCGAAACGGTCGTTGATGGCCTTGAAGCGGTCGAGATCGATGAGCGCGATGCACAGCGGCTGTCGCGAGTCGAACGCGTCCGCGAGTGCTTTGATCGCGAGCGTCGCCGTCCTGCCGCGATTCGGCAGTCCCGTCAGGCTGTCCTCGGCGGCCAGCCTGACGAGCCGGCGGCGGTAGCGTTGATTGGTCACCAGCAGATGAGTGAGGAGAGCGATGACCATGACGCTCAGGCCGATCCCGACCGCCACCCAGCGCAGCTCGATCTTTTGCCGGTCCGCCCGGTCGTCCGCCAGCGCAAGCTGGCGCTGTAACGAGGCGTTGCGCTCGATCTCCCGGTCTGTCTCGAAGCGCGCCCGCAGCGCCCCGATTTGCTGAGCGCGCTCGGCGTCGGTACCGGCTACATAACGCTTCAGGTACTCGCTCAGATCGCGATACGCATCCGGATACCTTTGCAGTGCAGCGTTCGCCCGCGCGCGCAGCTCGTACACCGCGGGAACCTGCCGCGGCTGCATATCCTCGCCATTCCGGCTGAGCACCTCGTTCAAGCTCGCGAGCGCCCTGTCGGCGTGACCCTCGGCGAGATCGAGGCGCGCGAGCGCCGCTTTTGCCTGCTTTTGTGTATCGACGGATGCGGATGCCGCAAAGATCCGCAGCGCATTCTCACAGTCGGCCCGAGCGGCGGCGAGTCGTCCCAACTCCAGCCGCACCTGGCATGTGGCGAGGTCGGCGAAGCCGATTCCCTGCTGGTCCGAGAGCTCGACGCTGAGTTGGCGCGCCTGCTGGATTTCGTCGAGCGCCGCGCTGGAGTCGCGCATCGCGCCGAGGATCTGGCCCCGCAGGTAATGCGCCACGGACAAGCTCAGCGTGGCGTTGTGCCTGGCCTCCCAGTCGATCACTTCCTGATTGAGCGCGAGCGCCTGGTTGAAATCACCGAGCGCGCGCATCACGGGCGACAAGGCGCCCGCCGCGAACACCCGCGGCTCCGGGGCCGTGAGCGACAGGCTGGACCGGTATGCCTGGGTCAGCGTGAGGAGGGCGAGATCCGAGCGGCCATGCCGGTTCTGTATGAGACCGAGGGTGATTTGCAGACAGACGTCCGCGCGCGATCCGGTCGCTTGCAGGCGCCGGGCCTTCTCGATAGCGGCGAGCGCACGCTCGATGCCTGCGGCATCGTAGATGTTTTCCGCATATACCATCTTCAAGATGAGGTGCGTCGGGTCATTCGTTTGCGGAGCGAATTCCAGGCCCTTGAGTGCGGCCGACCGCGCGTTGGCATCGAGCTCGAGGAGGCTGTAGCTCTCGGCCTCGACTGCGTAGAGAGCAGCGATGCGACCGGCGTCTGCCCGCGTGGAGCGCCCCACGCCCGCGAGCTCCCTCTTCACTGCCTCGATCGCCCTCCTGGGATCGCGCATGCCGAGCTCCTCCAAGGGGAGGACGTCCGGCCGGGACAGCTCCAGGCAGCCCGCCCGCACGACACTGCTGAAGAGTGTCAGAACGGCCAGCAGCGCCAATGCCGCCGGCGCTTTGTGCGCCGCGCGGCAACTGCCGGCGGTGAGGGGGGTGGGGAGCGTCATGATCCGGTCGAAATTACTTCGGTTGCGGCTCGCGAGCGCCACTTGATTTCACAGTCCCGGCGCGACCGTTCCGTATCGCGGAACCGTTTTGACTCGACTTGACATATGCCCTGCGCGTCGACCACCAGTTGGGCTGTGATGGACCGCGCCGCTGCCTACCGTCCTGCGGGAGGCCCCCATCCCAGCCCGAGACTCTTTTGCAGTGCAACATAGTCCTTGATCAGTTCCGCATCGCCCGCGATCCGGTTCTGCTCGGCCGCAAAACGCGTCCGCTCGGTGTCGAGCCAGTCCAGGGCGGACGTCGTCCCAGCGCGGTATCGCTGTTGGGTCAGTGTGGCGGCGCGAGTAGCCGATGTCTCCACGTTGCGCAGACTGACGACGTTGTCGCGCTGATGCCCGTAGCGCGACAGCGCCACGTTCGCATCACGCAACGCACCAAGCACGGTGCTCTCGTATTTCGCCGCGGCCTCTTCGAATCCCGCCTTGGCCTGGTCCACCTGCGCCTTCGTGCGGCCGAAATCCAAGGCGTTCCACTGCAGCAGCGGCGCACCGATCCACATGAAATTGTCCGTCCGCACCAGGTGTCCGGGGTTCGACGCACTGAAGCCCAGATCGCCCAGCAACGTCAGCTTCGGAAACCAGGCCGCCGCGCGCTCCCCGATCTGCGCGTTCGTCGACACGAGGCGCCATTCGGCCGCGCGGATGTCGGGACGCTGCTTCAACAACGCCGCAGGGTCGCCGACAGCGACCGTTACAGGGAGCGTCGGCAGCGGCCCCACGGAGGCCAGCTCGGCGTCGAGCGCGCCGGGCTCCTTGCCCGTCAGGACAGCCAGTTGGTCGAGCGACTCCGTGATCTGTGCGTCGAGCGGAATGATCGTCGCCCAGGTGTTCTCGACCTGTGTTCTGATCCTCTCGACATCGAGCTCGGAAGCAACTCCTTGGGCGCGGCGCTGCTGCGTCAGTGTCAGCACTTGCTCTTCGAGCTGCGCGGACTCCCGGACCAGGGCGATGCGCTGTTGCCGGTCGCGAAGGTCGACATAGGCCTGAGCGACCTCCGCGGAAAGCTGCACATGCGTGTCGGCAAGGTCGGCATCCACCGCTGCGGCTTCGGCGGAAGCCGCTTCGATGGCGCGCCGGGTGCCGCCGAACAGGTCGATTTCCCAGGTCGCATCGAAGCCGATGTTGTACAAGCCGACCGAGCCGAGACCCAGGGAGGTGCGCGGCAGATGGGCGTGCAGGTAGGCTGCGCTCGCCGAGGTCTTGGGCAGCTCATTGCGCTGCTGCTCGCGCAGTCCGGCGCGTGACTGTTTCACGCGTGCCACCGCGGCGCGCACGTCGGGACTCTCGGCGAGCGCGGTCTCGATCAAACGGGTGAGCTCCGGATCCCCGAGTGACTCCCACCAGGCAGCGAGCGCCGGTGCGGTCGATGTGGTTTCCCGTGGCGCACGACTGAAGGCGGCCGCATGGCTCGCGTTGGGTGCAACCGCGGGCGCGCCGTGGTAGTCAGGGCCGACTTTGCAGCCTGTGACCGTCGCAGCCGCGGCGGTGGCGAGCACGCACAAGCGGAATTTAGCCGGGCTCGAGGACATCGGATGCGCTTTCAATGGCCGGCCGGCGCGGCCGCTTGCGCCGGCTTCCTCAGGAACAAGGCAAGGGGGACGCAGAGCAACAGCGCCACGCCAAGCACGTAGAAGGTTTCCGAATAAGTGATCACCGCGGCCTGCTGCTGCATCTCTCCCGCCAGCTGCCCGAGCGCCTGAAGATTGGCGAACGCCTGGTCGCCGTGTTGTGCGAGGAAGCCGCCCGAGGTCGCGGCGATGTGCTCCTGTCCCAAAGCGGAATTCGCGGTGAGCGATTCACGGATGATGGCGTCGTGAAACGCGTTGCGCCTGTCGATATAGACGCCCAGCAAGGCCAGGCCCACCGAGCCGCCGAGGTTGCGCGCCATGTTGTACAGGCCGGCCGCGTCTCCGGCCTCTTCCCGGGAGACGGCCGCCATGGAGGCTTGATTCAGGGGCATCATCGCGAGCATCTGGCCGACACCACGCAGCAGTTGCGAGGCGTAGAAGTCATGGCCCACGCTTTGCGCGGTCAGTGCGATGTCGAGCATGCAGCTGGCCGAGAAGCACAGCAGCCCGGCGATGACCAGCACGCGTGCGTCGACTTTCCCCAGCAGGCGCGGCAGCGCGGGCATCATCGCGAACGCGGGTAAGCCGGCCAGCAGCATGATGCCGCCCGATTGTTCCGCGTTGTAGCCGGCGATGCCGCTCAGGAACTGCGGTAGCAGATAGGAAACGCAGTAGAGTCCCGCGCCGACCGTGAAGACGATGAAGATGACGCTCGCGTAGCTCTTGTTGGCGAGAAGTGTCAGCCGCACGACCGGGCGCTTCGCTACGAACTGTCCGGCGAGCAGCGCCGTGATGCCCAGGACCGCCAGCACGCTGAGCCAGCAGATCATTCGCGAGTCGAACCAGTTTTCCCGCTGGCCTTCCTCCAGCACCACAGTCAGCGAGCTCAGGCCCGCGGACAGGCCGACGATCCCCAGCCAGTCGGCGTTGACGAACTGATGCCAGTCGGTGGCGCTCCGCGGCAGTCCCACGTACAGCAGTATCACGAGCGCCACACCCACCGGCACGTTCACGAAGAAGCACCAGCTCCAGTCGATGTTTTCCGCCAGCGTGCCGCCGAGCACCGGGCCGAGGAGAGGGCCGGTCAGGACGATGAGCCCGAACAGGGTCATGCCGATCGGCATCTGGTGCGGCGGCAGGCGCGTCCTCACGATCGTCTGCGCCGTCGGAATCATCGCACCGCCGGTGAATCCCTGGCCGATGCGCCCAACGATCATTTCCGGCAGGCTGTGCGAGAACCCGCACATCACGGAGAACACGGTGAACAGCACGGTGTTGCTCAATAGGAAGGTGCGCAGGCCGAAGACGCGTGTGAGCCACGCGGCCAGCGGGATCATCACGATTTCCGACATGAGGTACCCGGTGGAGATCCAGGTGCCTTCGGTGCCGGTGGCGCCGATCTCGCCCTGGATCTGCGGCAACGCCGAGTTGGTGATCGAAATGTCCAGGGTCGCCATCAGGGCGCCGAGCGCGCCGCCGATCACCGCGATCCAGTCGGTTATGGAGGCGTTGTGCAGTGCGCCGGTGGCCGTCGGGGCATGAGCCGGCGCCCTTGCGGCCTGCTCAGCCACGAGCGTTCTCGCGCTCGACGCGCTCTGCGTCGTTGCGGCCGCTACGCGTGTCGACATGCACGGTCACGGACAAACCGGGCACCAGGACCTTGCGCGTTTCCTGCCCGGCGTCGACGCGAATCCGCACCGGTACCCGCTGCACGATCTTGGTGAAGTTGCCCGTCGCATTCTGGGGCGGCAGGAGTGCGAACTGGGAGCCCGTGCCCGGTGAGAAGCTCACCACCGTTCCATGCAGGTCGGTGCCCGCCAGGGCGTCGACGTGGATGGTCGCGGGTTGCCCGGCGCGCATGAGGCCGATCTGGGTCTCCTTGAAGTTGGCTTCGAGATAGATGTCCTGTACCGGCACGATCGTCATCAGCCGCGTGCCGGGCTGCGCAAACTGGCCGACCCGCACGGTGCGGTCACCCACGCGGCCGGCCAGCGTGCTGCGAATCACGGTGTCCTGCATGTCGAGCTGAGCTTGACGCGTGCTGGCCTCGGCGGCTTCGAGCTGCGCGCGCGCCTGATCGATCTGCGCCTGGGTGGTTGCGGGCTGCCGCTCGGCGGCCTGCACTGCCGCGATATCGGCAGCCACGGTCGCGGCCGCCTGGTTGTATGCGTTGCGCAGATCGGCGAGGCGCTCGTTGGTTTCCGCACCGGTGGCGACCAGCGGCTCGTAGCGCTTCACTTCTTCGAGCGCATGGGCCTCGCTCGAGCGGGCACCCTGCAACTGGGCGCGCGCCTGCGCGATGTTGGCCTGTTGCTGCAGCAGTTCCGCGGCGCCGCGCTCGATATCCGCCCTGCGCGCCGCGATCGTCGCTTTCGCCTGCTCGAGCACCGCCTCGTACAGCCGGCTGTCCAGCCGGACCAGCGGCTCTCCGGCGCTCACCGCCTGGTTGTCGGCCACGTAAACGGCTGCGACGTAGCCCGACACCTTCGCCGCCACCGTCACGTTGTCCGCCCGGAGGTAGGCGTCGTCGGTGCTCTCGATGAAACGGCCGACCGTCCACCAGCGCACGCCCCACGCCGCGGCGGCGCCGAGTAACAGGACACCAAGGGACAGCAGCAGTGTCCGCCGGCGCACTCGCGTCGCCGGCCGCGCCTCGTCGACCGTCACCAGGGTATCCATGAGCCTCCCCAAAAATATTCCACTCGGTAAAAATATGCCATCTGGAAAAAGTGTGTCAACTGGTATATTTTCGTCCGGTGTAATTCATCACGGCAGGAATTTCGATGGCAGGCCTCGCGAAGCACCGGCATGCGGCGCAGGGCGGATACGCGCGCGGCGAGGAGACGCGTGCGCGCATCGTCGCCGCGGCGCTGAAGATGTTCGGCGAGCGGGGCTTCGAAGCCGCCTCGACACGCGATATCGCCACCGGCGCCGGCGTCAATGCGCCCGCGCTGCAGTACTATTTTGACAATAAGGAGGGTGTGTTCGTCGCTTGCGTCGAGCACATCGTGGAGCGCGTGTGGGAGCACATGTCCGAGGTCGTGAAGCGTGCGGAGGACGCGCTCGCGCAGGAGGCGGGTGATGCCGAGCTGATCGAGGCGTTCTGCGGGATTCAGCTGCAGCTCGCGGAATTCATGTTCATGTCCCGGGACGCCGAGGACTGGCGCTTGTTCATGGCGCGGCTGCAATCGGGCGAAGGTCCCGCCGCCGGCTTCAAGATGCACTATCAATGTGTCAGCAACCGGCTGTCGAAGGTGATGTCCGCGATCGTCGGCCGCCTGCTCGGCCGGCCGGCGGGCGACGAGGAGACGCTCCTGCGCACCATGACGTTGGGCGGCCAGCTGATGGTATTTCAGCTCGCCCGCCGCAGTGTGCTGACCAAGCTGAACTGGGACAAGATCGACGCGCGCCGCCTCGAGCTGCTGAAGAAAGTCATTCGCGAGCACACCGGTGCGCTGCTCTCCTGGATGGCCAGGGACCGCGTCGCCGGCGGCGTGCGCGGCAAGCGCCCCGCCTCGAGAGGCAACGCGACGTAATCATGCACCCGCGCCGGGCGGGCGCTCAGCGCGCGGCGGGGCGTCGCGCGCATTGAGAAGCAATACCGGTTCACGCTGCGCCGATTCGTTACCCTCGCGGGCCAATTTGTCGACCCTTGTCGAGGGACCGATGGCGAGCCTCAGCGAAGATCAGGCGAAGACCTACATCAACAAGCTGCTCACCGCGATGAGCAATGCCGGGGGCTCCGACCTCTTCGTGTCGAAGGATTTTCCGCCCAGCATGAAGCTCCAGGGCAACATGCAGCCGCTGACGAACCAGAGGCTCTCCGGAGAGGTGGCGCGCGAGCTCGCGTACGCGCTCATGAACCAGCGCCAGCGGGAGGAGTTCGCGGCCGAGCTCGAATGCAACTTCGCCATCTCGCTGCCCGGCGTGGCGCGCTTTCGCGTCAACGTCTTCATGCAGCAGCAGAACGTCGGCATCGTGGTGCGCACCATCGCGAACGAGATTCCCGATTTCGCCAAGCTGGGCCTGCCGGAAACGCTCAAGGACATCGTGATGACCAAGCGCGGGCTGGTGCTCGTGGTGGGCGCCACGGGCTCGGGAAAATCCACCTCGCTCGCGGCCATGATCGATCACCGCAACCGCTCTTCCGCCGGCCACATCGTCACGGTGGAGGATCCCGTCGAGTTCGTGCACCAGTCGCAGCAGTCGCTCGTCACGCACCGCGAGGTGGGCATCGACACGCGCTCCTGGCACAACGCGCTCAAAAACACGTTGCGGCAGGCGCCGGACGTCATCCTGATCGGCGAGATCCGCGACACGGAGACGATGGAGCATGCCATCGCGTTCGCCGAGACCGGGCACCTGTGCCTGGGGACTCTCCATTCCAACAGCGCCAATCAGACCATCGACCGCATCATCAACTTCTTTTCCGAGGAGCGCCGCAAGCAGCTGCTGATGGACCTGTCCGGCAATCTGTGCGCGATCGTTTCGCAGCGGCTGGTGCGCACGGCGGACGGCAAGGGCCGGCGCGCCGCAGTCGAAATCCTGCTCAACACCCCGACCATCGCGGACAAGCTCCTGAAGGGCGAGTTCAACGAGATCAAGCCCATCATGGCGCGCTCGCGCGAGCTGGGCATGAGGACCTTCGACCTGTCGCTCTTCGAGCTCTACAACGAGGGTGTCATCTCGTACGACGAGGCGATCCGCAACGCCGATTCGGCGAACGAGCTGCGCCTGAACATCAAGCTCAACAGCACGCGGCCCGCGCCCGAGCTGGCCCTGCAGGCTGCCGCCGGCTGAGGCATGGCCCCGGCCGGCCAGGGCCGCAGCATCGTGGTGCAGCAACCTGGCGGCGCCCCCCGTGAAGCCTGAGCCATTCACGGGCTATGGCGGGGCAGGTTAATATCCGCCGCCTATGCGCAAACATGAACTGTTCCTTGCCCTGCTGGCGTGCGTTTCCTTTTTTGGCTGGACCGCGGCGGGTGCGAAAAGCTCCTCGGTTGACTCACGGCTCGCCGCGCAAAACGCGCTGTTCGAAGAGCAGTATGAATCCGATCTGCAGGCACACCCCGAGCTCGCGACGGCATACGGGGATTACCGTTACAACGACCGGTTGAACGACTCCTCCCTCGCGGAGATCGCCCGCCAGGACCAGCGCGACGAGGAATTCCTCGCGCGCCTGAAGGCCATATCGGTCGCCGGCTTTCCCGAACAGGACGTGCTCTCCCACCAGGTCCTGCAGCGGGTTCTCGAGCAGCGCATCGCGAACCACGATTTCAAGGAATACGAGATGCCGGTCAATCAGATGGACGGTCCCCAGGTCCGTCTCGCTGATCTGCCGCTCGCCGTGCCGTTCGACTCCGTGAAGCAGTACGAAGACTACATCGCGCGGCTTCAGCAGATCCCGCGTGTATTCAGTCAGACGGAAGAGGTGCTGCGCGCCGGCAAGGGCGACGGCCTCATGCCGGTCCGTTTTCTGCTCGAGAAGGTTCCCGCGCAATGTCAGGGAGTCATTGCGGCAGACCCCTTCCTGCTGCCCACGAAGAAATTTCCGAGCAGCATCCCGCTCGAGGAGCAGCGGCGCCTCACGAAGGAGATCACGGAGGCGGTGGTGAAGGAGGTGCTGCCGGCTTATTTGAGTTTCGGCAACTTCATTGCCGAGGAATACGCTCCCTTCGGCCGGACTACGCTCGCCGTGACCTCGCTGCCGGGGGGCGAGCAGCGCTATCTCAATGATATCCGTAGCCGTACCACGCTCACCAAGCTCACGCCCGGGCAGATTCACCAGATCGGGCTGCGGGAGATCGCGCGTATCGAGGGCGACATGCTCCGCATCGCGCAGCACGAAGGCTTTGCCGATCTCGCCTCGTTCCGCGCATCGGTGCAGAACAATCCCAAGTACCGGCCGGCTTCCGCGGAACAGATCGTCGCTGATTTCCGCAAGTATCTCGCCCAGATGCAACCAAAGCTGCCGGAGTTGTTCGGGTTCATTCCGGGATCCCCCGTCACGGTCGAGCCGATGCCTGACTTCCAGCCGGGCAACGCCACTCACTATCAAACCGGCACGCCCGATGGGAAACGTCCGGGGCGCATAGTGGTCGCGGTCGCCAATGTCGCGCAACGCTCGCTCGTCAACGACGAAGCTGTTGCGTATCACGAGGGAATACCGGGGCACCACATGCAGCTGTCCGTCGCACAGACGCTTCCCGATCTGCCGAAGTTCCGCCGCCACGGCGGCAATTCGGGCTACGTCGAGGGATGGGCGCTGTATGCCGAGCAACTCGGCAAGGAAGCGGGTTTCTATCAGGACCCGGTCAGCGACTACGGCCGCCTGTCGAGCGAGCTGTTTCGGGCCGTGCGCCTCGTGGTGGATACCGGCATCCACGCCAAGGGATGGAGCCGCGATCAGGTCGTCGACTTCATGCGCGAATCGGGCGCCGTCGACGAGGCGACCCTCCAGGCGGAGACCGACCGCTACATTGCGTGGCCCGCGCAGGCGCTCGCCTACAAGCTCGGGCAACTGAAGTTCCGCGAGCTGCGCGATCGGGCCCAAAAGGAATTGGGAACCCGGTTCGACATCCACGCCTTTCACGACGAGATGTTGAACGGCGGCGTGCTGCCGCTCGATCTGTTGGAGGCAAGGACGAACGGCTGGATCCGCGAGCAGCAGCATCGGCGGATAGTTGCCGCGGTCCGGTAACGGATTGCCGCAGAATTTCCTGATCGCGAGGCAGGCCGGTACGTACTCGTTCAGATGCGCGCGAGTGCTGTTCGCCGTTCTGCCTCTTCTCCAGGGCAGCGCGCAGAGTCCGTCCGCCGCGCCCGCCGAGCCTCCTATCGCGGAAATCGCCGACGGAAAGTTGCGTGGTCTCCAAGACGAGACAGCGGTAGTCTTCAAGGGCATTCCGTATGCCCGCCCGCCGGTCGATGATCTTCGCTGGCGCGAGCCGCAGCCGGTCGTACCGTGGTCCGGTGTGCGGGATGCGACCCGACCGGGAAGCCCATGCACTCAGAGCAGCGGTGGCCTCAATAACTTCGTGGCGCCCCTGGCGCGGGCTTACGGCGCCCAGTATGAGGGCGAGCCGGTACAGTCGTCGGAGGATTGTCTGTACCTCAATGTCTGGTTGCCGGCCTGGCCGCCGCGCACTCCCCTGCCCGTCATGGTCTGGCTGCATGGGGGAGCGAATATGGCCGGCAGCGGATCGCAGTCCGCCTACGACGGCGCGGCGCTCGTGTCTCACGGTGTAGTGCTCGTCACGATCAACTATCGCTTGGGTGCACTCGGATTTTTCAGCCATCCGCAGCTGACAGCCGAATCCCCTCATCACAGCTCCGGCAACTACGGGTTGCTCGACCAACTCGCCGCTCTCGAGTGGGTCCGCAGGAATATCGCCCGCTTCGGCGGCGACCCTGACAACATCACCCTGTTCGGAGAGTCGGCCGGCGCCATCGACGCCGGGTTGTTGATCGCTTCCCCACTCTCCGCCGGACTGTTCCGGCGGGTGATCTCCGAGAGCGGCCCTGCATTTGTGGCGGGCTCTTCCCACACGCGCGCGGAAGCGGAAGCCGCAGGAGCGGCGGCCGGCAGGGCCGCGCCCGGCCGCTTCTCGACGCTGCAGAACCTTCGAGCGCTGCCCGCGACACAGGTCGTGGAACTCATTGACCGGGTGATGAAGGCTCAGTTTCCGGACCTCGCCTCGGCCCTAATCGTGGACGGGTGGGTGCTGCCACGCTCGCCACAACAGGCGTTCGCCCAGGGTGCGATCGCCAAAGTCGATCTTCTCGTGGGGCTGAATGGGCGCGAATTGGCTGCATTCCGTGCAGGCGCCGCAGGGAAGGAGGCCGCAAAGTCGGGGGCCAAGCCGGACGGCGGCGGCGGCGCTCATCAAACGATTGGCAAATTTGCCAAGGCGGTGGCGCCACTCTATGGAGCCTGGACAGATGTCGCGCTTGCCTGGTATCTCGGGAAGGCGCTCATCAATCGCGACGCGGCGCTCGACCAGGCGGCCAACGACATGTTCATGGCCTGCCCCTTGGGCGCCATGGCGACGCTCGTGCATGCGGCGGGACAGAGGGCGTACGTCTATCGGTTCGACCGTGTCGTCCCGGGTAAGGGAGCCGCAGCTCTGGGGGCCTTCCACAGCCTGGAGCTGCCCTATGTCTTCGGGACGTTGGAGGATCCCATCTGGCGTTGGCTGCCGTTCACGAACGCCGACACGAGACTTGCCGCCGCCATCCAGGCGTACTGGACGCAGTTTGCCAGGACCGGTATTCCCAATCCCGCGGGCTGGCCGGCGTGGCCCGCCTGGAACAACGACGCAGAGCCCTTTCTCGAGCTGGGGCCCGCCGGTGATGTTGCGCCACAAAGAAACTTTTCTCCCGTGTTCTGTCATCTGGCGCCCGACCGATTGAGACAGCGGCTCGAGTAGGCGGGACAGATCGCGAGCCGGGGCTCGATGAGGGACGGACCGCCTGAAGGGATGAGTTATGTTTGGGGTTTGACAGCGCTGATGTAAGCGGTGCGCATGACTGTCAGCGCTTGTCCGGATTCGACGAGCGGGCGCAGGGTTCTCTCGAAGGTTTGCCGCTCTTCCGCGGTAAATTGTTCCGCGAGGATCTGGCTGAGGGGCGGAGCCCAGGGATGGGGCGAGCTGTCGAGGAAGACATGCCAGGCCGCCATCCTGGAGGAGAGCATGTCGATGTGCAGCTCCACGTGGATCTGCGCGAAACCCAGGACCCGGGTCAATTCAAAGAGCGTGCGCTCGGAGAAGTTCGCGATCGGGCTGGCCGCAATCTTCTCGGGCGTATCGGGGAACTGTGCAGCTTTCCAGCGATGCAGCAGTGGGCGGAACGGATCCGGATTCTGCGGGCGTGGCCCATCGACCATGCTTTTCAGGGCGCAGGCCGCAAACGCATCATCCTGAAAAATGGGCTCGGCGAGCGAGATGCGCCCACCGGGCCTGAGAATGCGCTGGAATTCGAGCAGAGCGGCGGCCTTGTCGGCGACATAGGCGAGAGCGGCACGGGTCGTGACCACATCCACGGACGCATCCGGGATACCGGTGAGCTTATCGGCGCCGCATTCGACGAAGGTGCATTGCTGCCGCACTCCGCGCTCGGTTGCGAGTGCCTCGGCATGGCGCAGCAGCGGCGCGGAGATGTCGGTCAGGACGACCTTGAGTGACGGCCCGATGCGGTCGATGGCGCGAAAGGCAATGAGACCCTCACCGGTGCCTACGTCGGCGAGCGTCATGCCGGGCTCGAGCCTCGCGGCCTCGAGCACGCGCTCAGCGTACGGTTCGAGCTCGGCGCGGACTTCCCGATCGAATGCCGCATCGCCGCCGCTGCGCACATGCAGGAGCCATCTGGACCAGAGGTCGGATTGAGGATCGGATCGATTGTCATTCATGGCGGGTTCGGCGTACGACGCAAGGGCTGACATAAAACAGCTTCTCACGAGCGAACCCGGTGTGTCACGGTCCCGCTACGGCGATCGTCAATCAGCCGGACTTCTAACGATAGAGCGGCGCCAGATCGCGAGTCCTGCGGGCCATTGTCCGCTTGCGAAACGGTAAATCGGGGAGGGCGTTGGCCAGCGCTTCTCCGGTCCAGGTATCTCCCGCATAACAGGCCCGGTCGAGCGCGCGAAGGAGTGCGGCGGTCGCCGGGTCGTCGATGAGTTTCGCCAATGCGTTCAGCCCGATGATCCGTGGGCCAGTCCACCCGGCGTTGGCCCAGAGTAACAGGTCGCGGCGTGCCGCCATGGCGTCATTGGCGCGGCAGGCAGCACGGAATGAGGCGCGTGGGCTGGATACGTCCGCATCAGGCGCCGGTCCTCCATCCAACGCGGCCTCCGCGGTCCGCCTGTTCCTCTTATGTGTCCAGAGCCATGCGGCGAGAGTCGCCAGCCACAGCAAGCCAAATCCCAGGCTGATCCACCGCGCGGCTCCCGCATCCGCGCCAACTGCCGGTGCCGTGGATGATCGGGCGGTCGATGTCGCCGCTGCCGGGGCACTCTTCGGAGTGGGCGCCGGCATTGACACACTGGAGCCCGGTGCTGCCTGAACGACCAATGTCCGCGCCGGCAGGACGGCTTCGCGGAGCTGATTCGCCTGCGTGTCCCACCAGGTCACGCGCAGCTCGGGGATGGTGAACTGTCCCGGCTGATCGGAGATCAGGGCAACACTCTGTTCGCGATCACCCACGATATCCTCGCCGCGCGGGAGATCCTTGAGCTTCGGTTGGTCCGGATAGGCTTTCAGTCCGGCGGGCAAGGCCAGCAGCGCCGACATGTCGGGAAGCTGCGCGGCGGTCAGGCCGTCGGCCTGTAGCTGCAGGTCCATGGTGACGGGATCGCCGACGTGCGCCTGTAGCTGCGCGGGCTGCCAATCGGCGTGGAGAGTGACGTTGCGGGCGGGCAGCCAGTAATTCATGCCGGCGCCTGCCGGTCTGGGGCGGACATCCAACACGATGGGCTCGCCGTGGATGCGTACCGGCTTGCTCGTGGCGACCATTCCGCTGAACGGCGAACCCGCAAAAAAGCCGGAGAACGGATCGGACGGGTCCATGCGGCGGGTGCTGTCGGGGATATTCCCGCTGAGTGTCGGACCGGAAATCTCCAGACGTCCACTCCGCTGCGGGAAGACCAGATAATGGCGGGTCACGACCTGGTAGGACTGACCGTTCTTCTCGCTCGTGCTGACACCGTCGGAGCCGACTTGCCGTACGAGTGCCGCATCGGTATCGGAGAAATCCAGATCGGCGTGAGATAACGGTACCGCCGCGTACACCCGCACGGTCACATGCACGCCCGCCTGCACGTAAGGCGATTTCGGGTCTGCCTCGGTTTGGAGGAACACCCTGCCGGCGGTGGTGTTGCCGCGGGTGCCGGCTGTCGAACCCGCCGCACCTGTCGTCGTTACGTTTAGCGTCAGAGCAGCGCTTCTGTCGGAATCCCAGGTCAGGGAGGGAACCGTCAGCTGTCCCGGATGCTTGGGGGCCAGCGACAGCTCGATCTGCGTGGTGGAGGACGCCTTGCCATTCACGATCTGCAGGCTGCTGCTACTGCTGTCGCCGAGGATGTCGAAGTCCTGCTTGAGCGGCGCGAGGTCAGGCCGGGTGTTGGTCTGGCCGTCATGCGCCAGAGTCAAGTGCACGCTATCGCCTGGGCCGATTTGCGTATTGTCCAACCAAGCGCGCACGGCAGCGTGCGCAGGCAAGACCGCGGTCATGAGTAGCAGCGGGGCAGACAGGAAGCGGCGTATCATTCCCGGCTCCCCTGTTGTCGCAGCAGGTGTTCGATCAAAAACTTGCGCTGCAGCAGCTCCCCTGAATCGTCGGGGATCTCCCGCAGCCACTGATCCAGCGCGAGCGCCTGTTCCGTGCGCTGCGCCGGGGGCTGCAAATCCTGCGGCGAGCGTGTCGGAGTCGCAGCAGACGGCAGGTTCGCGCGGGCGCTCGCGCTTGACGATGGGTGGGACTGCTGCTGACCTTGCTGATACTGAATGGCGGCCGCGGCGTCCCGTCCCGCGTTGTCGGGGCCTCCGCCGGAGTTTGAGCCGGGGCCGGCACCCGACTGGATGTCGCCCGGCGCGGCACCGTTGGATTGCGGTGGGTTTGATTGTGCCTGGACGGGTGTTTCGGCTCCTTCGGACCGCGCCTGATTGCCGGGTTGCGTTTGGTTGCCGGCCTGCGCCTGGTTGCCGGCCTGCGCCTGATTGCCGGCCTGCGCCTGATTGCCGGCCTGCGCCTGACGCCCCGCCTGCGTGTCCCGCTTCTGCGCGCCCTCGTTGGACGGCGACGCCCCGCCGTTGCGCTGACCCTGTCCTGACCGGTCGCCCGCGGACTGGCGATCCGCACCATTCGGCTGCCCAGCGTGTTGGCTCTGCTGCTCCAAGGCGCGTGCCACCAGGTCACGATTGCGCATCACGTCGCGGTTACCCGGCGATCGCGCCAGCGCCGCGTCGTAGGCGGCGAGAGCCTCTCGAAGCTGGCCCATGTGGGCCAACGCATTGCCACGGTTGTATTGTGAGTCGGCATCCTTGAAAGGCGCGAGCCGCCCAGCCGCCTTGGCGTACTGTCCGGCCTGCAACTCGGCGTAGGCGCGCCGCCGTGCATCGCCGAAAAGCCCCGCGGCCGCGTCGGGATGATTTGAGTCGAGCAACCGCTGAGCTTGCTGCTCGCGCGTCGACCATAGGTCAGACCAGGTGCCCGCCTGCGCGCCGGGGCTCGCGAGGGACAGGAGCAGCAGCAGCCGGATAACTGAGGCGGAGCGCCACCATCGCGAGGAGGTCGAGGCCGCTCTCATAGCCACCCCCGCCTCGCCAGCAACGCAGCCAGCAACAGCAATGGCGGCAGCAACCAAACGCCTTCGTTGTCCCATGTTGCAAGTCGCGCGCCCGGCGTTGCGGCGCCTGCATCCACGCCACGAGAGTGCGCGGACTCGAGCGTGCTGATCAGCCGGGAGACACCGCTCACGGGAACAAATTCACCGCCACCGGCGGCCGCGACGCGCTGCAGCTGGTCGGTCTGGATTCGAGTCATGCGCAGATGACCGTCCGCGTCCCGCACGAAGCTCCCTTTAGCGTCCGGGTCGGGCGCGCCGGTCTGGGTTCCCACGCCCACGACGTTGACAGTCGTTCCCTGCTGGCGCAGACGTTGCGCGACGCGCATCGCTTCCTCCGGATCGTCGAATCCGTCGGACAGCACCACCACCTGGCCGTGTTGCCCGGACCCGGCGCGCAACAGCCGCTCCGCTTCCTCGAGAGCCGGTGCCAGGTTGTCGCCCGACTCAGGCATCAGTTTTGGCGCCAACGGCTGAAGCAGCGTACGCACGGTCGCCACGTCGGTGGTCAGAGGGGCTACCGTGTGCGGCTCGCCCGCGAATGCCACCAGGCCGACCCGTGCGTCATGCGCCGCGGACAGGAGGTCTGCGGCCGCGTAACGGGCCCGGGCCACCCGGCTCGGAGCGATGTCGCTGGCGGCCATGGAGGGCGAAAGGTCGAGCACCAACACCCAGGCCGCCGGGGCCCGAAATGCAGCGCTCTCTGTGCGCTTCCATGCCGGACCCGCGAGCGCCAGCACGGCCAATGTCCAGATGGATCCGACGAGCACCCAGGGTGAGCGTCCGCGGCGGCTCTCGCTCACCCGCAGCAGCGGCAAAAGTTGGGAGTCCACGATCCGCGACCAGTTGCCATCCCGGTTGGCCCCACGGGTGAGCCAAGCCGTCAACCCCAGCAGCGGCGGCAAGGCGAGAAGCCATGCCGGATGGAGAAAATGGAGTGCGCTCGAGTGGCTCAGGCCCATGCGCGCCCTCCGACCCATGCTGCGGGGACGCTCAGAAGCAAGGCGGCAGCCAGCGGCCACGTGAACCACTCGTCGCTTGGGCGCAGCCACTGTTGGGTTCCCGCCGCGGGTTCGAGCCGGTCGAGCTGCCGATAGACCGCGCCCAGAGCGTCAGCATCGGCGGCGCGGAAGTATTCGCCGCCCGTCGCATGCGCAATGGCCTTCAACGTGTCTTCGTCGAGGTCGGTGTTTCCCGCGTCCATGCCGAAAATTCCCTGCTCGGGAACTGCGCCGACTCCGATGGTATGGATGCGCAATCCGGATTGGGCGGCGAGCCGCGCTGCTTCGATCGGCGGCATGGATCCGGCGTCGTTCTCTCCATCGGTGAGCAGTACGAGCACTGTCTGGCCCGGGGGCCCGGCCCCGCCGGCTTCGCCGCGCAGGCGCTTGATGGCCAGACCGATGGCGTCGCCGATGGCGGTTTCGGTTCCAGCGACACCCACGACCGCCTCGTTGAGGAACCGATGCACGGTTGTCAGGTCGGCCGTCAGGGGAGCCTGCAGATAGGGCCGGGTGCCGAAGAGAATCAATCCAACACGGTCGCCCTGCCTGCCGTCGACGAAGCGTCCGGCCACGTCCTGTACCACTCGCAGGCGGCTCGCGCCTCCAGCCATGTCCTGGGTTGCCATCGATCCGGAGACATCGACGGCCAACATCAACCTGCGTCCGCTCGTTGCCAGGGG
The DNA here is from genome assembly GCA_964508005.1 of uncultured Steroidobacteraceae bacterium. Taxonomy (GTDB): domain Bacteria; phylum Pseudomonadota; class Gammaproteobacteria; order Steroidobacterales; family Steroidobacteraceae; genus 13-2-20CM-66-19. The sequence goes on from CAZDTG010000003.1 coordinate 81,829, forward strand.
CACCGGGTCACCGAGCCATTGAGGCCGCATGGCGGCGGCCACCAGGAGCAGCCAGATCGCCGCGAAGATCAGGCGCCCGCCCGTGGCGCGGGCAGGAGCGCGAGCCCGCTCGTGTGCCAGGCTCGCGGCCATGGGCACGAACACGGTCGCGCCGCGCGGCTCCGCAGGCGAGCGCAGCGCGTAGTACAGCCACGGCAGGGGGAGCAACAGCGCCATCCAGGGCCAGGCGAGATGAATCACTTGCCCTCCCCGGTACGGCGCCGTCGGCCCGCCCTGTTTATGAAGGCCGCCGCACCTGCGAGCCATTGCTCGCGATCGTCGGTGATCTGATTGCCGAAAGCGGCCGCGAGTAACGAGCGGCCGGCGATACCCGCCAGAGCGTCGGCCCCCTCGGCAGTCACGAAACCGAGCCACGCGTCGCCCGTGAGTCTTGCGACCCTCTCCCTTCCAAACACGCTCAGGGCGTAGCGGCGCAGCAGGTTTTCCACCGCCCGCGCGACGGCCGCCCCGTCCGCATCACTGGCCCGAATGTATCGCAACTGACGCAGTGCCGTGCGCCTCAGAGCGCGCCGCGGCTCGCGCAGCCACCACACGAATGCGGCAGTTGCAACGATGAGGAGCAGGGCGGCCACCCACCAACCTGGGGCGGGCGGCCACCAACCCGCGGGAGCGGGCACGTGCGCCGGCGCGAGCTGCGTCAACCAACTCGAATTCATGCTGCCGTCCGTCTTCCCAACAGCAACGCCCGCAGCGCGCTCTCCACTGGGTCGCTCGTGTCGAGTCTGGTCACGGCTGCGCCGATGCGCTGCGCAAGCGATGCGAGACGCGTTTCCCGCTCCCGCCACTTCTCGATCCAAACGGGGCGTATGCTCGCTCCGTCGACAGCCATCGAGCGGCCCGGTAGTCCTATGCGAAAACGGCCATCGGGCAGCGCTTGGCTCTCCAGGGGATCGGTCACCCAGAACAGGCCGATCTCATTGTGGAGGGCCAGGGCGCCCCAGCGTGCGTCGGAGCTCGAATCCAGGCTTGCAAAATCGCTCAACGCCAGCACCAGGCTGCCGGGATGAATGATGGGGGCCAGCGCCTCCAGCCCGGCGCTCAGGCTCCGCGCTGAGCCGGGTCCCGGTGCGGCAGGTTGCATTTCCAGCAGCGCCGCCAGCACGGGAAGCACGCCCGCTTCGCGTGCGCGCGGCGCGATGATTCGGGTGGAGGACGTCCCGGCCACGACCGCGCCGATACGATCTCCGCCCAGTGCGGCACTCCAGGCAAGCAGTGCCGCCGCTCGAACGACGACGGTCGATTTCAACTGCCTGCGAGTTCCGAAGAACATCGCGGCGTCGAGATCCGCCAGCAGCCATACCGGCCGCTCGCGCTCTTCGCGAAAGAGTTTGGTATGCGGTTTTCCGCGACGGGCGGTCACACGCCAGTCGATAGTGCGCGGGTCATCGCCCTCGACGTAGGGCCGAACCTCCTGGAACTCGAGACCTCGGCCGCGGTGGGTGCTGCGATGGTTGCCTGCATGCGCGGTTCGAGCGGCGCGCCGCGGGCCGAGCCTCAGCCCTTGAGCGGCACCGCGCAGCGCGAGCAACTCTTCCAGCGTGGGCAGGATCATGGCGCCGGCACTTTTCCGAGCAGCTCGTCGATGCAGGTGTCGGCGGTCACTCCGCGCGCCTGCGCGCCATAGTCGAGGAGGAGGCGATGACGCATGACATCAGGCGCGATGGCCTGGACGTCTTCCGGGCTCACAAAATCGCGTCCTTCGAGCCAGGCGAGTGCCCGCGCACCGCGCTCCATTGCGATCGCACCACGCGGGCTCGCGCCCCAGCGCAGCCACTCGCGCAGATTCGCGCTGTAGGCTTCGGGGCGGCGGGTGGCATCGACCAGTGCCGCGATGTATTCGGCGACCGGATCCGACAGGGTCAATCCGAGCACCGCGCGCCGCGCGCTCAGAATCGTCTCCTGGCTCAACCGATGCTGCGGGGGCGGCAACTCGCGTTGCGTGATGGCTTCCCGCCGCGCCAACTTCATGATCTTCAGCGTGGTGAGACGGTCGGGGTAGTCGACCTCCGTGTGCAGCATGAAGCGGTCGAGCTGCGCCTCCGGCAGCGGGTAGGTGCCTTCCTGCTCGATGGGATTCTGCGTGGCCATCACCAGGAACAGCTGCGGCAACCCATAACTGGCCGACCCGACGCTGATCTGCCGCTCGGCCATGGCTTCGAGAAGGGCCGACTGCACCTTGGCCGGCGCGCGATTGATCTCATCGGCGAGAATGAGGTTGTGGAACAGCGGCCCGCGCTGGAATCGGAACGTGCCCTCTTCGGGGCGGTAGATATCGGAACCCGTCAGATCGGCGGGCAGCAGGTCCGGTGTGAACTGCACGCGCTGGAAGTCGGCCTCGAGCGCATGCGCCAGCGCCTTGATGGCACGGGTCTTGGCGAGACCCGGCGGCCCCTCCACCAGCAAATGGCCGTCCGCCAGCAGCGCAACCAACAGGCGCTCGACGAGCTTGTCCTGACCGACGATCTGGCTCGTCAGGTAGTCCTTCAGGAGCATGACGGCACCGCGCACCGAGCTCGGCTGGCTGGGGGGGTGGGCGGCGAGAGGGCCGGTTCCGGCGTTTATCATGGAGTCCTCGCTGGTGACATCGCTGCAGCTCACTCAGGCCGAGCCTGGCGCTTCCGATCACCGGAATGGTCGCTCCGGTCTCTTAACTCTCCCTTAAGCCGGGGATTGACCGGAGAGTCCGGCGTCGGTTCCCGGAAGTCCAGCGGCAGCCGGCTCTGGAGGGGTTCCTGCGGCCCGGATGCCGTCCGCGGCGGCCGCACGAGTGCACGAGGCTCCATCATCGTGGCGTGGTCCGAGCGGTCAGTGAGCTGATGCGTCCGGCGCTGGCAAACCGATCGCCCGATCCTTACCATCCCTGCGGGCCTGAAGTTCGGCGAAAGGGGGATGGCCTGCCAGTCCTTGCGATTGATTGTGGCTGCCGATGACGTCTAAAGGAGACAGGCGCACCGTGGGCGCGGCCTGGTCCGCGGCGTGAACGAAGACGACCGCAGGCTGGTCGCCCGCATGCGTGCCGGCGAACAGGCGGCATTCGATACGTTTTTTGCGGCATACGCCCAGCGGCTTGCCGCGTTCGTGGTACGGCGGTCGCGCCTGGACCCCGCCGGCGTCGAGGACATCGTGCAGAGCAGCTTGATCAAAGCGATACGCCACCTCAAGAGCTTTCGGGGCGAAGCGGCTCTCTTTACCTGGCTATGCGAGATCTGCCGCCACGAGTTGGCCGGCCTGTATCGCAAGACCGCCCGGCAGCCCATCCACGAAAGCGCGGATGCCGACGGCGCGACGCGCGATGCGCTCCTGCAGCTGCGCGCGCCCTCGGATCATGAGCCGCCCAATGAGCTCGAGCGCGCCGCGCATCGCGGCGCGGTGGCGACAACTTTGAACAATCTTCCGGAGCGCTATGCTCGCGTCCTGGAATGGAAGTATGGTGACGGCTTCTCCGTGCAGGAGATAGCCGGCATGCTCGGGCTCACGACCGTCGCCGCGCAATCCTTGCTCGCCCGGGCGCGCAACGAGTTCCGGGAGCACTGGCTCCAGGAGCACTCTCCGTGATGGCCGACGAGCCGGGCCCGCTGGAGGAGAACGATCCGCTCGAGCGCACACTCGAGGTTGGGTTGCATCGACGGCCACTCACGGACGAAGCCTATGCGCGGATACACGCCGCGGTAGCCGCCGAGTGGCGGGACACCGTTGAAGCCCGATCCCGGTCCCGTCTCTGGGGCGGTATTGCGGCCGGTCTTGCCGCGGCAATGCTCATAGCCGTGGTATCGCTGCGCCCATTTGCCGACAGGGCTGTGCTGGGAGTCGTTGCGCGAGCGGAAAGTGGTGCACTCGTGTCACGCAGCACCCTGTTGCCTCATCGGCCGCTGGGTGTTGGAGCAGTGGTCCGCGCGGGTGACCTGTTGACCGCTCCCGGCTCGGTGTTGGTGGAGTTGCAAGGCGGCGGTACTCTGCGCATCGCAAGAGGCACGCAGTTGGAAGCGGTTGCGGCGGATGGGGTAGCGTTGCGGGTGGGGGAGGTGTATGTGGACCTGCCTCCCGTTCGCGCCCGCGCATCCGCGTTCGTCGTGCGTACGCCGCTCGGGCTCATCGAGCATCTGGGCACGCAATTCGACGTGGCCACGGTCGATCATGAGGTCCGGGTCCGGGTGCGCGAGGGCCAGGTCCGCGTGCGTCAGGGTTCGGAAACCGAAACGGTCGCGGCGGGAACGGAGCTGCTGGTATCGAAAACGGGTCCTTCGAGCCGCCGTTCGATTGCGACTCACGGTCCCCAGTGGTCGTGGATCGAGGCGCTGCCGCCGGACTACGAGATCGAAAATCGCAAGCTGCTGGACTTCCTCCAATGGACAGCCCGGGAAACTGGGCGGAAGCTGAGCTTCGACGACGATCGCGCGCGCGAGATTGCCGAGCGGACGCGTTTGCACGGCTCCGTGCACGGGTTACCGCCGGCGACGGCGCTGGAGATGGTGCTGACGACGACGTCGTTGCGATACGAGTTCGCGGAGGATCTGATCCGGGTAAGCTCCGGAGGTTAAACCGCGTATATGCGCGCGAGACCTCGGTCGGCCCGTGGCGTGTCCTTCATTCGTCTTACGTCTCACCGGCGTCGCTCTCCTATGGGCATGGATGAGCGCGGCTGCCGCACAATCCGAGCCAGAGTCCGTCCTCGATGTACTCGCTGCGTTGCAGCGCAGCGGCGTTGACGTCCTCTACAGCACTGATCTGGTTACACCCGCGATGGCGCTGGCCGCGCCGCTCCATGCCAAGGGTGCTCTCGAGCGCGCGCGCGAGGCGGTGGCGCCATACGGTTTGATTCTGCAAAACGTGGGCGCGAATCGATATCTCGTCACGCGTGCGCCGCCCACAGTTGCCGCGCCGCCCGTTTCGCCTATGTCCACTGTCCCAGCGGCGCGTTCGCCGGAGCTCGCCGAGATTTCGGTTTACGCGAGCCAGTACACGGTGGGGGGAGATGACACCGGAGAGCCGAGGAGCGTTTCCAGTATCGACATCGATCGCATCCCGGGGGACCACGATAGTGCCCTGCGCGCCACGCGCCTGTTGCCCGGCGTTGCCAGCAGCGGCTCCTCCCGCGCCTACATCAGGGGGGCGTCGCTCGGAGATGTGTTGGTGAGATTCGATGGGGTGACGCTCTCCGACCCGTTCCACATGAAGGATTTCCAGAGCCTGCTGAGCGCCTTCGATACCGCGGCCATCGATCGAATGGACGTCTACAGCGGAGGCTTTCCCGTGCGGTATGGCACGCGTTCGGGTGCGGTGATCGATATCACGCCCCGTTCCCTCAGCTCGGGGTATGAATTCGCTGTCGGCGCGAGCCTGCTGGCCTACGAGATGAGCACTGTAGGACGCGCGGAACGGTGGCCGGTGGACTGGCTGGCTACTGTGCGCAACAGCATGCCGGAGGTCACCGAGACACCGGGGAATGGTAGGACCCTCGGCGCCCCGCAGTTCACCGAGTCCATCGGCCACCTCCGCTGGCATTCCGGTGCCGCATCGGTGTGGACGTTGGGGTGGCTACTGCTCGATGACCGCACGGCGCTCGTGACGAGCCCACCTCAAGAAACAGCGACGGCCCGCTATCGCGATGAATATGCGTGGCTCGCCTACGATGCGGGTGTCGGAGAGCGGCTCCATTCACGCACGACGCTCGCGGTGAGCGAGGCCGGGCGCACGCGGGACGGCTCTCTGCTCGTCAGCGACGTCGCGACCGGTCATGTCGACGATCGCCGCAACGTCTCGCGCGCCGAGTTCCGCACCGAGTGGAGCTTCAGGCCGGTGCCGCGACTAGTCGTCGACTACGGTGCCGAGGCCACCGACTCGAGGGCGGATTTGCAGTACAACCGCGCCGAGCGGTTCGACGATTTCATCGCGGCCGGATTCGGTCGCCCGCCTTACAATTCGCTGCTCGCCCACGCCGTGCCGGAGGAGCTGACCTATGCTCTCTCGGGAGCCGCCCGCCGCCGTTGGGCGTCGTTCGAAGCGGAGCTCGGGGTGCGCTTCGACGCTCAGCGGTATGAAGGCTTCACGCCCCGTCAACAGTGGAGCCCGCGGCTCAACCTGCGGTACGACCTGGGGGCACAGTG